>JAFDDH010000044.1 GCA_019310975.1 Deltaproteobacteria bacterium | reverse complement strand
TACGCTGCCCGGGCTCAGCGCGCCCCGGGGTGCTCGGGGTGAGCGCATCGACGCATGCCGACATGCCGAATGGGTGAAGAGCGCAGCATGGCAGACGACGCCACGATTCAGTCCCGGAGTCTCCACCACGTCGCCTACGCGACACGAGATCCGGAGGCGACGTACGCCTTCTACACGGGGAAGCTCGGCCTGCCGCTCGTGCACACCGAGAACCACAAGCAGGCAGATGGCTGGGTGAACCACATCGCCTTCCGCCTCGACAGCGAGCAGGAGCTCGACGCCAAGCGCCAGCAGCTGGGAGAGCGCGGAGTCGAGCACCTCCACGAGATCGATCACGGCTGGTGCCGATCCATCTACATGGTCGATCCCAATGGCATCATGGTCGAGTTCTGCGTCACCACCGACGCCGCGGCCTTCGCACAGACCGAGGAGGAGGCCCTTCGGCTCCTGCGCCAGCCGCCGCAGGACTTCTCCGAGGAGACCCGCAAAGAGCGGGACATCGCCTAGAACCCTGCCATCGCCACCGGCCCAATCCACCGCACCCGAATCCAGCATGCTCGCCGACATATTCCTACTCATCGTCGGATTGACGATCGTCGTCGCGGGTGGCGAGGTGATGGTGCGGGGCGCCTCCTCGCTGGCGCGCGGTCTGGGCGTGTCACCGCTCGCGATTGGTCTGACTGTCGTGGCCTTCGGCACGAGTGCACCGGAGCTCGCCGTCAACATCGGAGCTGCGCTGAGCGATACCGGCGCCCTCTCGTTCGGCAACGTCTTCGGATCGAATATGGCCAACATCGGATTGATCGTGGGCCTGGTCGCCGTAATGAGCCCGATCCCGATTCACAACCTCCTGATCCGGCGCGAGCTGCCGATGCTCTTGCTCGCCACAGCGGCGGCCGTTGTGATGGCCTTCGACGTGGAGCTCGGAGCCGCCCGCAATGCCTACCTGCGCACGGACGGAATCATCCTACTGCTCTTCTTCGTCGTCTTCTCCTACTACACCGTGGGTGACCTGATCCGGCGCCGGGAGAGGCTGAAGAATAACAACCATCCCGCCGGCGCCGATGATGATTCCGTCGGCGCGCCCCTCGTCGAGCTCCCGATCGAGAACGACGGTCCGACGCCGAGGGTCACTCGCGACCTCGGCCTCACGGTCCTGGGCATCGTCGGGCTGGTCGGCGGGGCCGAGATCACGGTGAGCGCGGCGGTCGACCTGGCGCGCGCCCTCGAGGTGCCCGAAGTGCTGCTCGGTCTCACGATCGTATCGATCGGCACCAGCCTGCCCGAACTCGGTGCAGGCATCTCCTGTGTGCGCCACGGCCGGCACGATATGGCGGTGGGCAGCGTCGTGGGGTCGAATATCTTCAACACCCTGCTCGTCGCCGGTGTCTCCTCCACCATCCGGCCGATGGCGATTCCGCCGGGGGGGCATGTCGATCTGATGTTCACAGCGCTCCTGACACTGCTTTTCACCCTGACCGCCAGCACGAATCGCAACGTCATCGTGCGTGGAGAAGGTTTCACCCTCCTGGCCTGCTACCTCGCCTATATCACGTGGCGCTCGATTGGATTCGCGGCAGGACCATGAGGGGGGAGCGAACGCGGACGCACCGGCCCCGAGGCGCGCACGTGCTGCTCGGGCTAGCGCTCGGACTCGGCGCGGCGTTGCTGGCCGCGGAGACCTCTGCGCACCCGCTGGCACCGGCGCTGCTGGAGCTGATCGAGACGGCGCCAGGCGTCGGCGAGGTGCGCTGGAAGACGGCGCGTCTGCGACCACGCGGCATGGACATCGCCCCCGAGCTCCCGGCCGCATGCCGCGCGGTGACTGAGTCGTCGATGGTCGAGGATGCCACGAGCATCACGCTCATCTGGGGCATCGATTGCGCGGGCGAAAGCCTCGTCGGGTCAGAAATCGGAATTCGTGGGATCGAGAGCGCCAAGATCGACGTGCTGGTGCGCCTCGCGCTGGCAGACGGGCGCGTGGTGAACGAGATCCTTCGCGCGCGCCGGCCCGCCTTCGTGGTGCCCGCCCGGCCGTCCAAGCTGGATGTATTGGAGAGCTACCTGCGCCTGGGGGTGGAGCACATCCTGACTGGTCTCGATCATCTCGCATTTGTGCTCGGCCTGCTGATCCTGGTCGTGCAAGCGCGACCGCTGATCAAGACCATCAGCGCGTTCACTCTTGGACACAGCATCACGCTCTCGTTGGTCGCGTTGGGCATCGCCACCGTGCCGAGCGCTCTGGTCGAGCTGCTGATCGCGCTCAGTGTGCTGGCGCTCGCGGTAGAGATCGCGACCCCGCAAGCGACCAGGCCGGGGCTCCTGCGTCGGCGGCCCTGGGTGATGGCGGCCGGCTTCGGACTGCTGCATGGAATGGGCTTTGCGGGGGCGCTCGCCGAGGTCGGACTGCCCGACGTGGAGATCCCGCTCGCGCTCTTCTGCTTCAATCTCGGCATCGAGATCGGACAGCTGGCGTTCGTCTTCGTCGTGATCGGAGTGCGAGCGCTGCTGCATGCGCAGCTCGCGCAGGCACCCGACTGGGTGGCGCGCGTGCCCGCCTACGGGATCGGCTCACTGGCCACGTTCTGGTGCCTCGAGCGGGCCAGCTCCCTGCTCTGAGCCGTCGCGCCTATTCTTCGATGGGCGTGTATCTCACAACCAGGCGCGAGCCATCCGCATACCCCTTGTCGAAGCGCGGCTTCCACTTGCTCCACTCGTCCGCGTAACGCTCAGCAAAGGCCTGCATGAGGCGCTCGAAGACGGCCTTGTCGTCGTCGATCTCCGCCCTCGCCAGAAACGAGGGAGCATCGCGGTAGCGCTTTCCCGCGCGCCAGACCGGACCATGGTCGCCAACCCAGACGCGTGCGCGATCGCGGCCGCTTCGAATCGCCCTGACCTTCCAGCGATCCGCCGCCGTGGCGATCACGACCGCGTCGCCATCGACGAAGTACCAGACCTCACCGTGGCAGCTGCTCTCGCTTCCATTCTTGTGCAGCGGCGAAACATAGAGGAGTGAACTCTCACCGAGCGCTGCGCGGGTGGCCTCGGAGACCCGAAAGCCCTCGTCGGCAGCGAACGCAGGCGAAACCCACGCCAAGCTTGCGAGCGCGGTCGCGCCCGCCACGAGTACCTCGCGTCGCGTGAGGTCTGGGATCCTGGCTCCATCCCGACGACCCATTTCGAAGCAGGCGTCATCCGACTCCATGCACTCCTCCCGCTGCCTCTCCCGCTGCCTTTAGAGCGAGAGCCTACCGATATCGAGAGCGGGCCACCGCAGGGCCATCAGCTCAGCCAGCGACCGATCCCGGTGCCCCAGAGCAGCTTCATGAACTTCTGCATGCCGGCGTCGGTCTTGGCGCTGTACGGATAGCGGTCGGCCGACATCTTCCCGCCACGACGGTCCACGATGATCGGCTCGGCATGGCAGTAGCCGCGGAGGCCGGTCTCGCCATTGACCTGCCCGATACCGCTCTGCTTGAGGCCGCCGAAGGGCGCTTCCTGGATCCCGTAGGTCATCGTCATGTCGTTGACACAGACACTGCCGGACTGCATCCGCTGTGCGATGCGCACACCTTTGCTGGTATCCCGCGTCCAGACATTGCCACCGAGTCCGTAGCGGCTGTCGTTGGCGTGGGCGATGGCCGCCTCCTCGTCGCTCACTCGCATGATCGGAAGGATGGGGCCGAATGTCTCATCACGCATGATCTTCATGCCGTGGTCGACGTTGGTCAGCACTGTCGGCTCGTAGAAGAGCCCCTCGAGATCGGGATTGCGACGTCCGCCGGTCAGGACCTTGGCACCGCGCTCTACCGCGTCCGCCATATGCTCCTCGATGATCTCGAGCTGGCGCGGCCAGAAGATGGCGCCCACGTCGAACTCGCCGTCGGATCCCTGCCGAAGCTCGGACACGCAATCCACAACCTTGCGCGTGAACTCCTCGGCGACGGACTCGACCACGTAGACGCGCTCCGTGCCGCAGCAATACTGGCCGGTGTTCATGAACGCACCCGCCACGGCGCCACCTGCCGCGTAATCGAGGTTCGCGTCCTCGCATACGATCATGGCGTCCTTGCCGCCAAGCTCGAGCGTGCAGGGGATGAGCTGCTCCGCACAGGCCACTGCCACCTTGCGGCCGGTCTCCACGCTGCCTGTGAACGAGACCTTGTCCACGCCGGCCCGTGTCAGCGCAGCACCTGTCTCACCGTCACCCGTGAGCACCTGGAAGAGACCGTCGGGCAGACCGGCTGCCGCGAAGATCTCGGCGGCGAGCAACCCCGAGAAGGGCGTGATCTCGGAGGGCTTCAGGATCACGGCATTGCCCGCGATCAGAGCCTGTAGGCAGGGATTCATCGAAAGCACGAAGGGGCCGTTCCACGGGCTGATCACGCCCACCACTCCGAGCGGACGGTAGATGATGCGCAGCTGCTTCAGCACGCGCAGTATACCGTGCAGTGTGCGCTTCTCGGGCCTGAGGATCCTCGCGGCGTTCTTCGCGTAGTAGTTGAGCGAGTCGCCGACCGCGAAGACCTCCATCTGCAGCGCCTCGGTGCGCGTCTTGCCGGTCTCCCTCAGCACCGTGTCGATGATGTCGTCCTGACGCTCGAGCAGAGTTTCCAGGGTCCTCTGCAGATAGCGTGCACGCTCGGATATCGGCAGTGAGCCCCACTCGACCTGTGCCTTGCGGGCGATCTCGACGGCCGCCGTGGCATCATCGATGGTCTGCACCTCGATCTCGCCGATCGGCTCGAGGGTCGCGGGATTTTGCAGCGCGAGGCGGCGTCGCTCGCCGGGCGCGGTATTCACCGGACTCACGATGGCCATAGAGGTATCTCCTTCAGAGCGATGTCGGGCGCACCGCGTCCGGACGGCACCGAGGATGGGCCATCGTGCGGTGAAAAGAGATTACCCGAATCGAGCTGGCCCTGCGGGAAAAGTTGGATCGGCACGAGCGGCTACACTGCCGCCCCGAGTCGGGGCTGCGACGAGAGGAATCGAATGAAGGCCGCCGCGGGATGCGCGCTCTCGGGACGCCGGGTTCTCGAGATCGCAGACGAGACGGGCGTCTATTGCGGCAAGCTGATGGCGGATATGGGTGCCGACGTGATCAAGGTCGAGCGCCCCGGTGGAGACGCCACGCGCCGCATCCCGCCCTTCCTGCACGATCGGCCCGGCACCGACCGATCGCTCTTCTTCCTCTACATGAACACCAACAAACGTAGCGTGTCCCTCGACATGGAGCAGCAGGCTGGACGCTCGCTGCTTCACAGGCTGGTGCGCTCGGTGGATATCGTCATCGAGACCTTGCCGCCCGGCCGACTCGACGAGCTGGGTGCTGGCTTCGAGTCGATGCGAGCAGAACGGCCCGATCTCGTCGTGACCTCGATCACTGGATTCGGTCAGATTGGCCCACACGCCAGCTGGCGCTCGAACGATCTCGTGGCCGGGGCCATGGGCGGCGCAATGTACGTGACGGGCGAAGCCGATGATCCGCCGGTCAACATGGCGAGCGCACAGAATCATCTGATGGCTTCGACCACGGCCGCCTCGAGCAGCCTGATCGCGCTCCTGCACGCAGGCCGCACCGGCGTCGGGCAGCAGGTCGACATCAGTGTCCAGGAGACGACGCTGGCCGTCTCGCACATCACCGGTGTGGGGCGCTGGCTCGAAGACGGGCTGATCCCGCGCCGGGTCGGCACCGCCCTGACCGCATCGACGCCCTCGGGCGCCTATCCGTGCCGCGACGGGCAGATCTACCTGATGGTCAACAGGCCAGCGCACTGGAAGGCCCTGGCGAAGTGGATCCACGAGGAGACGGGTAACGAGGAGGTATTGCTGCCGATCTTCGAAGGCCCCTCCTCGAACCGCCAGGAGTATCGTGAGCTGATCGACCTCTTCATCTCGGACATGACGAAGGAGCACAGCGTCGAAGAGATCTTTCACGAGGGTCAGCGAAGACATATCGCGTTCACACCGCTGAACTCCACCGAGCAAGCGGCGCGCGGCGATCACCTGCAGAGTCGCGGCTACTTCATCGAGGTCGACCACCCGGCCACCGGGCCGATCCACTATCCCAGCGCGCCCTATCGCTTCGAGCGCACGCCCTGGTCGATCCGGCGGCCAGCGCCGCGGGTGGGCGAACACAACGAAGAGGTCTATCTGGGCGAGCTCGGGCTCGATGCGGACGAGCTCGCCTCGCTGCGCGAAAGCGGAGTCGTCTGATGCGCTTGGACGAGCAGGCGCTCGCAGGCGTCCGGGTCGTGGAGTTCACGCAGGGCATGGCGGGCCCGTGGATCGGCCGTCTGATGGCCTGGTGTGGCGCCGAGGTGATCCGCGTGGAGTCGCATAAGGTGCCTGGCGTGGTGCGACTCTATGTGCCGCCGCGCTCGCCCGAGCTCGGCGTCCAGCCCGCTCTCTCACCCTGGTTCACGGACTGGGATGCCGGAAAGCTCTTCGTCGCGCTCGACCTCAAGCGGCCCGAGGGCGTAGACCTCGCCAAGCAGCTGACCGAGCGCGCGGACATCGTGGTCGAGAATCATCGCTACGGTGCGATGGCGAAGCTCGGACTCGGCGCGGACGTTCTCACGGCCGTGAAGCCCGATCTCATCTTTCTGAGCAGTAGCGCCTTTGGAGAAAGTGGTCCGCACCCGCAATACGTGACCTGGGGACCGAATATCGAGGCGATGTCCGGGCTGGCGGCCCTCTCGGGCTTTCCCGAGCGCGACTGCGCGATGACACAATACGCCTATCCCGACGCCCTCTCCGCCCTGCACGGGCTCTTCGCGATCCTGTGTGCGCTGGACCATCGCGAACGCACGGGTGAGGGCCAGCGCATTTCCCTTTCGCAGCTGGAGACCACGGTCGCCATGATCGGGCCGGCGATGATGCAGCAGCTCACCGGAACGACACCTCCGAGGCTCGGCAATGGCTCGCTCCATCAGGCGCCACACGGCTGTTATCGCTGCCTTGGCGACGATAGCTGGTGCGTCGTCGCCGCCTCCGACGACGCAATGTGGCAGCGGCTCTGCGAGGTCATCGAGCGACCGGACCAGGCCGCGAAGGCACACCTGTGCGACGTCGCCGGCAGGCTCGCGCACACATTCGAGATCGACGAGGCGATCGAGGCGTGGACGTGCCAGCGCCCGGCTCAGGAGGCAATGGAGCGTCTGCAGGCCGCCGGGGTGACGGCCGGAGCCGTGCAGAACGCCGAGGACCAATTCCAGCTCGACACCCACCTCGCGCAGCGCGGCTACTTCGAGACCATCCCCCACCTCGTCAAGGGCGAAGTCGTGGCCTGTGGCATTGCTCTCGGACTCACGGCGACACCCGGCCGTACGAGTCGCACCGGCGCCGCTGTGGGTGAGGACAACGAGCACGTATTCCGCGATCTCATCGGGCTCTCCGCCGACGCGTACGCGGACGCCGTGCAGAGCGGCGCAATCGAGATCGGCGGGCCGGGCTGAGGCGGCCTGCTAGCAGCCCGTTGAAAAACCCGCGTCGAGCCGATCAAGGCGCGGAACCGCAGGCGTAGTCGCTCTACGGCAAGGTTTCGCAACGCAGAGCTGGGCCAAAAGGCCGGTGCATGGCGACGGCGGGGGTTCTTCAACGGGCTGCTAGGCCGGGAGCAGCTGCTCGGAGGTCGCGAAGCCTGGCTCGAGGAGCTCGCCCGCCTTGTCGTCCAGGATGGTGAGCGGTCGACGTACGAGGAGAGCGTGCGAGAATGAAGGAGGAGGTGTCCGCGTGCTGAAGAAGATCGGCATCGTCGTCCTAGTCGTGATCGGGGTGGGCGCGATGGCGCTCTATGCGATCGGCCTCGGTGCGCTTGGACGCCACGAGGGCCCGGGCGAGGTCGCGACCGCGCCGAGGCCCGACGCGGCCGTCGTCAGCACCGCACTGTCAGTCACGCAGGCCGCGAGCGCGATTGGCATCGCTCGCCCGAAGCAGATCCTCTTTGGCGATCTGCACGTGCACACCACCTTCTCGTTCGATGCCTTCCTGATAAGCCTCCCTCTCGCCCAGGGCGAGGGCACGCATCCGCCCGCCGACGCCTGCGACTTTGCCCGCTACTGCTCGGCGATGGACTTCTGGTCCATCAACGATCACGCCGAAGCGATCACCCCGGCGAATTGGCGTGAGACGGTCGCCGCGATCCGGCAGTGCAACGAGGTGGCCAGCGATCCGGACAATCCGGATAGCGTCGCCTACCTGGGCTGGGAGTGGACTCAGGTCGGCACTTCGCCGGACAATCATTTCGGACACAAGAACGTCGTGCTCGCCCATACCGACGAGGCGAGAATCCCGGCGCGGCCGATCGCTGCCACCAGCACGGTGCGCCGCACGAGAGCTGCAACCCAGCTCAGCCCCTTCGTCGGCGGCGGCTTGGCACTCGCAGGCGGGCATCCCCGTTATCACGATCTCGTGCGCTTCTTCTCGGAGCGGCGCAATTTCGAGGAGTGCCCCGAAGGCGTGGACGTCCGCGAGCTACCGACGGACTGTCTCGAGACGGCGGCTACGCCCGCCGACCTCTTTGGCAAGCTCGACGAGTGGGGCCACGACGCCATCGTCATCCCGCATGGCACGACGTGGGGCTTCTACACGCCGCCGGGATCGAGCTGGGATAAGCAGCTCGCGGGTGATCTGCACGACCCCGACCGACAGACCCTCTTCGAGATCTACTCGGGCCACGGCAACTCGGACGGCTTCCGAACCTGGCGAGAGCTGGATTTCGACGACGCCGGCCGAGCCTCGTGTCCCGAGCCCACGCGCGACTACCTGCCGACCTGCTGGCGCGCGGGCGAGATCATCCTCGAGCGCTGCCTGGACGCAGGCGATCCAGCCGCGGAGTGTGAGGAGCGCGCCGCCGAGGCGCGCCGCCTGGCCGCCGCCGCCGGACAGCAGGCGCACCTCACGGTGCCCGGTGCGCGGGCGGAGGATTGGCTCGACGCCGGACAGTGCAGGGACTGCCAGCAGGGATCGTTCAACTACCGGCCGCGTGGATCAGCACAATATGTCATGGCGCTCTCCAACTTCGACGAGCCCGAGCAACCCCGGCGCTTCCGCTTCGGCTTCATGAGTTCGAGCGACAACCACTTCGCGCGCCCCGGCACCGGCTTCAAGGAAGTGCATCGCGTGGGCTTCACGGAGTCCTCCGGACGCGACGGTCGGGTGGCGGGGCCGCTGGCAAATATCCTCACACCCCCGCCCGAGACGCCGACGGCGCGCGCACGCCCATTCGACCCGAACCAGACCGAGATCTCGGGCTTCGCACTCTTCGAGCTGGAGCGCCAGACGTCCTACTTCATGACGGGCGGACTGATCGCCGCCCACAGCGCCGGACGCGATCGCGGCTCGATCTGGCAGGCGATGGATCGCCGTGAGGTATACGGGACCAGTGGACCGCGCATCCTGCTCTGGTTCGACCTGATGAATCCGCCGGGCACGACGGGTCAACCCCTGCCCATGGGTGGCGAGGCCGAGATGACCCAAGCGCCGATCTTCTCGGTGCGGGCAGTGGGCTCCTTCGAGCAGCTCCCCGGGTGTCCCGACTATGTGGTGAGTGGCCTCGGTACCGATCGTATCGAGACCGTGTGCAAGGATGAGTGCTACAACCCGTCCGACCAGCGGCGACTGATCACGCGCATCGAAGTCGTGCGCATTCGGCCGCAGGCCACCCGAGATGAGCCCATCCACGAGCTGATCGAGGACCCGTGGCGTAGCTTCGCCTGTCAGGCCAATCCGGATGGCTGCGCCATCACATTCAGCGATCCAGACTTCGTCAGCGACGGGCGTGACACGCTCTACTATGTGCGCGCCATTGAAGCGCCGGCGCCGGCCATCAACGCCGATGGTACGCGTTGTGAGTATGACGCCAGCGGCCGCTGCCTTCGCGTCAATCTCTGCAAGGGGAGCAGCGATGAATGCCTGGGCGAGCACGAGCCCAAGGCGTGGTCGTCCCCGATCTTTCTCGACGTGGCGCACGGTCGCGCATCCTAGCCGGCCATCTCGGCCGCCTCCGCGATCCCCGTCGACTCGAATACCTGCGGGGTCGCGAGTCGAGAAACCTGGAAAGGCATTCTCCGGAGGTGAGAAGGACATGGATTACGACTACGAGCTGATCCGCGTCGAGCGCAAGCAAGGCGTGGCCTTCGCGACGATCGACAACCCACCGATCAATCTGATCAGCCTGCCCTGCTTCGCCGAGCTGCTGCGGCTCGGGCAGCAGATCGGCGACGACGACGGCGTCCGCGTCCTGGTGCTGCGAAGCGCCAACCCTGAATTCTTCCTGGCGCATTTTGATGTGGCGGCCATCCTGGGGCTTCCCACCGATGGCGAGGCCGAGCGGTCGCCCGACAACGTCTACCACCAGATGTGCGAGCGCTTCCGCACGATGGACAAGGTCACCATCGCCCAGATCGAGGGCCGTGTGGGCGGCGGTGGGAGCGAGCTGGTGCAGGCCTTCGACATGCGCTTCGGCGTTCGTGGCCGCACGATCTTCAACCAGATGGAAGTCCCTCTCGGAATTCTGCCGGGCGGTGGCGGAACGCAGAGGCTGCCGCGGCTCGTGGGGCGCGGTCGCGCGCTGGAGATCATCCTCGGTGGCGAGGATCTCGATGCTGAGACCGCCGAGCGCTGGGGCCTGCTCAACCGTGCGCTGGCCGCGAAGCAAATCGGGCCCTTCGTCGAGGCGCTCGCACGGCGCATCGCGAACTTCCCGCCCGAGGCGGTTCGGCTCGCCAAGCGATCGGTGAACTGCGCGGAGGAGTCGCTGCGCGAGGGACTCGTCGAAGAGGGCTACCTCTTCGACCGATTGAGGCGCACCGAGGCCGCGAAGCAGACGATGCAGCGCTTCCTCGAGCGGGGAGGCCAGACGCGCGACATCGAGCTGCGGGTGGGCGACCTCGTCGCGGGGCTCTCGGACGAGTGAGGCATCCGGCCGACCCACTCTTGATGCAGGCGACGGCCTCGGCTAATCGAAGCGGATGCCAGCCGTTCCGCATCCGCCCGCGTTCGACCGCGACGAACGCCGGATCATCCACTTTACGGGCTTCGCGCATGCCGCCACCCACTATGTAGAGCTGGTCTATCCGACCCTGGCCGTGGGACTGGCCCTCGAGACCGGCCGGCCAGTCGAGCAGGTGCTGTCGTGGAGCTTCGTCGGCTATCTACTCTTCGGACTCGGCGCCCTGCCCGCCGGCATCGCGGCGGATCGCTTCGGCGCACGCAAGGTCATCCTGGGCGGGCTGCTAGTGGCCGGCCTCTCCGCCTGTTTCGCCGGCGGCGCAGAGCCGGGCTGGCCGATCGTGCTCTGCCTGGCTGGGCTCGGCGCTGGGGCAAGCCTCTACCACCCAGCGGGCACCGGCTTGCTCTCGCGCGCCGTAGCAGCGCGCGGACGCGCCCTCGGGCTCAACGGAATCTATGGCAATGCGGGAATCGCACTCTCGCCGCTCTTGACCGGGCTGCTGGTCGAGCACGTCGGCTGGCGCCTCACATTCGTGCTGACCGGCGGTGTGCTGATCGCAGCCACTCTCGCACTCTCGCGCGTGCAGATCGTGGAGCATCCTGTGGTCCGGCGGGCGGCCGACGACGAAGTGGGCGCTGCGCCGCCGGCCCGCGCCATCGCCGTCTTCGGCGTGCTCTGCTTGACCGCCACCCTCGGCGGCTTCGCCTATCGCGGCAACACGGTCGCACAACCGGCGCTCTTCGCCGAACAGATTCATTTCATGGGCTACGGAGCCGCAGCTTCGCTGGCGATGCTCGTGGGCATCGCGGGCCAGTACCTCGGCGGCATCATCGCCGATAGTCGGGAGCTGCGCGCAAGCTACCTATGCTTCCATCTGGCAAGCCTGCCGATGCTGGTCCTGATCGCCTTGACGACATCCTGGCCGCTGCTCTTCGTGTCCTCGCTCTATGTCTTCTTCGCCCTGGGCATGCAGCCGATCGAGAACAGTCTCTTCGCCACCCTCACACCGGAGCGCTGGCGCTCCACCGCCTATGGACTGAAATTCGTGCTCACCTTCGGAATCGGCTCCACGGCAGTCTGGATGGTGCGCGGGGTCGCGGCGAGCTTCGACTGGTCTGCGGTGTACTGGGTGCTCGCCGGTGTGAGCCTCGCCCTCATCAGCAGCATCGGGCTGCTCTTCGGGCTCACGCGACGCCGCCCGGTTCGCAATCGCGAGGAGCCAGCTCGAGCATGAGCGATCGAGCGCACACTCCGCTGCTCGACCGGCCGCTCCACGCCTCGTGGATGCGGCCCAGCCTGGTCGAGCTGGAGCGCCTGCCGATGCGCCCGCCGCTCGTCTCCTATCCGGATGTGGCGGGTGCCCGCGGCAGTGAGCGCGAGGCCTCGCCGTGGCTGAGATCGCTCGACGGCCGCTGGCGCTTCCGTCTCTACGACCGTCCGCAGGCCGTGCCCGCCGAGGTCGCGACGCCCGAGCATGACGATGCGGGTTGGGACACGATCGCCGTGCCCGGCTGCTGGACCCGCCAGGGCTACGACCATCCGCACTATACGAACGTCCAGATGCCCTGGCGCTGTGAGCCGCCGCAGGTCCCGGAGCACAACCCGACGGGCGTCTACCGCACGACCTTCGAGATCGACGCCGCGTGGGCGGCGCGGCGCAGCGTGCTCTCACTCGGGGGTGCGGAGAGCGTCGCCTACGTGTGGTGCAACGGAAGCTTCATCGGCATGGGAAAGGACTCGCGGCTGGCTTCGGAGTTCGATCTCACCGCCGCCGTCCTGCCCGGCCGCAACCTATTGACCGTGGTGGTGGTGCGCTGGAGTGACGCCACCTGGCTCGAGGACCAGGACCACTGGTACCACGCCGGTCTACACCGGGAGGTCTTGCTCTACTCCACCGACCAGGCGTGGATCGCAGATCTCAGCCCGCGGGCCGGCCTGGACGCAGAGGGGCAAGGCACCCTTCACATCCTCGCAGGAATCGGCTCGACCGCACCGCTCGAAGTGGGCTGGCGCGTCGAGGTCGCGGTCGAGAACATGCGCGGCAAGCCCTTGGCCCGCAGGCCCTGGATCGGCGAAGTGGCGACGCTCGACCGCTCGTCGGTGGCCGCCGAGGTCGTGAACAGCTACGGCTACCCGGGACCCTTCGCGACGATCGATGCCGAAGGGCTCGCCGTCCTGCCCTGGTCCCATGAGGCGCCGACCCGCTACCGGCTGATCGCTTCACTCGTCGATCCGGACGGGCGGGTGCGCGAGGTGGTCGCGCAGTGGATCGGCTTCCGCAACGTGGAGATGGCCGGGTGTGAGCTGCTGCTGAATGGCGAGGCGGTGCTGATCCGTGGTGTGAACCGCCACGACCACCACGCCGTGCACGGCAAGACGCTCTCAGCCGAAGACATACGATCCGATCTCGTATCGATCAAGCGCTTCGGGATGAACGCAGTGCGTACCGCCCACTACCCGAATGACCCCTGCCTGCTCGATCTCTGCGACGAGATCGGCCTGTGGGTCATCGACGAGGCAAACGTCGAGACCCACGCGCGCTGGGGCTCGCTGCTGCACGATGAGGCGTTCGCGCCAGCAGTATTGGCTCGCATCAAGCGAATGGTCGTACGCGACCGCTCACACCCGTGTGTGATGGGCTGGTCGCTCGGCAATGAGTCGGGCTATGCACCGGTCCACGACGAGGCGGCGGCGTGGATCCGGCGCGTCGACCCCACGCGCTTCGTACACTACGAGGGCGCGCTCCATACCGGCCTCGCACCGGGCTCCGTGGGCGACGGCGGCCATGCCGCCAGTGACGTGGTCTGTCCCATGTATCCCTCCCTCGATGCGCTTCGTGACTGGGCGCGAACGACCCGGGGCGATCGTCCGCTGATCATGTGCGAGTACTCGCACGCGATGGGAAACAGCAACGGCAGCCTGCACGACTACTGGGCGCTCATCGAGGCGACGCCGGGGCTGCAGGGCGGCTTCATCTGGGATTTCAAGGACCAGGGCCTGCTCGAGAAGCGCGCGGATGGCAGGCCCTGGTACGCATTCGGCGGCCACTTCGGCGATCAGCCCAACGATGCGAACTTCTGCTGCAATGGATTGGTGGGGCCAGAGGGCGTCCCCCACCCGGGCGCCTTCGAGCACGCCAAGTTGGCCGAGATCGTTCGTGCCGTGCCCGTCGCCCTGCGGCGCGGTCTGATCCGCATCGAGAACCGCCAGTGGTTCAGCGATCTCTCCGAACTTCGCGCGACCTGGTCGGTCGAAATCGACGGTCGGCGTGTTCAGCACGGCAGGCTCGATTTGCCCGACCTGGCCGCCGGGCAGAGCGCACGTGTCGAGCTTCCGATCGAGTCGCGAGTACTCGATCCCGAACAGACCGCGATGCTGGGCGTGCACTTCGTCACGCGCCGGGGCAGCGTGTGGGCACCCCGTGGCTTCGGGGTGGCGTGGTCACAGCTCGAACTCCCGTGGCGCAAGCGGAAGCTGGCGTCGGCCACGCGAAGGCATCGGACCGCCGCCGACGTCGACGTCGATCCCGCCACGGGCTCCCTGCAGATCGCTGAGTGTCTGGTGAGCGCGCCGCGGCCATGTTTGTGGCGAGCACCGACGGACAACGACGGCGTGAAGCAGGGATGGATGAGCGCATTTGCGGGCGTCCGGCGACGCTGGCTGGAGTGGGGCCTCGACCGCCTCGACGAACGGCTCCTGGAAGTGACCCGTAGGGGTCGCAAGTGGATCGTGATCCGGGAGCTGGTCGGTGCGGACGGAGAAAGAGCCCTGCATCGCCAGACCATCACCCTCCTGCCCGGTGCCGCGAATCTTCTCGAGCAGATCGAGATCCCCAGGGCGTGGAACGACCTGCCTCGCGTCGGCGTGCGGCTGGCGGTGGACGGGCGCTTCGACACCCTGGAGTGGCTTGGGCTGGGACCGCACGCGTCCTATCCCGATCGGAAGGAAGGCGTGCGTTTCGGCCGCTTCGGCGGGCGCGTGTCCGATCAATACGAGCCCTACTCGGTCCCGCAGGAGCACGGCGGACATGTCGACACGCGCTGGCTCACGCTCCTGGACGCCGGTGGCCACGGCGTTCGCATCCTGGCCGACCCGAGCTTCAGCTTCACGGCCTCGCACCACTCGCTGGAGAGCCTGACGGCGGCGCTGAACGAGAGCGAGCTCGACGCAGGAGATGACATCCACGTCCACCTCGACGCGGCCGTGCGTGGCGTGGGGACGGGCGCCTGCGGCCCGGACACACTGCCCGCCTATCGTGTCTCGGCTGGGCGGAGGCGATGGCGCTGGCGGGTGGAGGCGATCTAGGCGACCCGATCGAGCGCGCGCTTCGGACCCCTATCCGCCCGAGGGTCCGTAGTGGATGAGGTTCAGCTTGCGCGTCTGGATGCGCCAGCGCCCGTCCACGCGAACGTACTCGTCCTCGTAATATCCCCACCCGACCATCATGATGCCGTCGACGACGGCCTTGAGATCGACGTAGCAGGTTCCAGTGGCCCGATCGCCATCGAGCTCGATCACATGCTGGGAGATGAAGGGGCGGAATGCGGAGGTGCGGAAGGCCTTGCGGTACTCCGCAAGCATGGCCACGCGCCCCTCCAATCGGGGCCGGTCACCCAGGTCGATCACGCCGTCGGCGGCGAAGAGGTCGACGGCGCCCTCCGGGTCGTTCTGCCAGACGCAGTGCGCGTATCCACGCGCCAGATCGCGGATCTCCTCCCGATCGGCGAGTGCGCCGGGGCTGCGGTCGACCGTCATCTCCTCAGCCCTCGATCGACTCTGCGACGAGCTCGGCGATGTCCTTGACCTCGAGGCGCTGGTCCGGATCCAGTGCGCTCGACGCATCGGCGAACATCTGCATGCAGAAGGGACACGAGACCGCCGCGGTCTTCGCCCCGCAGCCCTGCATCTGCTCGAAACGCTCGTGGTTGATGCGCTTCTCGGGCTTGTCGTCCATCCACGCATAGCCGCCCCCAGAGCCGCAGCAGTGCGAACGCGAGCGGTTCTTCTCGAGCTCGACGAGTGCGCCAGCCTTCGACACACCCTCGATGACACGACGGGGCGCGTCGTATACACCATTGTGGCGCCCGAGATAGCAGGGATCGTGGTAGGTGACGCTATCCAGATCCTTCTTCGGCTGGAGCCGGGCCTCGTGCAGCAGCTCGCCAATCAGCTCGCTGTGGTGGACGACCTCGTAGTCGCCGCCGTAGTCCCCATACTCGTTCTTCAACGTATTGAAGCAGTGCGGGCAGGTGGTGATGATCTTCTTGATCCCGTAGCGCCCGAAGGTCTCGATATTCTCCTTGGCGCACATCTGATAGGTGAGCTCGCCGCCCACGCGCCGCGCCGGATCGCCCGTGCAGACCTCTTCGCCGCCGAGCAGCGCAAAGTCGACGCCGGCCCTGTCGAGGATCTTGACCATGGCGCGGCTCACCTCGATGTTGCGGTCCACCATCGAGCCGGCGCAGCCCACCCAGAAGAGGGTGTCGGCCTGGTCGCCGCGGCCGTAGACCTTGACGTCGAGATCCTCGAACCACTCCTCGCGATCGCGCGACGTGCCCGCGAAGGGGTGCATGCGGTCGTCCATGTTCTTGAGAAAGGTCTGCGCGTCCTCGCTCATCTTCGATTCGGTCATCACCAGGTGGCGACGCATGTCGACGATCTTGGGGATGTGCTCGATGTACATCGGACACTCCTGCATGCAGGCACCGCAGGTCCGGCAGCCCCAGAGCTCCGCCTCGAGCACCGCCGGCACCGGCTCGCCCTCGGCCCCGTCGCCGAAGAGGATGCCGTCCGTGAGTTCCACGCCCGCCACGGCGCCCGGGCTTCCGGCCGCGGCCTGGAGCCGCGGGCCGACGGACGTCATATGGTGCTTCATGTCCTGGATCAGCTTGCGCGGGCTGAGTGGCGAATGGCTGATCGTGGCCGGACACACGGACTCGCAGCGTCCGCAATTTATGCACGCGTCGAGATCCATCAATGACTTCCAGCTGAAGCGCTCGATGCGGTCGATGCCGAGACGATCCAGTGCCTCCTCGTCCTCCTCGAGCAGCTCGTCGATGTCGGGATGAACCAGCTTGCCAGTGGGAGCGAAGCTGCGCAGCACGATATTCGCTGCTCCGTAGAGGACGTGGTTGAACTTCCCGTACGCAAAGTAGGCGATGAACGCGAAGGCCGTCGCGCCGTGAAACCACCAGGTGAAGCGATGCAGCCAGCGCAGGCCCTCATCACTCAACCCACTGAGCATCTGCGCCACCACGTATCCGCCGGGCGACCACAGGGCGAGATCCGGCTGCTGGCGCAGCTCGGTGACGGCGATCCGCATCCCCTCCACCAGAAAGCCCTGCACGAAGATCAACAGCAGCAGACCCAGCGCGATCCAGTCATCCAGCACCGAGTGGAGGCGCGCGGGCCGCACCACACCCCGCCAATAGAGCGCCATCAACAGGCCCGTGATGCCGAGCAGGCCGAAGCAGTCGCTCAAGAGCGAGAAGCCGAGATAGAAGGGGCCCTTCAGGAAGTGGACGCCCGTCCACTCCTGCACGGCGATCAGGCTGGTCGCCAGGAAGGAAACGAAGAAGCCGTAGAAGATGAAGAGGTGGGCGATACCGGGGAATCGGTCCCGCATCAGGCGGCGGTGGGTGAAGATCTCGACCACCAGCCCCAGGATCCGCTCGGGGAGCCGATCCAGCCTCTGCTCCGCGCAACCGAGCCGCCAGAGTGAGATCCGACGCCACGCCCTCCAGACCAGCACCCCGATCGCCAGCGCCGCGAGCCCGTAGACGAGGACGCCGCCCAGGATATTCCAGTAGATCTCGCGCGTGGGCTCCATCGGTCGCCGCAAGCTACCAGCCCGCCGCCGCTGGTCGCAACTTCGCCCCTCGCTACACTCCGCCCGGCCCTTGCGCCCCCTTCAATGATCATGCGAGAGATCCTCCCCGAGCTCGACCAATGGCAGGACCAGGGCGAAGAAATCGCCCTGGCCACCTTGGTGGACACACACGGTCCATCGCCAAGACCGGCCGGCGCGCGACTTTGTCTCACTCGCACTGGTCAAATGGCCGGCTCGGTCAGTGGCGGCTGCGTCGAGAACGACGTCTTCGAGCTCGGCCAGCGTGTGCTCGAGAGCCGTCAGCCGGTATTGCAGAGCTACGGAATCGACGATGCCGTGGGCGTCGCCGTGGGTCTCTCCTGCGGTGGCACCATCGACGTGCTGGTGGAGCCCTTTGTCGCGGATGAAGCCTGGCAGTGCGTTCGCGAGGCCGTGCTCGCCGAGCGTGCGGTGGCCCTGTGTATCGCGCTCGGTCCGGCCGAGCTGCTGGGACGCCGGCTCGCCGTCCTCGAGGATGGCGAGCTCGTGGGTGGCATCGATGGGGACCTCGACGTCGCCGCTCGCGAACGCGCTCTGCAGCTGCTCCGCGAGGACGGCGGCCGCGACATCGTGGAGCGGCCGTGGCGCGACGGCAGAGCGCGCCTCTTCGTCGAGTCCTTCGTGCCCAGGCCGCGTCTCTTCATCGTGGGCGCCACCCACACCGCCATCCCACTCTCGCGGATGGCGGTGGGCCTGGGCTTCCATGTGAGTGTGATCGACCCGCGCACGCCATTCGCGACCCGCGAGCGCTTCCCGGATGCTCACGAGCTGCTTCTGGAATGGCCCCAGGCGGTACTCGATCGGGCCGGGCTGGACGCGGACTGCTTCGTCCTCACACTGACCCACGACCTCAAGTTCGACATCCCCACACTCGCGCGGGCGCTGCGCTCGGAAGTTCGCTACATCGGAGCCCTCGGCAGTCGCCGCACCCACGAGCGCCGCAAGACGCGTCTGCGGGAAGAGGGATTCGGCGACGAGGAGCTGGCGCGGATTCACACGCCCATCGGCCTCGACATCGGCGCACGCAGCCCCGACGAGATCGCATTGGCGATCCTGGCCGAGATCGTCGCGATTCGACACCGCCGGACCGGCCGGCCGCTCGCCGAGGCCGAGGGCCCGATCCACACCCGGTCGAGCGACGCCGAGCCCCAATCGTGAGCCGGCCGGGAGAGGCGGGACAGCCCGCCAGCACGTCGGGCACGGAGCCAGACAAGCAGGAAGAGGCGCGCGAGAGGAAGGGCACGGAGGCGAGGCTCTCCGTGTCCGGTGTGATCCTGGCCGCGGGCCAGGCGCAGCGAATGGGAGCGACGAAGCAGCTCCTGGCCTGGGGAGATGGGACGATCTTGCAGACGGTGATCGATCACGCACGGGAGTCGCGACTCGATGAAGTGGTCGTGGTGCTCGGCCACGACGGCGAGCGGATCCGGCACGCGCTTGGGCTGCCCTCCTCGGGCCCGCTGCGCGCGGTCGTCGAGGCGAGCTGGAGGGACGGGCAGAGCCGCTCGCTCGGCGCCGGCCTGTCCGCAGTGGCGGAAGGCGCAGACGCGGCCGCGGTGCTGCTCGGCGATCAGCCGGGCGTCGATGCCGCGCTGATCGATCGTGTGCTGGCGGCGCTTCCCGGATGCGAGAAGCCCGTCCACCGCCCGGTCCACCGCGCCGCGAGCGGTCGCGGGGCGCCCGGGCATCCCGTCGTGCTCTCACGGCGAATCTTCTCCGATGCAGCCGCGCTGAGCGGCGATGAGGGTGCCCGCGCCCTGCTGCGCGAGCATCCGGATTGGCTCTGCGCAGTCGAGGTCGACGGCAAGCGTCCAGGCGATATCGACACACCCGACGACTACGAACGACTTCGCAGAGGCGCACACTGAGACCGCGCCCGCACAGGCGTAGGAGCGAGAGGAAGATCCAAGCATGGCCATCGAGATCACGGAGAGGATGCAGCTCGCGGCACCCGTCGAGACGGCGTGGCAATTCATCCTGGAGCCCACCCGCGTCGTCACGTGCATGCCGGGCGCCGAGCTCGTCGAACAGCTGGACGACAAGACCTACGTCGGCAAGGTCAAGGTCAGGCTCGGCGCCATCACGACGAGCTACAAGGGCGAGGTCGTCTTCGCCTCGATCGACGAGGTGGCGCGCACCATCCAGATCACCGGCCAGGGCCGGGAGACGGGAGGTGGCACCGCCAAGGGCAGTCTCGACGTGTCGGTACGGGCTCTCGAGGATGGCCAGAGTGAGATGCAATTCGACATCCGAGTCGAGCTGACCGGCAAGGTGATGCAGATGGGCGGTCGCATGATCAAGGGCGTCTCGACCCAGCTCTTCAAACAGTTCTCGAGCAACGCCGCCCGGCAGCTCGAAGGCACGGACGCTGCGGCGGGCGAGAGCGCCTCGTCGCCGGCCGACGATCAGGCGCTGGCCGTCGGCTCGCTGCTCGGTCGCACCCTCTGGCAGGCGATCGTGGACTTCTTCAAGCGGCTCCTTGGTCGAGCCACCCACTGAAGAGAGGAGGCCTGCCCATGGCCGAAGGTGCGCTCTCGGGAATCAAGGTGATCGAGCTGGGCGAAATGGTTTCGGCGCCCTTCTGCGCCAAGCTCTTTGCCGACTACGGTGCCGACGTCGTCAAGGTCGAGCCGCCCGGTGGTGATGTGGCACGGCAATGGGGACCCTTCCCGGACGACCAGAAGGATCCGGAGAAGAGCGGCCTCTTCCATTTCCTCAACACGAACAAGCGCGGCGTCCGCCTGGATGTTGCAACGAGCGAGGGACGCGACCGCTTCCTGGCCCTCATCGAGGACGCCGACGTGCTGATCGAGAATCAGGCACCGGCCCGTATGCACGAGCTCGGACTCGATTGGGCGGCGCTCTCCGCCGTCAATCCAGACCTGGTGATGATCTCCATCACCCCCTTCGGGCAGACCGGCCCCTACGCGGATTGGAAGAGCTACGACCTGAATGCCTACCATCTGACCGGTGCCAGCAGCCGCTACTGCGGCCGGCCAGGGGAGGCGCCGCTCGAGCACGGAACCTTCGCGGCCGACTTCTTCGGCGCAGTCAGCGGGGCCGCCTGGGGGCTCGCCGCGACACTCGGGCGCGACAATAGCGCGGGCGGCCAGCAGGTGGACGTCTCATCTGCCGAGGCCATCGCGGCGTCCTTCGTGGGCGGGCAGAATATTGGCGGCTACGCGCAGGACGGGAAATTCGACAAGCGCACCGGCGTGGGCATGCCGCTGGCCGCACCGGCCAGCATCGTGCCGTGCAAGGATGGCCACGTCTGGATGCTGGCCCTGGAGCCGGGCCAGTGGAACGGCCTGCGCGAGGTAATGGGAGATCCCGAGTGGATGCAGCTCGAGATGTTTCAGGACATGTTCGTACGCGGCGAGAACGCCGATCTCATCTACTCGATGGTGGAGGAGTGGAGCGCCGAGCACGGCAAGATGGAGATCATGGAGCGCTGCCAGGCGGCCGGATGCCCGATCACCGCCGTCTTCACCGTGCGCGAGGCCGCCGAGCACCCGCACCTCAGGGAGCGCGGCTACGTGATCGAGCTGGAGAACGACCGCCTCGGCCGTTACCGCAGCTTGGGCGCACCCTTCAAGCTCTCGCAGACCCCCGGCGGCCCCGAGCGCGCGGCGCCCCGCCTGGGTGAACACGACGACGAGGTGCTGGCTGACCTCTCGACGCCGTCGCGGGGTGAAGGACCGTCGGGCGACACCGGAAAGCTCCCGCTCGAAGGTCTGCGCGTCGCGAACTTCGGCTGGGTCTGGGCGGGACCGGTGACGGGACAGACGCTCGGCTTCCTCGGAGCGGACGTGCTCAAGATCGAATCCCATGCGCGCATCGACATGACTCGCACCCTACCCCCCTTCGCGGGCGGGGAACGCGACCCCAACCGCAGCCTCTCCAACAACGCCTGCTGGGCGGGCAACGGCAGCGTCAGCCTGAACCTGAAGAAGCCGGAGGCGCGCCAGCTCGCCCTCGAGCTGATCGCCCAGAGCGATGTGGTGGTCGAGAACTTTGGGCCGGGCGTGATGGAGCGTCTGGGGCTTGGCTACGAGGAGCTCAAGCGGGTCAAGCCCGACATCATCATGTTCTCGATGCCGGCCGCCGGCCTCTACGGTCCGCTCAAGGACGTTCGCACCTATGGGCTCAGCCTCACGAGCACGACGGGGCTCGACAGTCTGGTCGGCTACGCGGAGGGCGACATCGTGCCGGTGGAGAACGCCTTCTCGGACCCCTTCAACGGCATCTTCGGCGCCTTCGCAATCCTGACGGCGGTGGCGCACCACAAGCGCACCGGACAGGGACAGCAGATCGACTTCTCACAGCAGGAGGCGGTCATGCAGATGGTCGGACCCGCCTTCATGGACTACGCGCTGAACGGTCGCGTCGCCGGCCCCAAGAACAATCAGCACCCGCTCAATGTGGCTGCGCCCCACGGCGTCTTCCCGTGCGCGGGGGACGACCGCTGGATCAGCCTGGTCGTGATGACGGATTCCGACTGGGGGGCGCTCGTCGAAGCGATGGACTCGCCCGACTGGGCGACTGCACCGGGGTACGCGACCATGGCCGGCCGCCTTGCGGACATCGACGCCCTGCACGAGAGGATCGCAGCCTGGACGGCGGGCTTCGACGACCGCACGCTCAGCCAGCGCCTGCAGGACGCCGGTGTGGCCGCGGCCCCGGTACTCACGGTCGCGGACCTGCTGGAGGACCCACACTATAAGGCGCGCGAGACCTTCATCGAGGTCGACCACCCACTCGGCTACCGGGAGACGATCTACGGCGCGTACGTCAAGCTCGGCCGCAGCCGGCCCGACGTCCGACCCGGCCCGTGGATTGGGCAGGACAACGACCGCGTCTTCAAGGGCCTGCTCGGCCTCGACGAGGCGCGCTACCAGGCGCTGAAGGACGACGAGGTCATTCACTGATCGGTGCTCGCGCGGCCAATGGCTGAGCATCCCGGAGGCAGCATCGATGAGCGAGCAGGAATCCATCGTCGAACGGATCCGCTTCTATCGCGAGAAGCTCCAGAACGCCCCGGGCACCTGGCCCGCCAAGCGCGAGCTCGCGGACGCCGTGCGTGAGCTGATGGACTGCCTCTGCGCCACGGACGCGCCCTCGGAGGAGCTCCTTGCCATCGCGGCCCAGGTGCGCGCAAGCGCCCACCGCTTTACCGGGCAGCCCCATATGACCAACCCGCCCGGTGTCGCCGAGGGATCGCTCGCGGCCGGCATGGAGATGTTCATGGACCGCAGCCCGATCGTCGGCCTGGCGAACCCGCTGGCCCCGCCCGTCAAGCTCGATCCGGACCACGAAACCAAGGTGGTGCATGGCGAGGTGACCTTCGGGCGCGCATACGAGGGCGCTCCGGGCTGCGCGCACGGTGGCTACGTGGCCGCGGTCTTCGATGAGGCGCTCGGCCTGGCTTGCGTCTTCTCCGGCTCACCGGGGATGACTGGCGAGATCACGATTCGTTACCGCAAGCCGACACCGATCCGCGTTCCACTGCGCATCGAGGCGCGCATGGACCGGCGCGAGGGTCGCAAGATCTACAACTCCGGTACCCTCCACGCCGGTGACATGCTCGTCGCCGAGTCGAGAGGCCTATTCATCTCGGTCGAGCACGAAAAGTTCGCGGAGCTGCGCGCCGCCCAGGACGAACGCGAGAAGGATCGCGGCGAGACGAGCTGACCCCTCTGGGGCCACCTCTCACCCGCTGGCCGTGCTTCCAAGAGCAACACAGAAAGGCGCTTTCCATCCCTCGTCCTCGGACGTACGCTCGATCATCATAGGAGGTGGGTGAAAATGACGCTTCGTCCCTTGCTCCTCTCTCTTTGCGTGATCCTCGCGCCCTGGGCGATCGCCTGTGAGCCGGCGCAGGAGCAGGCGATCGACGTCGCAGCGGCCGCGCCGATCGGCATCTCCGGACGCTACGACGTAAGGGGGCTCACCAGCACCCCGGGCAGTCCGGAGAAGCGCAAGATCGAGGGGACAGTCGTCCTCGCGCAGGAGGGCGACTCCTACACAGCCACTTTCGAGCTGAAGACGACGTGGCCCGCCGAGGGTGTCGACACCGACGCCACCGTGGTCGGCGTCGGCGAAGGAAAGATCGCTGGCGGCAGGCTGACCGGCGAAGCTCGCACTCAGGTCGTCATCTCCGCAGTGCCCGGCGTGGACACCGGCTTCGCGTTCGTGCCGCGCATGACGACAACGCGTATCGTGTCGAGCTCGGTGGCGACGATTGCGCCGGACGGCTCGATCGAGATCGAGAACCGCGCCGACGAGGGAGAGAGCTACGACCCGACACGAACGCGAATGCTCGGACATCGCGTGGACCGGGCGGCCTTCTCAACGCGAGAGGGTCCTGAGGGTCCTGAGTAGGTGGCTCTGCGAGAGCACGGCGCCCTCCGGGCTTTCTACCAAGCCCCGCGAGGGCCCTCTACCCACGCCCCGCCAGGGCCCTCTACCCAAGCCCCGCCAGGGCCTTCTACCCAAGCCCCGCCTCACGCAGCGCCTGCTGGACCACTTGATCGAGGCTCGCACGAAAGCGTGAGCGATCGCGATCCGTGATCGGCGGGGGCCCACCGCCAATCGCATTGGACTCGCGCAGATGCGCGTTCAGGTCGCGCGTCGCCAGTGCGCCGCCGATGGAGTCGGCGCTGAAGACGCGTCCGCTCGTCCCGAGCGCATGCGCGCCCGCTTCGATGCAGCGCGCCGCGAGCGGCACATCCGCGGTCACCACCACGTCGCCCGCCCGCACGTTGTCGACGATCCAGTCGTCTGCGGCATCGAATCCGCCGTCGACCACGATCAGCTCCACATCCTGGTCCTCGGGAACTCGCATGCGAGAATTCGCGACCAGCGCAACGGGCACCCCGTAGCGGCCCGCGACCGCGTAGGTCTCCGTCTTGACCGGGCACGCGTCACCGTCGACGAAGATCGCGAGCACTTGGGCCTCCGCTGATGGGGGATGGCAGACCATAACGCAGGCGTCGCGGCGCAGAGCGGCCTCTTCCGACGCTCGATTATCGGGCTGCGCGCTGCGGCGCTCGCTCAGCCGGTCGCCGAGAGCGGCTGTAGCAGCAGGCCGAAGGTCGTGAGCCCCGGCTCGGCCCAGCGCGTCTTGTACTCGTTCTGCGCTCCGAGGTCGTAGCCCTGCACGCCCTCGTCGCAGAGCCGTCGGATCATCTCGAGCTGGAGCACATTGCCCAGGCTCAGCGGGCGCATTGCATCGTCGATGCTCACCTGCAGGCCACGGTAGTGCACGCCCCGCACACCGCCGTGCACGTAGCCCACCGGCCTCCCCTCGTGCTCGGCCAGGAGCACGCGCAGCTCACCGCGGGCGGCGAGCCTCGGCCACATCCCAGCGTAGAAGCTGCGCATGGGATCGCGATCGGCAGCGTTGTCGTTGGCGGCCTTCCAGGTCTGACCCTCAATCTCGAGCACGCGCGCGTAGAGGGTGTCGAGCTCGCCCTTCTCGACGCTCGTCCAATAACGGAAGGCGATCCCCGCGCTCTCGACGCGGCGCACCGCTGCGCGCAGGTTTCGGCGGAAGCTCGCTCTGCGGCGCGCCAGCCAGCCGTCCACGCCGCCGGCCAGCGAAGCCACCCTGCGTGTGGTGGGGGGCAGCGCCCGGGCCGCGTAGCGACCGGAGAGCGCCTTGACCAGGGGCGCCAGACGCTGGCGATCCAGCGACAACCCCAGCAGCAGCAGAGACGCGGGCCGATCCTGGAGGGCGCGGGCGAGCAGCCGAGCGGCGCCCTCGCCGATCAGCGGCGACGCGAAGCCCCACATACTCTCGAGCGGCTCGAGCATCACACCGGTCGGTCCGCCGGCGCGCTCGGCCAACACGACCAGGTCTGCACCCTGGTGGGCGAACCAGAGCGCGCGGTCGGGCGCGAAGGCATCGTGATAGGCCAGCTGCCAGGCGGAACCACTGCAATGGGGGTCCACGGCCGGGTCTCGCCGCAGGGCGGCGTCCCACAAATCGGCGTACTCCTCAAGCTGACTACGACTCACACGCTTCATGTCGACCCGAGCAGTGTCGCAGAGCCCTCCACGACGCGCCGCCGACCGGGCCCCGGCGCTATCGTCCTGGACAAGCGGGGATCGGCTCGTGAGAGGGCCAACCACCCGCGCCACACAGGCCGGCGACGCACGGTCCCACGCAGGGCAGAAGACCCCAGCAGAATGGCCACACCCAGCTCCGTCGCCACGTCCACCGCCTCTGCTGCGCCCGAGCGGATCACACTGGTGGGTGCGGGCGCGGTGGGGCTTCTGCTCGGCGCACGGCTGGCGGCCGGCGGCCACTCGGTCATGTTCGCGGTGCGTCGGTCCGAGGTAGCCGAGCGCATCACTCGGGAGGGCGTGTGTGTCGTCGATGCTGTGAGCGGCAGAGCGACTACGGCGGCTGCAGAGGCGGCGGTCGGTTCCGCAGCGCTGGAGAATATCGGTGACGGCCCGGTGGTGGTTGCGGTCCGAGCGGAGGATACGCCGAGGCTGGCCGAAGAACTGGTCCCCTGCGCACCGCGGGCTCTGTGGGTGAGTGCCCAGAACGATGTCGGCAACGAGGCGGTGCTGGCCCGCCATGCGCCGCGCGTGGCGGGCATGGTGGTTCGCCAGACCTGCACGCGCATCGACGAAGCGCGCGTGCGCAGCCTCGGCGGGGGCCGCCTCGTCCTGGGCTCGCACCCGAGTCGCATCGATGCGGGCGTGCGCGCGCTGGCGTCCGCATTCGCGGGCGTGGGCTTCGACGTGGGTCTCTCGGAGCGAATCGGTGAGGACAAATGGCTCAAGCTGTGTGTGAATCTCATGAGCTCGGTGAACGCGCTGGTGCGCCGGGACGACCATGAGAAGCCGGCCTTCGTGAGGCTGAAGACCGGGCTTCTCGAGGAGGCGCGTGCCGTGCTGACGGCCGCCGGCGTCACGGCACGCTCGGCGGATGGGCGCGACCGCTCCCTCGACGAGGAGATCGAGCACCAGCGGCGTACCATCGAGCTCGGCACGAGCGCGCGGAGACTGCCTCTCTACAACGCATGTTGGGCCGCGCTCGACGATCCCACGCGGCCACTCGAGGCCGACGCCTATCACAGCCGGATCCTCGACCACGCACGTCTCCACGACATCGATGCGCCGACGCACGCAGTGATGCGCGACGCCGTGCGCGCGGCCTGGGAGCAGGCCACGGGCCCGGAGTGCCTCGGTGCAGACGAACTGCTCGAACGAGTGCGGATCCGCGTGGGCCGGGACACATAGGCCGAGCAATGGATCGAAGCACCGTGCTCGATCTCGAGACCCAGTACTGGCCGCGCTACTGCGAGGAGAACGTCTGGCACCTGTGCGGCGCGCTGCCCGTCGAGATTGCGCGTGCGCACGTGCTCTTGATCTCGAACGCCCGTCGTGGCGTGGCGATGTGGTCCCAGCGAGCCACCGGCTCGCGAACGCAGCCGGTCGTCTGGGACTATCACGTCGTACTACTCGGTCTTCTGGACGACCTCTGGCAGATCTGGGACGCGGACTACGGGCGGCCGTCGCCAGAGCTCGCCGAGCGATATCTGGATGCATCGTTCCTGCCCCTGCCGGACGAGTACGCGGGGCTCCGGCCCCGCTTCCGCATCGTCGAGGCCGATGTGTATCGCCGCACGCTCTGCAGCGACCGGCACCACATGCAGGCACCGGACGGCAGCTGGTTGAGCCCTCCGCCGCCGACCGCTCCGATCGGAAGCGGCAGCAATCTGATGCTCCTGATCGACACCCAGGCCGACTTCGTGGGCCGTGTGTGCAACCTGCGGTCCCTGCGCGAGTGGCTCTCGACGCGTTCTACGGCAAAGCCGACCTGAAGCGATCACACTCCGAGCCTGCAGCGCCGCGTTGCACGACCGTCAGCCCGTCCGTGATGTAATCTCTTCCGGTCACATAGAGGGCAGCGAGAGCGGGAGTAGAGGGGAGGAGAGGGGAGCGAGATGCCGGCCATGGTGAGAGGAAGCTGCCTCTGCGACGCCATCGCCTGGCAGGCGGAGGGACCACTCGAACTGATGAGTCACTGCCACTGCTCGATGTGTCGAAAGTCGCACGGTACGGCCTTCGCTACGTACCTCGCGGGAAAGAGCGACGGTTTTGCCTGGCTGCGCGGTCGGGAGCACGTCCGGCGCTATCAGTCGTCGCCCGGCTTCGACCGCCCGTTCTGCCCAACCTGTGGCTCGGTCGTGGCCGGCGGTGTCGACAACGGCTACGTCTTCATGCCGGCCGGCTGCCTCGACGACGATCCCGGTGCACGTCCGACGGCCCACGTCTTCGTGGCGAGCAACCCCCCGTGGCATGCGATCACCGGCGAGCTGCCCCGCTTCGACGTCTGCCCACCCGGCTGGCCGAGCACCGAGATCCTGCGCGACGATCCGCCCGAGGCTCTGCCGGGCTGCTTCGGCGGCCGCTGTCTCTGCAATGCTGTCGCCTACTCGGTGCGCGCGCGCCCGGAGGCGATCATCAACTGCCACTGTTCGCGCTGCCGCAAGGCGCGCAGCGCCGCGCATGCCTCCAACCTCTTCGTACCGCCCGAGGCCTTTCGCTGGACCCGCGGCGAGGAGTTCGTGGAGCGCTACAGGGTGCCCGACGCGGCGCGCTTCACGCACTGCTTCTGTCGCACGTGCGGGTCGAGTCTGCCGCGCCGCACCGACGACGACGTGATGATTCCGGCGGGCTCGCTCGACCACGATCCCGGCGCGCGCGAGCGCATGCACATCCACGTCGACTCGATGGCACCCTGGTACGCGATCACCGACGCGCTGCCCCAGCACCCACAGGGTCCCGGGTCGGGCGACGTGACGGTCTGAGAGAGATGTCCGCCGTCGCCCGACTCGAGCCGATCGTCGGAGCGGCGTCGCGGCTACGCGCCTTTGGACAGCCCCTGGTAAGCCGCCGGCCGCCGCTCTGCCCCGAGATCGACCTCTGGCTCGTCGGCGACGATCTCGACCTCGAGAACGATTGCCGCCACCTCGGCAACTGCCAGCCTCCGCCCTATTGGGCGTTCTGTTGGGGCAGCGGCCAGGCGCTGGCGCGCTTCCTGCTCGATCGCCCCGACGATGTGCGCGGCCGGTGCGTCGTCGATTTCGGCTCGGGCTGCGGGGTGGCCGCGATCGGTGCGGCGCTGGCGGGCGCCCGTGAGGTCGTGGCGGTCGACCTGGATCCCGCCGCGCGCGCCGCCACCCGCGAGAATGCAGCGCGCAACGGTGCGCGGGTCGACGTGTCGAGCGCAATCCCGGACGAATGGGACATTCTGCTGGCGGCCGACGTCCTGTACGAGGGCCCCAACCTCGAGCGGCTGATGGCGCTTCGCGGCGCGGGTCGGGCGGTGCTGGTCAGCGATCCCGGCCGGGCCTCGTCACCGCGCCTGCCCGTCGAACCCGTCGCCCGCTACGCGGTCCAGACGCTCCCGGACGTCGACTCGCCTCTTCGCTCCGCCGCCGTGTACCGCCTGCCCGACCTCCTCTGAGCGAGTCTCTGAAGCCAATCCTGTCCCCGCGGGCCATCGGGGTGTCCACCGGCCGAGAAATCCCGCCACGACGCTGAGACTTCGTGAAACCCCGGCGGGTCGATCGCGGTTCACAGGAGCGATGGAATACGGCCAATGCCGCCCCATGCCGGGGCGGTGCTGCGCGGAACACGAGGAGAACGTTTCCCCGACGGCAGCCAAGCGGATGCAGACGTTCCAGCGCACATCGATATGCTGCCCAAGGGCGGCTTCGATGTTCGTTGGCGCCAGCTGCTCGTGCTGCAGCTCGATATCGACGTCGACAAATCGCTGCACGCTCACGAGACGGGCCACGGCGGATGGAGATTCCGCCCGGTCATCTTCGTCAGGGTCGTGCATGACGTCCTGGACGGCCGGCTCACACGACTGCACGGCTCGGTGCAGAATATCGACGTCGACGCGGGCTCCTTCGACCTCTGCCACATGCGGCGTCCGCTCGCGTGGGTGCACAACAGGGCGCAGAACCGCTGGGAGCACGACGAAATGCCGCGTCCCACCACCAGGCCGGCCAGTGACGAGGACGGCGACGGCGAGGCCGACGACGACCAGCGCCACCACCCGCTCTACCGCTGTGTAAAGGTCCAGCTCACGGATAGCGCCGGGGTCTTTGATGAGAACGCCGATCCAATCCGCCTCGGTGATGTCGATGAGGGCGAGCGCGCCACCGCCATCGGCCGCGTTCACCCGGTCGGCCGACGTCTCGAGATGATCGCGGAGCTGGTGCTGCTCGGCGTGCGCGGCAATTACGAGCTGAAGCTCGGTCGCGTGGCCAGCGCGTATGACGAGGCCCTGCACGAGTTCGCGCTCGAGCTGCGCTCGGGCCACGGCGAGCTGGTCATCCAGCTCCAAGAGGGAACACGCCTCTACGAGCGCGACGGCTCACCGCTCACGCCCGATTCGATCGAGCCGGACGTACGGGCGGCCGCCTTCGGCGTGCTCTTCTTCTCGAGTGAGGACCCCACCTATCTGAAGGCGGTGGTGGTGATCCTCGATCTCGAGGCCGACGAGCGCGAGCCCCTGCGCGGCGAGATCATCAGCAACGGTTGCGTGGAAGCCGATGACGAGAGCACGCTGCCCGGAATCTGCCGTGTCGAGGTGGCGACCGAAGAGAGCACGACCGAGACCGTCTGCGTCTTCGAGCGCACCGGGATCCTGCTGATCGAAGACGAGGAGTCGCACCACATCGACGCCTCGGAGCTGATGCAGGGTGACTCGCTGGACGTCTACGGCCGGCCCATCGAGGACACATGCTTCGGCGCGGGCGTGATCGTGGCATTCCCGGGTGTGGGCGATCCGGAGCCGGATCCCGTCACCGAGGGAGCCCGATCCCGGCACGGGTGAGGAGTCGACGCACGTAGGGTCGCACTCCGCACCAGGATGGGGTGGCTATCTCCGGCACGGGCCGGGGGCAGCCGCCCTCTTCTCTTTCTTGCAACCCACGACCGAC
>JAFDDH010000169.1 GCA_019310975.1 Deltaproteobacteria bacterium | reverse complement strand
TATTCGATGTCGAAAGCACGAGGAAGGGCGAGCGCTCGATGAACGCGATGGCGAACTCGTCGAGTGTCTCGTTGATCTTGAGCTCAACACCGGGAGGTCCGTCGCCGACGGTCCTGCGTAGAACATCCAAGCTTTCGATGCGGTGTGCGTCGTCGCTCATGCGCGCTCTCCATTGCTCTTAGCCGGAACACCGAGCCCGCGGACCGGCTCGAACTCATAGGCGTAGGGGGCCTTGCCGGCGACGCAGATCCAGAGCCCGCCCGTCGTCTCATGCCTTGCGGCATGCACGACCGCGTCCGCGATCTGGTCCGGTGCAATCACGGGAATACCGATCTCGCGTGCTTTGTCGGCGAAACCCTCGGCCAGGATATTCGTGTCGACCACACCGGGCAGCACGGCGTGACACGCGATGCCGCGGGCAACCAGCCAGGGTGCCATGGAGCGCACGAAGCCGACTACGGCGTGTTTCGATGCCGTATAGATCGGGTCCATCGCGAAGGGGACGACGCCGGCGGTGGATGCCGTGGCCACGATTGCACCACCGCCGCTTCGCTCGATCAGCGGCGCGGTGGCGCGCATGCCGAAGACGACGCCATCGAGATTCGTGGCCATCAGCCGCCGGTAGTTCTCGTCGGGGAGGTCCCCGAGCTCGAAGGGCCGCGCAAGCTCCTCGCCGCTGGCGCGGTAGGTCATGATGCCGGCGTTCAGATGCGCGAGGTGTAGCGCTCCGTGGCTCCGATCGATGTTGGATACGACCTCGCGCCAGGCGTCGGGATCGCCGACGTCGAGCGTCACGAAGTCGGTCCCAAGAGCCTTGGCGGCCTGCTTGCCACGAGACTCATCGAGATCGGCCAGCACCACCCGGGCACCGGCGCCGGTCAGACGCTCGGCCGTGGCGCGGCCGATCCCGGAACCGCCCCCCGTGACCAGGGCCACGCAACCCTCGAAGCCCTCGTCGAAGCGTCCCATCCGGCCCTCCTGCCAAAGCCATCCGAGGATATCCAATGCCGAATCTTCCGGCAGACCTGCTGTGGCCGCCGGAGTGGTGATAACCTCGCCCATCCCGACTCCCGACCGATGGCACCGGAGGTCCGCTTGTCGCTGCATCCCGAGAGACCCCTGGTGATCGCACACCGCGGCGCGTCCGCATACCGGCCGGAGAACACGCTGCCCGCCTACGAGCTGGCCCTCGAGCAGCGGGCCGACATGATCGAGATCGACCTGCATCTCACGCGCGACGCCGCGATCGTGATCGCCCACGATGCGGATCTGCGTCACATCGGTCATGCCGGTGCGATCGCCGATCTCACGCTCGCCGAGGTGCGCGAGCTGGACGCCGGCCATGGCACTGAGATCCGCGCACGGGTTCCGACGCTCGACGAGGTCCTGGACGCGTTTGGCGGGCGGATCCCCTTCAACCTCGAGATCAAGTGGGGACGGGGCGGCCACTATCCTGGGCTCGAGGCGGCCACGCTGGCGGCGGTAGAGAAGCGCGGTCTGCTGCCTCGCACACTCTTCTCGTCGTTCCGGGACGGGATCCTGGCGGAGCTGCGCCGGCTCTCGCCGGCGGCGAGGCTCGCTGTGCTGGTCGACTTGCGTCACGCGGAGCGGGTCCTCGAGCGGGCGGAGGCCGTCGCCGCTGAAGCGGTCAATCCCCACTATCTGCTGGCCAACGAGAGCTTCATCGAGGACGCCCATGCGGCCGGGCTGGCCGTGTATCCCTACACGGTCGACGAGGAGGAGCAGATGGACGCGCTCGTCGCCCTGGGCGTGGATGGGCTCTTCACCAACCGACCGGACGCAATGCGCGCCCTGCTCCACGTCCAGAACGTCGTTTGAAATAGAATAACCCTTCTAAACCACCGGATTCCATGGCTTCTTGGGCGCGCGGAAGGTCATCAGCAGGGTGCAACCCCGGTTGACATTCGAGGGTCGTTATAATAGTTTGCTCACGCCAAAAAACGTAGAACTCGCGATGAGTTAGGGGCATTTAGGGCTCCACCCGCCGGGCCGGATTCCAATTCGCTGCGTCCTGGGCGCGGTGCTCGCGAGCTTCCGCACCACTGCCACAACTGCCATCACTGCAAAAGCTGGACGCTGAACGCATGACCGATTTCGGACTTCCCCCGAAACAGGGTCTGTACGACCCGACTCTCGAACACGATGCCTGCGGGATCGGGTTTGTGGCCGATCTGCGCCGCGGCCCGACCCACGACATCGTCGAGATGGGGACCGAGATCCTCTGCCACCTGACCCACCGCGGCGCCGCCGGCTCAGACCCGAATACCGGCGATGGCGCCGGTCTCCTGCTGCAGACGCCGGACAAATTCCTGCGCCGCGTCGCCGACGCCAACGGCTTCGGGCTGCCCGAAATGGGTCGCTATGCCTCGGCGCTCGTCTTCCTCTCGACGGACGCGGCCGAGCGCGCATGGCAGAAGGAGAATCTTGCGCAGACGATCGGCGCCGAGGGTCAGAAGCTGCTTGGCTGGCGGGTCGTGCCAACGGATCCCGACCAGATCGGCTACGTGGCGCGCGCCGGCATGCCGGTGATCGAGCAGATCTTCATCGGCTCTGCGGATGGCCAGGATCGCGATTCATTCGATCGCAAACTCTACGTGATCCGCCGCCTGGCCGAGAAGGCCAACCTCGACCGCGGCGCGCACTTCCACGTGCCCAGCCTCACCTCGAGGACCCTGCTCTACAAGGGCATGTTTCTCGCGCACCAGACTCCCGCCTTCTTTCCAGATCTCACCGAGCCGGACATGGAGTCTCGCTTCGCGCTCGTCCACCAGCGCTACAGCACGAATACCTTCCCGACCTGGGACCTCGCTCAGCCCTTCCGCTACCTCGCCCACAACGGCGAGATCAATACCCTGCGCGGCAACGCGAACTGGATGCATGCGCGCGAGGGCACTCTGCGTTCCGATCTCCTCGGCGAAGATCTCAAGAAGGTCTTTCCCGTGATGACTGCGGGAGCGAGCGATTCTGCGCAATTCGACAACGCGCTCGAGTTCCTTCATATGGCAGGGCGCGATCTCTGCCACGCCATGATGATGATGATCCCGGAGGCGTGGGAGAACCAGGATCAGATTGATCCGGATCGCCGCGCCTTCTACGAATACAGCTCATGCATGATGGAGCCCTGGGACGGCCCGGCCTCCATCACCTTCTCGGACGGACGCGGCATCGGCGCTGTGCTCGACCGCAATGGCCTGCGCCCATCCCGCTACATCGTCACCAAGGACGGCCGCGTCGTGATGGGGTCCGAGGTGGGGACGTTGGCGGTGGAGCCCGAGAACATCGAACGCAAGGGCCGCCTCGAGCCCGGACGCACCTTCTACATCGACCTCGAAGAGGGGCGCATCATCGAGGACGACGAGATCAAGGACCGCTACGTAAGGCGACAGCCGTATCGCACCTGGGTCGACACCCACCAGGTGACGCTCGACGATCTGCCCGAGGCCGACACCGTCCATCGGCAGGACCCGACAACGCTGCTGCAGCGCCAGCAGGTCTTCGGCTACACGAACGAGGATCTCAAGATCCTGATGGCGCCGATGTTCGCCAATGGGAAGGAAACCCTTGGCTCGATGGGCGACGACGCTGCGCTGGCGTGTCTCTCGGACCGTGCCCGGCCGCTCTTTCACTACTTCAAGCAACACTTCGCGCAGGTCACGAACCCGGCCATCGACTCGATCCGCGAGCGCCCGGTGATGACGCTGCACTCGACACTCGGCAGCGAGAAGAACCTGCTCGAGGAGACGCCCGAGCACGCGGAGCTACTCCGCCTCCATCACCCGGTGCTGACGGACGCGCAGCTGGAGGCGATCCGGGGGGCGAACCATTTCAGCATCAAGACGGCCACACTCTCGATGCTCTTCGACGTGGCGGAGGGCGGACACGGGCTGTGCAGCGCGTTGGACGATCTCTGCAAGCGGGCGTCCCGGGCGGTGGCGGAGGGCGCCACCATCCTGATCCTGTCGGATCGTGGCATCTCACCCGAGCTGGCACCGATTCCCTCGCTGCTCGCGACCGGCGCCGTGCACCACCATCTGATCCGCGAAGAGACGCGCACCAAATGCGGCCTGATCGTCGAGACCGGCGAGGCACGCGAGGTCGCGCACTTCGCGCTCCTGATCGGCTATGGGGCGGGTGGCATCAATCCCTACCTCGCCTTCGAGACAGGGAATCTCCTCGCGCAGGAGAACACCTACGTACCAGAGGGCCTCGGCGAGGACCAGCTCGTGGCCAACTATCTGAAGTCCATCGACCTCGGGCTGCTCAAGATCTTTGCCAAGATGGGCATCTCGACGCTGCAGAGCTATCGCGGCGCTCAGATCTACGAGGCGGTGGGTCTGGCCGACGAGGTGATCGACTACGCGTTCACGGCCACGCGCTCGCGCGTGGCCGGTGTTGGCTTCGACGTTCTCGCCGAGGAGGCCCGCATCCGCCACGCACGCGGCTTCGTGGACGACGAGTACGTGTCGGCCGAGCTCGATGCGGGCGGCCTCTATCAGTGGCGGCTGCGCGGCGAGCAGCACACCTTCAACCCGGACTCCGTCGCCAAGCTGCAGCACGCCACACGGCAGGACAGCTTCGAGACCTTCAAGGAGTTCTCGAATATCGCCAACGACGATGCGGCACGCATGCGCACTCTCCGAGGCCTGATGGATTTCGATTTCGATCGCGATGCCTTGCCCCTCGACGAGGTCGAGCCCGTCACCGAGATCGTGAAGCGCTTCTGCACGGGCGCGATGTCGTATGGATCGATTTCCGCGGAGGCCCACGAAACCCTCGCGATCGCGATGAACCGTCTTGGCGGCCGAAGCAATACGGGCGAGGGTGGAGAGGATCCCGCACGCTGGACTCCTGATGCGAACGGCGACTCACGGCGCAGCGCGATCAAGCAGGTGGCCTCGGGACGCTTTGGCGTGACGAGCGCGTATCTCACGAACTCCGATGAAATGCAGATCAAAATCGCTCAGGGCGCGAAGCCCGGTGAGGGTGGCGAGTTGCCCGGCTATAAGGTCGATGAGATCATCGCCAAGACCCGCTACTCGACACCGGGTGTGGGGCTCACGTCACCGCCTCCCCACCATGACATCTACTCCATCGAGGATCTCTCGCAGCTGATCCACGATCTGAAGAACGCCAATCGCTACGCCAACGTCAGCGTGAAGCTCGTCTCCGAGACCGGCGTGGGCACCATCGCGGCGGGAGTCTCCAAGGGCAAGTCGGATCTGGTGCTCATCAGCGGCCACGACGGCGGCACTGGTGCCTCGGCGCAGACCTCGATCAAATACGCGGGCTGTCCGTGGGAGATCGGTCTGGCCGAGACTCAACAGACGCTGGTCCTGAACGACCTACGCGGGCGCATCCGCGTGCAAGTGGACGGTGGCTTGAAAACCGGCCGTGACGTCGTGATCGGTGCGCTACTGGGTGCGGACGAGTTTGGATTTTCGACGGCGCCGCTGGTCAGCATGGGCTGCCTGATGATGCGCGTTTGCCACCTCAACACCTGTCCGGTCGGAATTGCGACCCAGCGCAAGGATCTGCGAGAGCGCTTCGCGGGCACTCCCGAGCATGTGATCCGTTATTTCATGTTCGTCGCTGCGGAGGTGCGCGAGCTGATGGCGCAGCTCGGCTACTCCAGATTCGATGACATGATCGGCCAGGTGAAGCGACTGAAGATGCGCGATGGCATAACGCATTGGAAGGCAAAGACGCTCGACTTGTCGGATCTCTTCCACAAGCCCGACGTCGACCACGACATCCGCCACACGGGCACGCAGGACCATGGACTCGCGCAAGCGCTCGACAATCAGCTTCTCGAGCTGGCAAGGCCGGCGCTGGAGCGCGGCGAGGCCGTCGAGATCGACCTTCCGATCCAGAACACCAACCGAACCGTGGGGACGATCCTCGGAAACGAGGTATCGCGAAAGTACGGCCTGGAGGGCCTACCCGACGATACGATCCAGATTCGCTTGAGTGGATCCGCCGGTCAGAGCATTGCGGCCTGGCTGCCCAAGGGCATCACCATCACGGTGGACGGCGACGCGAACGATTACGCGGGCAAGGGGCTCTCGGGCGGAAAGCTGATTGTGCGCGTGCCGGCGGGCTCCACCTTCGAGCCGGGAGAGGCCATCATTGCCGGCAATGTGTTGCTCTACGGCGCCACGGGAGGCGAGGCCTATTTTCATGGCATGGTGGGCGAGCGCTTCTGTGTCCGCAACAGCGGCGCGCACGCGGTGGTCGAGGGTGTGGGCGAGCACGGCTGCGAGTACATGACCGGGGGCCGCGCGATCATCCTCGGCCCGACTGGACGCAACTTCGCGGCCGGCATGAGCGGCGGCATCGCCTACGTGCTCGACGAGGATGGCACCTTCCGGAGCCATATCAACAATGCAATGGTGGACCTCGATCCGCTCGATGACGAGGATGTGGAGTACATCCAGCGCATGCTGCGCCGCCACTTCCAGCACACTCGTAGCCGAAGGGCCGATGACGTGTTGCGCAAGTGGGAGAAGGTCGCTCCCAAGTTCGTGAAGGTCTTCCCGCAGGAGTACAAGCAAGCTCTCGCGGACCTGGCGGGAGAGGCAGTGCAGAGCGATGGGTAAGCCCACCGGATTTCTCGAAGAGGAGCGGCGCGGGCTCGAGTACCGCGACCCCGCCGAGCGCATCAAGGACTGGAAGCAGACCGCCCTGATTGTTCCCGAGCAAGAGCTGCAGAGTCAGGCGTCGCGCTGCATGGACTGTGGCATCCCCTTCTGCATGAATCCGAACTCCGGTCGTGGTGGCTGTCCCCTCGGCAATATCATCCCGGATTGGAATGACCTGGTCTATCGGGGCAAGTGGGAAGACGCCATGGCGCGCCTCCACTCCACCAACAACTTTCCGGAGTTCACAGGATCCATCTGTCCCGCACCGTGTGAAGAGGCCTGCTGCGTCGCATATAATTCCGACGCGGTAACAATCAAGAATGTCGAGCTCGGCATCGTCGAGCGCGGCTGGTCGAGCAACTGGATCAAGCCAATCACGCCGGTTCGCCGCAGCGGTCGATCGGTGGCCGTGGTCGGATCGGGCCCGGCCGGCCTCGCGGCCGCTCAGCAGCTCTGCCGCGCAGGCCATAGCGTGACCGTCTTCGAGAAGAGCGACCGTATCGGCGGGTTGCTGCGCTATGGCATTCCCGAGTTCAAGATGGAGAAGTGGGTCATCGACCGCCGCCTCGAGCAGATGAAGGCGGAGGGCGTCTCGTTCCAGACCGGGGTGAACGTGGGCGTGGATCTCACGGCCGCTGACCTACGCAAGAGCTTCGACGCCATCCTGCTCTGCATGGGGGCCGAGGACGGGCGGGATCTGCCCGTCGAGGGACGCGATCTGGACGGCATCCACTTCGCAATGGATTTCCTGCCGCAGCAGAACAAGCGCTGTCACGGGGACACCATCGACGCCGATATCAGCATCGACGCCAAGGGCAAGCACGTCATCGTGCTCGGCGGCGGCGATACTGGTTCGGATTGCGTGGGCACGTCGCTGCGTCAGGGAGCGAAGAGCGTCACCTCCATCGAACTGCTGGAGCGCCCGCCCGAAGAGCCGCCATCCACGACCCCCTGGCCAATGTGGCGAATGATCTATCGCAGCTCGAGCTCGCATGACGAAGGCGGCACACGCGAGTTCTCGCTGATGACGAAGCGCTGCGTCGGGAAGCGCGGGCGCGTCGAGAAGATCCAGGGCGTAGAGGTTCGCTTCGGCCCGCCCGACGCCAGCGGGCGACCCGTGATGGAGGAGGTACCGGAGGGCGACTTCGAGCTGCCCGCTGATCTCGTGCTGCTCGCGATGGGCTTCCTTGGCCCTGTCCATGAGGGCCTGCTCGACGATCTCGGCATCGAGTACGACCCGCGTGGCCACATCAAGGCCACCAGCGAGGAGTACGCGACCAGTGAGCCCGGCATCTTCGCGGCCGGGGACTGCCGCCGTGGACAATCCCTGGTGGTCTGGGCCATCTCGGAGGGTCGCGAAGCGGCGCGTCAGGTGGACACCTACCTGATGGGGCAGTCGCGGCTACCGTCTCGCAACAATCCGGGCAACGCGCCGCGCTAGCGCGCGTGCGTCCCACGCCGTCCGCCAGACGCTGGCTTGTGAGAGCTGGCATTTCGTTCTGGGAAAAAAAATTCCAGATCTGAACAATCCGCGTACTTCGACGCGCAGATCGTGTTAGTTTTTCGATGAGATTGCTGCTCGGAGGGCCGATGGAGTTGGGAGCATCGCGCCGCGCCTTGTCTCGGGAGCGACGAGCCGCCGGTGGTGGACGAACGGACCCGAGTGGCGCTCGAGCGGAGACGGTGCAGGGCCAGCAGGGCGAAAAAGCCGCACTCGTCGACGCCACCCGTTACGACTTCGAGCGACTCGAGCGCGCCCTAGCCCAGCTGGTCGAGCAACAGGCGCAGCTGCTGGTCGAGAACGACACGCTGCGTGAGCAGGTCGAGGATCGCGAGCTGCGTATCCACCGGCTCGAGTCCGAGCTCGACGAGTCCAACAGTCGCCGCCACAAGGCAATGGAGCGCCTCGATGCGCTGATTACCGAGCTGGACCGGCTCGACGAAGGGCTGGAGCGC
>JAFDDH010000168.1 GCA_019310975.1 Deltaproteobacteria bacterium | reverse complement strand
GCCGGAAGAGGACGGCCAGAGCCAGCATGATGGTCGCCAGGGCCAGGACGGTGAAGCGCCCCATATCGTTCGCCATGCCGCGCATGAGCCGGTCCGTCATCACCGTCATACCGGCCATGTAGATCACGAAGTCGTCGGCGCTGTGACGATCCACCACCGCGTTCAAGGCGGCGACCAGATCGGCGTTCTCCTCGGACGTGAGGTAGACGAGTGGCGCGGACGCAGTGGCCGCCTCCCCGACATCGTCATCCCCGAATCCCCTCAGATCCCCGTTGGCCTCCGCGACCGAGGAGTAGACGTTCGGGCGGACCAGAATCGTGGTCACGCGGGCGTCGCGCGAAATCATCTGGTCGACGTAGAGCTTGCTCGAGAGCGCCCGTTCGCGCACGACGGCGAGCTCGGCCTCGGTGGTCGGCATCTCCTCCAGGAGATCGGCCACCACCAGTCGGTCCCCGTCGCCGCGCGTGTTTCGCACGTTGATGAGGCTGGTCACCTCCTCGATGTATGGGAGCTCGGTCTCGAGTTCCTCGTGCAGTGCGCGCAGACGCTCGAGGAAGGTGATGTCAAAGACGTCCTCGGTCTCGATGGCGATCATGACCGCCTGGTCGTGGCCGAATTGCTCGCGGAATTCATCGTAGGCGACCCGGACTGGGTCGTCTGCGTGGAGCAGGTTCTCGGTGGAGGCGTCGATTTGGAGCTTCGGGAGCTGCGTGAATAGAGCAGCGAGAGCGATCACGAAGGACGCGATGATCTTCCACGCATGCCGATTCACGAAGTGCCCGTAGCGGCCGAAGCCCGCCTCGATGGGCTCGCGCAGCCGCGATAGCCCGAGTACGTCCGAGCTTCCGATTCGGGATTCGCTCATGTGTGGACTTCGCTCCTCTCGATCAAGCCGTGCAGCAACAAGTCGGTCACGGACTCTGCCATCTGATCCACCCCCTGCAGCGAGAGCGGGACGACGTCGAGGACGCGCCCGAGCAGGGGCATCATCAGGGTCAGGAAGGTGCAGACACCGCCGATGGCCGAAACGGCCAGGGCCGGATCGACGCGACGAAGCGTCGCGTCCGCCGAGCCCGCATCGAGGATGCTACGAATCGCGTTGATGTGGGCACGCCCGAACTCATCGACGAAGCGATCCTGGATCTCGTCGTTCCCGAAGATCACCTGCTCGAAGAGAAGGCGTGCCGAGTAGGGCTCGTCGACGAAGCCATATAGGACCGCGCCGACGATCGCGCGCAGCCGCTCTTCGATCGATCCTCTGGTGAGTACGGCATTCTCGAGGCGGGTGGCGGTCTCCTGCGCGATCGCACTGATCACGGCCTGCAATAGACCATCCCGATTCCCAAAGTAGTAATTGACCAGTGTGGGCTTGACACGGGCGCGCTCACCGACCTCCTTGGAGGTGAGCCGGGTCGAGCCCTTCTCCGCCATCAGCTCCCGTGCGGCGCGCAGCAGGGCGACGCGGCCCTCGCCGCTGCGACCCCCGCCCGGGCGCCCCGGACCGCGCAGAGTTGCGACCGTCAGGCGGCTCGAATCACTCATAATATTAATTATTCCATAAATAAATATTCAATCCAGCCCGCTCGCTACAGATTTCCGCAGAGCGCCGATCAGCCCTTCAGATACGCGCAGAGTTCGGCCTACCGCCCTGAGATCCAAGGAGAATCGAGATGAGCAGCGATTTCTGGAGGAGAGTCCGCAGAGCCTTCGCGGCGATCGCACTCAGTTGGCTGGCGGCTTCGCCCACGCTGGCGGAGACCTACGTGGGCGCCGGAGTCGGTGTCCTGGTGCCCTACGAGGGCGGCACCGGCTGGACGTTGATGGGTGAAATCGGCACCGACTGGACGAATAAATGGGTCCGGGTCGGCGCCGAGTTCGTCTTCTCGAACCTCGACCAGGGCGCCGACCTGACATCGGTGGGGCTCCCTCCCGTCGAAGTGAGGCTTCGCACCTACGAGCTGAATTTCGTTACGCGCTACGTGATGTTCCCGGGCCGGATCTCGCCCTACCTGGGTGTGGGCGGCGGATTCATCTTCATCGACGTCGACGATGGCAAGCTCAAGCAAGCACTGGGCGTCCCACCGATCTTCCAGAGCGGCAGCACGACTGGAATCGGCGGGGGGCTCCTGGGGCTGGTCGGCCTGGAGATCCCGCTCTTCAGCAAGTCGATGAATCTCTTTGCTGAGGCCCGTGTCGACTACTACTGGGAGTTCACCAGCAACCTGAAACCGTTGATCGACGAGAAGAACTACAATGGCTTCTCGGGGATCGGCGGCCTACGCATGCGCTTCTGACACCGCAGGGCGACTTCGAGTCACAATCGAGAATCGCCCAATACGGGCCCACTTCGCCCCAGGCCGGCCTCGGCCCGCCCCGATCTGAGCTCGACACATTCGTGTTGGCGCGCTTCGGGCTCCGCTATTCTTTTTGGTCCGCACAGCTGAGCGCAGCAATCGAGAGCAGGCTTCGAGTCCGTAGCGGAGGCCAACGCCATTCCACCCCCATCCTCGTGAAGGCGAGGCACGGATGGAGGTCGCAGGGTGACGCAGGGGAGCGCACACACGGATCGCACCCACGCTGGAGGCATCCGGGCCCCGCAGAAGCGGGGCCCGATCGACCGGATTTGCCGGGAGGCCGTCTTCTCACGCCTCCGAAACGTGTCCATGGGTGAGCTCGCGGTCGTGGACGCAGGCGAACGCTACGACTTCGGGTGCAAGGACACGGGCCCGAGCGCCGCCATCCACGTCGATGACCCGCTCTTCTATCGCTATATCGTCACGGGTGGCGCGATCGGGGGCGCCGAGGCCTATATGGACGGCCACTTCCACTGCGACGATCTCACCTCGGTCATCCGCATCATGGCCCTCAATCGCAAGGCCATCGACCACATGGAGGGAAAGGCAGGACATCTCTGGCAGCCGGTCCTGCGGATATGGCATTGGCTGAACCGCAACAACTACAGCGGCAGTCAGAAGAATATCGCCACACACTACGACCTGCGCAACGACTTCTTCGAGCTCTTTCTCGACCCGACCCTCACCTACTCGTGCGGTGTCTTCGACAGCAAGGAGGCCAGCATGGAGCAGGCCTCGATCGCGAAGTACGACCGCCTCTGCCGCAAGCTCGGCCTCACGAAGGACGACCACGTACTCGAGATCGGCACCGGCTGGGGGGGCTTCGCAATTCACGCCGCCACCCACTATGGCTGCCGCGTCACTACAACGACGATCTCGCGCGAGCAATACGATCTGGCGCAGCAGCGCGTCCGCGAGGCCGGCGTCGACGATCGCGTCGAGCTGCTATTCAAGGACTACCGCGACCTCGAGGGAACCTACGACAAGCTCGTCTCGATCGAGATGATCGAAGCGGTGGGCATCCGCCATTGGGACGACTACTTCCGCGTCTGCGGCGAGCGGCTCGGCCCCGAAGGAATCATGGCCCTCCAGGCCATCTCGGTGCGCGACCAGGACTTCGCCAACTCGAAGAAGAGTGTGGACTTCATCAAACGCTACATCTTCCCCGGCGGCCAGCTGGTCTCCCATGCTGCGCTCACGCAGGCGATGGCGCGGGCAAGCGACCTGCACATTACCCACTTCGAGGACATCACCGCCCACTACGCGCTGACGCTGGGACGCTGGCACGATCGCATGCTCGAGAACGTCGATCGCATGCGCGCGATGGGCCTACCCGACCGCTTCCTCGCCATGTGGGAGTACTACCTATGCTATTGCCAGGGCTCGTTCGCCGAACGAGCCATCGGCGTCTTCCAGATGGTTTTCGAGAAGCCGCTGTGCCGGCGCGATCCGCTGCTGGGTGAGCTGACGTCCACGGACTGAATGCGAATCGCCCCCGGATACGCTGGACCTGATCGACTCGCCATCCGGACGCGTGAGCCGAGCTGCTACGTTCCCATCCGATCCACATTGTGGATCGCTCCGGGTGGCAAGCTGCGAAGGCACTGGGCGCGGATCGCCAAGGCGGCCGATCACCCCGCCAAGGTGCTCGAGACCAGAGAGGACGATGTGTAGCCCTGGGCTGCGCCGAATTGCTGTCAATCTTGGCTGACATCGACGAACTCTTCGAGAACAACCGCGAGTGGGCGAGCCGCCTCAAGCAGGCGGATCCCGACTTCTTTGTTCGGCTGGCGGCGGGACATAGCCCCGATCATCTCTGGATTGGCTGCTCGGACAGCCGCGTGCCTGCCAACGAGATCATCGGCCTGCCGCCCGGCGAGATCTTCGTCCACCGCAACGTGGCCAACCTGGTCTTCCAGACCGACCTCAACCTCCTCTCCGTCCTCCAGTTCGCGGTCGATCAGCTGGCAGTCGAGCATGTGATCGTCTGCGGCCACTATGGCTGCGGCGGGGTGCGCGCCGCTGTCGACGGCACCTCCCATGGGCTGATCGATAATTGGATTCGCGCCGTCCAGGAGATCGCCGAGCAGTACCACGACGAGATCGTGACTCTGCCCGCCGAGGAACGCGACGACCGACTCTGCGAGCTGAACGTGATCCAGCAGGTAGCCAACGTGGCCCGTACCGTCGTGATGCAGGAGGCATGGGAGCGCGGTGCGAAGGTGGCCGTACACGGGTGGATCTATGGAATCGACGACGGCCTGCTGAAGAACCTGGACGTCAGCGTTACCGGGCCGCCGCCAGGCTATCGCGCGTTTCGCACCCGCGGCCTCTAGCGAGAAGCCGATCATCCCTCCGACGAATGCAGGAAGCGCAGCGCCAGGCCCGCGTGCAGCGCGATGCCGGCCCGCATGCCCTCCTCGTCCAGCACCATCCGGTTGGAGTGGACGGGAGCCGGATCGGAAATATCGCGATCGCGCATGCCGATGAAGAACATCGCACCCGGCCATCGTTCGAGCAGGTACGAGAAGTCCTCAGCCCCCATCACGGGCGTGGGCATCTCGATGAAGGCGGCATCTCCGAGTACTTCGTGCGCCACAGCCTTTGCAAATCGTGTGAACTCCTCGTCGTTCACGGTGACCGGGTAGCCAGCCTGGATGTCGACCTTGGATGCCACTCCGTGCGCCTCTGCGATCCCGTAGACGACGCGGTGGATGCCCTCCTCGGCCTTCGTACGCGCATGCTCGGAGGTGGCGCGCAGCGTACCCGTCACGATCGCGCGCTCGGGAATGACATTGTTGGTGGTGCCGGCCTCGATCGTGGTCGCCGTGAGGACGACGGGATCGAAGGCGTTGATGCGCCGTGTGACCATCGTCTGCAGACTGGTCACGATCTCGCAGGCGACGGGGATCGGGTCGATGCAGAGGTGGGGCATCGAAGCGTGGCCACCCTTGCCCTCGATCTCGATCGTCCAGGAATCAGCCGAGGCGAGCAGCGAGCCGCTGCGCGCGGCCACGCACCCCTTGGGCAGACGAGGATCGATGTGCAGTGCGAAAGCCGCTTCGGGCGCGCCACGGGTGTCGAGAAGACCCTCGTCGAGACTGATCTTCGCGCCGAAGTGTCCCTCCTCACCGCTCTGAAAGAAGAATCGCAGCTCACCGGCCAGCTCGTCGCGCAGCGGCGCGAGCACGTGCGCGGCAGCCACCAGCATGGCGGTATGCGCATCGTGGCCGCACGCATGCATGCGACCCGGAATCTCGGAGGCGAACTCGAGCTCGGTGTCCTCCGGCATGGGAAGCGCGTCCATATCGGCGCGCAGCATCAGTACGCGCCCGGGTGAGGCACCGCTCAGTGTCGCCACGAAGCTGCTCGTGCGCCCGGAGAGCTCGATCTCGAGTCCGAGCCCGGAGAGCGCATCGAGTACACGCTGCCGCGTCTCGGGCAGATCATTGCCCAGCTCGGGGTGCCGGTGCAGATCGCGCCTCAGCTCGATGGCCTCCGCCAGCTGCCGCTGCGCCGCGCTCAGGATCGCATCGCTCCAAGACATGCACGTCCTCCCCGGTTTGCGAAATTCTAAGATCAAATGTCGTTATTCCAATGCCGCAGCGGATTTATCATGGCGGCCCGGCGCCGTGTGGTGGACCCTGGCCCGCGTCCCGGCCAGAAGGCCGGGGAGATGCAGGGCAGGAGGTGTAGGAAATGCCGTGGTGGGCCTGGCTGGCGGTGGGGGCGGTGATCCTCATCATCGAGGTGGCGGTCCAGACCGAGTTCTGGCTCGCGGTGCTGGGCGGCGCCGCGCTGATGGTGGGGGCCGTGGGCTGGGTGATTCCCGAGCAGCCGGTGTGGGTGCAGTGGGCACAGCTCGGCGTCTTCAGCATCCTGCTCACGGTCTTCGTGAGGCGAAGGCTGCACGAGAAATTCGTCGGTCGCGCACCCGGCATCGCGCCGGACCTGATCGGCGAGAGCGTGATCGCCCAGGAGACCATCGAGCCCGGCGGCACGGGCTCGGTGCAGCACCGCGGCTCCGTCTGGCAGGCGCGAAACGTCGGTGAATCGGCAATCGCTACCGGCAATTCCGCCCGGATCGAGCGCGTGGACGGGGTGGCCCTCGATATCCGCACTTGAAGACTGAAAACGCCCCCAAGAAATCGACTTCAACGCGAGGAGTAGCTGAATGGAAACCTTGATCGGCGTCGGTGTCATCGTGGCCCTCGTGATCTTCGTGATCGCGAAGACCGCCACTATCGTTCCCCAACAGAACGCCTTCGTGGTGGAAAGCCTCGGGAAATACAGCAAGACCTTGGAAGCGGGCTTCCACATCCTGATTCCCTTCATCGAGCGCATCGCCTACAAGCACTCCCTTAAGGAGCGCGCCGTAGACATCCCCGAGCAGGTCTGCATTACCAAGGACAACGTCCAGGTGCACGTGGACGGCGTCCTCTACATGCAGGTCCTCGATCCGAGGCGTGCCTCCTACGGGATCCGCGACTACCACTTCGCCATCGCGCAGCTCGCGCAGACCACGCTGCGTAGCGAGATGGGCAAGATCGATCTCGATCGCACCTTCGAGGAGCGCTCCAGCATCAACGCGGCGGTCGTGAACGAGCTCGACCTGGCGTCGGATCCGTGGGGGGTGAAGGTGTTGCGCTACGAGATCAAGAACATCACGCCGCCGGCAGATGTGCTCACCGCGATGGAGAAGCAGATGCGGGCCGAGCGCGAGAAGCGCGCGGTGATCCTCGATTCCGAGGGCCAGCGCGACGCCGCCATCAACCAGGCCGAGGGCGAGAAGCAGAAGATCATCAAGGAGTCCGAGGCCACGCGACAGCAGCAGATCAACGAGGCCGAGGGTGAGGCGGCCGCGATTCTGGCGGTCGCGACGGCCACCGCCGAGGGCCTGCGGAGCGTCGCCGCATCGCTGGAGGTCGACGGCGGCGACGCGGCCATGCAGCTGCGCATCGCCGAGCAGTACATCACCCAATTCGGTCAGCTCGCCAAGGTGGGCAACACCTTCGTGGTGCCCGCGAACCTGAGCGACATCGCCTCTGTGATCACCATGGCGACCGGGATTGCGAAGCAGAACGGCCGCACGTCGGCCTGATTGCCCGGGGCCCGGTCGCGATCCGCCGGGCCCCTGCTGTGGACGCTCCGAGCCGACCCGCCGGCGCCTCGGGGTCAGAGGATGTCGCTCCACGCCTCGCGCTCGTCGCCGGCCGGGTCGAGCTCGAGCGCACAGATCCGATCCAGCAGCATCGTCTTGCGGGTCGATGCGTCGTAGGGCGCCCAGCGCCCGCCCGGCAGACCGGCATGCGAGGGATCCCCGGACCGCGCAAACGCCACCCAGGCGTCGAGCATCACGTCCGAGAGCGCCCGGGCGTCGGGTCCGGCACCCGCGAAGAGCTCGACGCCCCGCCCGCCCGCCATCCCGAATACGAATCCAAGCTCGAGCCCGTGGCAGGCCCCGAGCGCGCCCCCCATCGCCGGTGAGGCCCAATCGAAGCGATACATGAATGTCGGCATCCCGCAGCCCTGCTGCGCCTCGGCGAGGCGGATGGCGGGCAGGCGGAAGACTCGGTCGGTCTCGACGGCGAAGTAGAGATCCGTGGCGCTCACGCCCCCACGCTCTGAGGCGGCGACGCGGTATACACCCAGCAGGGCCTCCACGTCGGCCCCGGGCAGCTGGTCGGCGAGTCGCGCCTCGATGCCGGCGTCGTCGAGCTTGGCAAGCCCCGGATCGAGCATGCCGAAGAGCCGCCACTCATCCCGGGTCGTGCCTACCAGTACCGGAACGCCCTCGGCACTGCCGCCGCGTACGGCTTCGAGCGGAGGAATCGGCAGCGATTCGCCATCCACCAGCGGCTGGAAGGGAAGCAACCCGAGCGACGAGCCGAGCTTGAGCATCGTCTGGCGGTGCGTGTCCAAGAGCTTGTCGGGCGGAATCTGGCGCAGGTTGCGAGCCGCCTCGGTCGGCGTGAGACCGAGCTCGGCGAGGAAGCGCTCGGCCACCTGCGTGGCCGTCTCGCGTGTGTGGACGTTGTGGGCGGCCCCGCTCTGTGCGATCGCCTTGTGGAAGAGGCCGCTTGCGCCCGGCGCCCCGAGCAGCGTGCCCACACTCATTCCGCCCGCTGACTCACCGAAGATCGTGACGTTCTCCGGATCCCCGCCGAAGGCCGCGATCCCGTCGCGCACCCACTCGAGAGCGGCGATCTGATCCAGAATGCCGAGATTGCCCGCGGCGCCCTCGAGATCGGGGCAGAGATCGGCAAGATGCATGAAGCCGAGGGGACCGAGCCGGTAGTTGATGGTCACGACGACCACGTCGCCGCGCTTCGCGATCGGAAGGCCATCGTAGATCGGCTGTGATCCCGACCCGATTACGAATCCGCCGCCGTGGATCCAGACCATCACCGGCCTGCGCGAATCGTCCGCGGTCGGTGTGTAGACGTTGAGGTAGAGGCAGTCCTCGTCCTGCTCGCCCACATCCATGCCGGGCAGCGGCAGCATCAGCGGCTGCTGTGGGGCGCTCGGTCCAAACTCCAGCGCGTCGCGTACTGCCGACCAGCTCTCCTCACGCTCCGGCACACGAAAGCGAAGCTCGCCGACCGGCGGCTTCGCGAACGGAATGCCCTTGAAGATCGCCAGGCCATCCTGCTGGCTTCCGCGAATCTTGCCGCTCCGCGTCTCGACGATCACGGCCTACCTCCTCGGATACGCGCCTCAGTGCAACGCAACGGTGAGCTTCTCCGGACCGCGGACGACGCCGCGACGGGGCGCGGATGACATCGGATCACCCACCAGGCGCAGGTCCGGAAACCGCTCCGCGAGTGCATCGAGTGCGATCTCGAGCGACTTCTTCGCCAGGTGCATACCCGGACACGAGCGCTCGCCGCGACCGAATGTGAGCGTGTCCTGCTCCGGCCGCATCATGTCGTAGCAGTCCGGATCGTCCCAGATCGAGGGATCGCGATTGGCGGCCGACATGCTGAAGAGCACCATGCTCTGCGGGGGCAGCTCCACGCCGGCAAACTCCACGGGCTCATCCCGCGAGATCCGTGGCAGATTGGCGACGGGTGGCTCCCAACGCAGCAGCTCGCGAATCGCACCCGGCCGCGCGGCCGGGTCGGCAACCACCTGCTTCCAGGCGCCCCGCTGCGTAAGCAGAGTGTGAATCAGGTTTCCAAGCCCGTCATGAGTCGTCGTCGCACCGGCCGCGAACATCAGGCGAATGTGGGACATCACCTCGTCGTCCGTGAGACGCTGCCCGTCGACTTCCGACGTCACGAGCTCGGAGATCACGTCCCCGGTCTGCTCGCGTCGACGCGCCGCCAGGGTGGGCATCAGATAGCGGGTGAACTCGTCGGCGGCGCGCAGCGACACCTCGCGCGGCACACCGGGCGGCCCGAGCATCTCCCATCCCCAGCGATGGAAGTCCGACTCGCGCTCGCGTGGCACCCCCAGCAGGCGTGAGATGACCAGGAAGGGGAAGATGCGCGTCACACGCTGAACCAGGTCCACCTCACGCTCGTCATCGATGCGATCGAGCACCTCGTGAGCGAGCTCAGAGAGCCCTTTGGAGGCGAATTGTTCGACGGCACGAGAGCGGAACGCGGGCGTCGCGAGCTTGCGGTAGAGCCGGTGCTGCTCGCCCTCCATCGACTGGAAGTTGGGCCCAATGATCTGCGCGATGGTGTTCTGATAGAAAGTCGCCGGCGGCAGCGCGTGCATGTCGAGGAAGCCAGCCAAGAGGGTCTCGAAAGTCGTCGTGATGTAGACCGGGTCGTGACCGAAGAAGGCCTTGGCAAGCGGACCGGTGTCGCGAAGACGACGCAACGCAGCGTGCATCTCAGCGCCGGGCAGGGGGTCGATCGCGAAGTCAGGGGCGCGCATCCGGGTCCTCGTCTCGCCG
>JAFDDH010000406.1 GCA_019310975.1 Deltaproteobacteria bacterium | reverse complement strand
GCTGGATGGCACGGATGATGATCTCGATGTTCCTCATCCCCGAGCCCGATCCCCGCGAGTCGGCGGAGTCGATACGGACCGTCTACGAGATGCTGACCCGGGGCCGGGGCGACCGCGCACCCGAGCCCACGCAGGGCCCCGTGCAGGTTGGCGACGAGACCCCGGGCGCCAGGACCGACGCGGGGCCGCGCACCTCCTGACCCGAAGCGCAGCACCGCCTTGCGTGCTTGCGGGTTTACGCGTCGTCGTCGGAGCGCAGCGTGATCGCGTCCTCTGGACAATTCTCGGCAGCCAGGCGTGCCTGTTTGGCCAGCTCGGCGTGGACCGACGCCTGCTTCACGACGCCGTGTCCCCGCTCATCCTCGTCGAATACGTCGGGGGCCAGCACATAGCAGCGCCCGTGCCCCACGCAGGCATTGCTGTCGTGCTCGACCTTCAGCTTCCCACCTCCCGACATTACTTCTGCCCTTCTCCAAATTGCAGCGGCAGGTAGGTGACTTCCCGAATCGCATGACTGTAGACGGGCGTCTCACCCTGCTTGATGGCGTACTCCGGCACGCGCTTGTGAAATTCCTCGAGTGCCACCCGCAGCTCCATGCGCGACAGGTGCGACCCGAGACAGCGATGTGGCCCGCCACCGAAGGCGATGTGCTTGTTCGGCGTTCGCTCGAAATTCACTTCTTGCGCGTTGGCGAACTGCTCGTCGTCGGTATTCGCCGAGCCCAGAACCAGGGTCACGGCATCCCCCTTCTTCAGCTCGACTCCGCCCATCGTGTGGTCCTGGGTCAGAGTCCGGACGACCTGAACCACGGGGGTCTCCCAGCGCAGCATCTCCTCGATGGCCGACTCGAGGAGGGCGGGATCGTCCAGCAGGGACTGGCGACGATCCGCGTGCTGAGCCAGGTAGGAGACCATGCAGCCCAGCGTCGACGTGACCGTATCGAGACCACCGAGCAGGAAGAGGTAACAGATGTCGAGGACCTCCTCGCGGCTCATCCGCTCGCCACCCACTTCGGCGGTGATGAAGAGGCTCAGAAGATCGTCGCGAGGCGACTTCTCGAGCTTGTCCAGGAACTTGTCGAAGTAGGCGTAGATCTCCTGGCCGGTCTCGTTGCGAATCTTCACCTCCTGCTGGGGAGAGTCGGCTTCTGGACGAATGATTGCGTTCTTGAGGCCCAGGAAGTACTCGAGATCGTCTTCCGGCAGGCCCATCAGGCGCAGGAAGACGGTACTCGGGTAGGGGATTGCGAACGCGCTATTGAACTCGCACCCGTCCTCGTCGGCGAAGCGGCTGACGAGGTTGCTGGCGATCTCGCGGACGTCCTTCTCCATCTTGAGCACATTCTTGTTGGAGAAGAGCGGGTCGAGGAACTTGCGGTACTTGACCTGCTCGGGCGGATCCACGTGAAGGGGGATCAAGGGGCGTACGTTGCCGATCAGGCCGGCGGGCATGACGGCTGAGAAGATCTCCGGATGCCTGAGCGCAAAGAGCACGTCGTCGTAGCGCGATATGCAGACGGCCCCGCCCGGAACCGCGTTTCCCACCGGACACTGTTTTCTAAGCCGCTCGAAGACCGGCTGCGGGTGAGCGGCCGCGGCCGGATCGAAAAAGTTGATGCTCTCCGAATCGCTTTCGGGCGTGTTGTCTGTGTGAGAACTCATGCAGCCTCCAATTGTGTCAGGCAATCGTGTCAGGCCGGTCTGGCCTGGTCATTGTCAAGTGTTTCGAGCCGGGCTCTGCGACTCCAGAAGAGAGAGCCGGCACTCAACGCGGGCCTCTACGACAGGTATCCGAGTCGAAAGCCCAGGGCGACGAGCGCCGCGCGCGTATTGACTCCAAGCTTGATTCGCATCTTCTCCACGTGGGTGCGCAGTGTGGACTCGCGAATGCCCAGCTGCTTGGCCGCCGAGTGGGTCGTCTCGCCTTCGGCGAGCGTCTCCAACACATCCTGCTCGCGGGGCGTCAGATCCTCGTACGTCTCGGGTCGCTCGCCGGTGCCGTGGCTGAGCATGCAGACGACTACACCATCCACGGGAATGCACGAGAGGTGGTGTCGCTGGCCAGTGAGCGTGAAGTGGGTGTGGCGCGATCGCTCCACCCCGGCGGCCAGCAGCTCCCCCACACAGCCCGTCGCGCAGGGAAGCCCCTCCGCACACTTCAGCCCGCCCACGACATTCCAGCAGCTCCCGCCCCTGCCCGCTCCCATCAGGCGTCGTGCAGGCGCGTTCTGGGTGATCACGGTGCCATCTCTCTGTGCAATGACGACGGCGGGAATCTCAGCGGATAGTGAATTGTCCATCGGGTCTCCTTCTATCGATCTCTCTCTCATCTCTCTGGGCAAGATGGTGCTGCCACGAGATCCACTACAAAGGCCAAATTCCGCAAGCCCCAGTGCCGCAGGAGGGGGTACACATCAGGAGGCCTGCCGCGCATCCTGGGAGACCTGCTGCGCGCCTCCCTGGCGCATGTGGTTGCACAAGTACTCCATCCTTTCGCGCCAGAGTCGCTCCAGGTGCGGGCTCCAGTCGGAGCCACTCACCTCAGAGAGAACCTCCAGAACGGACTCCGTCCACGAGTCGTACATCTCATCGCCGACCTCGAACTCCACGTGCTTGGCGCCGAGCAGCTGCAGGTTGGACTCGAGCCAGGCCACCCCCTCCAGACTGTCGACCACTGCGATCAGTGTCTCGTTGAGCATGTCCTGCTGCACCGCTGTGGCATGAGCGCCAAAGAGCTTTCGAAGCTCCGGATGATGCTGAAAGAGGCGCTGATAGATTCGCTCGGCGATCAGCGGCTCTTTCAGCATCATCCGGAGCTTCGGAAGCTCTTTGGCGCTCA
>JAFDDH010000167.1 GCA_019310975.1 Deltaproteobacteria bacterium | reverse complement strand
GCACTGCCCGGCTCTTGGTGAACTTGGTGCCCGGGCTAGCATCTCGTGACCCACACCAGGAGAAACACGATGAGCTTCGCCCTCACCCGTCTACGTGCGAGCGATCGCGGCTTCCTATCGATGCTCGAAGCAATATCGGCCGACAGGACTGCGGTGCTTCTACCAGCCAAACGCTGGGGCGCGTTCTCCGGGCTCTTTGGCCTGGGTTCGAATGAGCTCTTCCTCATCACTGTGGGTGATGTCGAAAATTTGAATGATAGGCTGTTCGCGCTCGATATGGTTGTCGAGGCGGAGACGTTGTGGCTCGAAGCGACCATTCGACCGACCTCGCCCTTGCCCCTTGGTCGCAAGGGCCTCTATGTGTTTCGGTTTTTCGAGGTCGCCAACAAGGATGTCGAGGAAATCGCGGCACTCTCGAAGGAAGCGTGGGAGACCTTCGAAGACACCAACGACTATTCGGCCGAGCCACAGGCCCTGTTCTGCCAGGCCGATCGCTCCTCTGATCGCGGACGAATGTTGCTCTTGACATGGTACGACGGATTCGATTCCTGGCAGACATCACGCAAGCCCCACCCGAAGGCGCAGGATCTCTTCGTGCGTCGACACAATCTGACGCAGGGCACGATCGCATACGCGACGCGACTCCTGAGCGGTTGATCGCCGCGTCTCTTATCGGATCCCGAAGCAGTGCAGCCCGCCGCTCAGATCGCGCACCTGCATGGCGGGCCGATATGCTGCTCCCGATGCCTCGTCGCACCACGCTCTTCTTCGGGCCGACGACCATCCAGGCGGCTGCCGCACTCGATCGCATCCCGGTCTACGTGAAGCGCGGCGCCGAGATCCCCGGGCCGGCCGGTCCGCTGAAGTCGCTCGCTCGGGACGAATGACGTCGCGCGTCGGCACGAGCCAGGTTTGTGGACTCTTCTGTCGTGGCCGTGGACACCTGCCGCGATTTGCCGCGACCTGGGCTCGTCTAGAGGCTAGATTACTGACTTCCCTGGGGTTGCCCGCTCTCTTCCAAGTCCAAGCAGCGGGCCAGGGGTTCGCGAGCCAGCTCTGTTCTCGAAGCGCTTGGCGAGCTGTGCTCGCCCGCGAATCCTGCTCGGGGCGCCAGTTCTCGAAGTCGATCAATTTCCGGGGGTGCGCAGATGCTCGATCTGGATCCAGGTGACGAGCTCGGCCTGGTAGCGGATACCGCACGCAAGCTTGCCGATGACCACCTCGGCCCGGCCGTGCGAATCGCCGAGGCCGCGCGCCAGCCGGCCGCCGACGTGTTCGCCGCCTACACGGAGATCGGCCTGGCTGGGCTCGAGCTGCCCGAGTCGGCCGGCGGAGCTGGCCAGGGCGCGCTGGCACGTGTTCTCGTCAACGAGGAGCTGGCTGCGGTGGACGTCGGATCCGCGCTGGCCCTCGATCCCCTTGGCCTCGCCCTCTATCCCGTGGTCGAGATGGGGGGAGAGTCGGCCGCCGCCGAGCTGGCTGTGGGTTGCGCGGAGCTGGGGGCGCGCGCGGTCGGGGTGCTGGTGGGAGCCGACGCGCAGATGGACGAGGGAATGGACCTGCAGGGTGACGTTGCGAGCGGATCCGTGCCGTGGCTGCCCGCCGATCGGGTCGACTCGCTCGTGCTGCTCGCTGGCGAGAGCATGCTGTGGATCGATCGGGGCATCGATCTCGCACCCGTGCGCGGCATGGGGCTGCGCGCGGCGGGCGCCTCGGAGGCGAGCTTCCGCGACGCGCCCCTGCGCGAGCGCTTCGTCGATGCAGCCGGCGCGGCACGCGCGCGCGCACGCGGACGCCTCTACGTTGCTTCGCTCCTGCTTGGAGTGATGCGCGCCGCGTGCGATTTCTCGCGCGATTACGCGCAGGAGCGACAGGCCTTTGGTCGCCCGATCGCTCACCACCAGGCGCTGGCCTTCCTCATCACGGATATGCAGATGGCGCTCGACGGTGCGCGACTGCTCGTCCACGAGGCGGCCTGGCGCATCGATCGGAGGCTCGAGGCGAGTGCGGCCGCGGCCTCCGCGTACGCGCAATGCATCGACGCGGCGCGCAGCATCGGTCCGAACGCGGTGCAGATCCTCGGTGGCCACGGCTTCGTGGCCGACTACCCGGTCGAGAAGCATATGCGCGAGGCGCGCTCTCTCTCACTTCTCTGGGGCGGCTTCGACGCCGCCATCGACGAGGCCGGTCGCGCCCTCTGCAGGCATCCGAGCCCGCTGGCACTCGGCCTCGAGACAGGGGAGCGGGCCTGATGGACTTTGCGATCGACGACGCGACGCGAAAGCGTCTGGACGTGGCCCGCGAGTGGGGCCGCAAGGTGGTGCGCCCCGTCGGCATCGAGGCGGACGTCGAGGGTCGTCCGATCCCGGTCGGCCATCCCTTCTTCGAGCGCTGCATCGAGCGCGGCGAGGGGCGCACACGCTGGGGTGGCCCGGGCAGCCCGCCCGCCACTGGCGGCTCGGTGATTGCCACGCTGCTGCTGGCCGAAGAGCTCGCCTACTGGGACCGGGGTGTCATGATCGCTACCCCGGGCCCTGGGCTACCGGAGCAGAGTGTGCTCGGGATCGGCACCGAGGAGCAGAAGGAACGCTTCCTCGGTCCCTTTCTCGATCCGGACCGTCCGCGCTGGGCGTGCTTTGCGATGACGGAGCCGAGCGCGGGCTCGGATGCCGCGGCGATCCGCACGCTGGCCCGCAAGGACGGCGATCACTGGGTCCTGAATGGCGCCAAATGCTTCATCGGCGGGGCGAGCCGAGCGGACTGGATCCTCGTACAGGCCAGCGTCGATCCCACGAAGGGACGCGCCGCCCAGCGCGCTTTCTTCGTCGAGCGGGGAGTCGAGGGGCTCGGCCCCTTCAAGATCGAGAAGAAGATGGGACTCAAGGCCTATGAGTCGACATCTTTCTCGCTCCAGGATGTACGTGTGCCGGCCGCCAACCTCTTGGGTGGTGAGGAGCGCTACGAGCGCAAGGCCGGCTTCAAAGCGGCCATGCAGACCTTCAACGCGGGGCGCCCGATCATTGCCGCCAACGCGGTGGGGATGGCGCGTGCGGTGCTCGACGAGTCGATTCGATTCGCGCGTGAGCATGATCTGCTCGGGCAGGATCGCGTGCGCGATCGTGTCGAGGTGATGGCGCGCAAGACGCGCATGGCACGGCTGATGTGTCTGCGGGCCGGCTGGCTGGCCGATCAGCACCGCGCCAACATCGTCGAGGCGTCGATGTCCAAGGCGGTGGCGGCGCAGGTCTGCCAGGAGGCCGCAACGCTCGGTACCGAGCTGCTCGGGCTCGGGGGCGGGCGCGGCGATCACCTGATCGAGAAGCTCTACCGGGACGCCAAGGCGATGGACATCGTCGAGGGCACCGGCCAGATCCAGCGCATGATCATTGCGCGGCAGCTGGTCGGGCTGCCACGCTGATCCGGCCACAACGGTCAGAGAGCAAGGAGGGACCCTCTTGGCGACGCTCGGACAATTCGACGACTTGGCGGTGGAGATCGGTGCCGACTTCGTGGCCACCGTGGAAATCCAGCGACCCCCGGCCAACTTCTTCGACCAGGCGCTGATCAAGAGTCTGGCCGATGCCTTCGAAGAGCTCGACGCCGAGGACGGCTGCCGCGCCATCGTGCTCTGCTCCGCGGGCAAGCACTTCTGCGCGGGCGCGAATTTCGCTGGCAAGCGGACCTCGCTCGAGGACGCCACGGGCCAGCATCTCTACGACGAGGCCGTGCGGCTCTTTGCGACCCGCACACCCGTCGTGGCGGCCGTGCAGGGTGCGGCGATCGGCGGCGGGCTCGGGCTCGCGTTGATGCCGGATTTCCGGGTGGCCGTGCCCGAGGCACGATTCAGTGCCAACTTTGCGCGGCTCGGTTTCCATCAGGGCTTCGGGCTCTCGGTGACGTTGCCGCGTTTGGTTGGGCAGCAGCGCGCGATGGAGCTTCTCTATACCGGGCGCCGCGTGCCCGGCGAGGAGGCGTTGGCGATCGGGCTCTGCGATCGGCTCGTAGCGCTCGAGGATGTGCGCGAGGAGGCACATGCATTGGCGGTGGAGATCGCGATTTCGGCGCCACTGGCGGTCGATTCGATCCGCGAGACCCTGCGCGGTGATCTTGCCGGGGAGATCCGGCGCGCCACCGATCGCGAGAAGGCCGAGCAGGAGCGCCTGCAGACGACGGAGGACTTTCGCGAGGGCGTGCGTGCCATGGGGGAGCGCCGCCAGCCCGAGTTCCGGGGCCGCTAGGGTCGGCGCGAGGTGAACCTTCGCTGGATCCTCGTGCTGCTCACCGTGGGATTGTTGGCACCGGCCTGCTCGCATCCGCGCGCACGCTTCGGCACGCTGATGGGCTATTTCGACGATCAGCAATCCGATGTGGTCTACGACGTGAACACGCAGGTGGCCGCGATTGCGCTCACCATCGACGACGGTCCGGATCCAGAGTGGACACCGCGCATCCTCGACCTGCTCGAAGAGCACGGCGCCCACGCGACCTTTTTCCTGATCGGTGAGCGGGTGAACGAATACGAGGATCTCGTGACCTCCATCGTGGAGCGAGGTCACGAGCTCGGGAATCACATGACGGCCGACGAGGCGAGCGTCGACCTTCTGCCCGAGGAGTTCGAGCGGCAGCTCACCGAAGCCGACAGGCTGCTGTCGCGCTGGTCGAAGCCGCGCTGGGTGCGTCCGGGCTCCGGTTGGTACGACGAGCGTATGCTCGAGACCGCGCGCCGCCACGGCTACCGGGTGGCGCTCGGCTCCGTGTATCCGCTCGATGCACAGATTGCCTGGCCGGCATTCGCGAGCTGGTTCGTGCTTCAGGGCGTGGGGCCCGGCTCGGTGATCGTGCTGCACAACGGTGGAGCTCGCGGTGAGCGCACCTGGGAGACCTTGCAGAAGGTGTTGCCCGAGCTGCGTCGGCGCGGGCTCGAGGTCTTGACACTCTCGGCGCTGGTTGCCCGGGCGGAGGGCGAGGGCGCGGCGGAGGCGATGAAAGCGGACGGAGCGGCCGTGCCCGGCACGCCGTGACGGCGCATCAATGCGGCTCGACGAGCTCCATGCCCAGCGCCAGCCGCGCGGCCGCCCGCATGCTCTCATCCGGGCTCGTCTTCGCGATCTCGAAGAGCGCCCGGGTGCCTTCGGGCTGGATCTCGCGCAGCGCATGGATCGCCGCAACGCCAGCCGGCTGCGAATCGTCGTTCACCACGCGGCGCAGGTCGGAGACCGCCGCTGGGCCGATTCGCGCCAGCGCGGCGGCGGCCGAGGCGCGCACGATTGGGTCGCGGTCGTAGAGGGCGTCGATCGCGGTGGGCGCGGCACTCTGGGGCTGGAGCGTGACGAACCGCTCCAGCGCGGCCGCACGCACGCTCGGATCGGCGTCATTGCGTGCGAGGTCGCGCAATGTCGCGCGGTCGCGGCTGGCGCGGACGAGAGCCAGCCTGTGTCCGGGCGCCGCCGCCTCGAGCAGACCCGTGAGCGTTGCGGCATCGATCTCCACGTCGAGCGCGGCCAGCGCTGCATAGACGAGCGGATCCGCCAGCTCGGGGGAGCCGTCGGGTCGACTTCGCGCCGACGTGGATCGGACACGCTCCTCCAGCACCGGCTCGAGTGATCTGAGCCTCCGCTCCGCGATCAGTTCGAGCATCGCCTGCTGGACGCGCGCGGTCGCGTCCGTGCGGACCAGTGCCTCGACGAGCCAGGCGCTCGTGGTCCGATCGAGCTTGGCATCCAGGGCGGGGATCGCGCCGAGTGCACCGATCGCATCGAGAGCGAGGGGAGAGGCGGCGCCGCGGGCGAGGTTGGCCAGCTGAACGACGCCGGCCGCACCGCGTCGATCCCGGGGCGAAAGGGCGAGATGGTGTTCGAGGATCGTGACTGTGCCGAGCGCGGGTCGGCGCAGGAATGCGTCGCCGCGCTCGGCGATGTAGAACGTGCGCTGCCGTGCGCTGGGCTCGGGGATGCGCGTGAGCCAGACCGAATCGCCGGGCAGGGGCTCGAGGGCCACCAGGATGCGGTCGCCGTTCGCGAAACGCGCGGGTCGGCTCGGTGCGCGCTCCTCCCAGACGAATTGGATCGGCGTGTCCTCGGCGATCGAGGCGTCGACGGGCTTGCCTGCCACCAGCGGGGTCTCGACGACCAGCGTGGCCCCGAATGCCCGCGCGTCGATGCGCTCCACTCCACTCACGACGCCGACCGCCGAGATTGCTGCCGACTCCAATGCGGCGAGCAGTCGGACGCCTCCCGCGGCCGGCGCGGGGGCGGCAATGGCCGCGTGCGGGATTGCCAGGGCGAGCACGATCCCGGTTGCGAGCGTGCCCAGCCGCACAGCTGGCAGCGGCGTGCGGGTCAAGGAAGGGGCGCTTGAAAGTAGAGGGCGTTCGTGAAGCCGAGCGCCATCACACCGCCCTGATCGAGATTGCCGTCCGTCAGATCGGCCAGCGTGGTGTTCATGCCCGCGTCGAGGTCCGAAGCATAGACGGGGAACATCGGGCGCGATACGCCGTCGGTACCCTTCACGACTACGATGAACCACGTGTCCTCCGTGAGGCCGACGAAGTTCTCCGAGTGGGTCGTCGTCCAGCGGCTGGCCCCGTCGACGCCCGAGTCCACGACGACTTCGTTGACCGCGAAGTCCGCCGCCGACACCAGGGTGAGCGTTGGCGTCGCGGTGTAGTTGTAGCTCTGGAGGACTCGCGTCGTGGTCGCATTCGCGTAGATCTCGATCGTGTCGTACTCGGCCCAGAGCGGAGCCTGCACGTCGATCTCGAGCGTCACGTGGCCCGAAGCGTCCGTCATGCTCGTCTTGCCGGCGGCCGTCAGGTCCGCGATGTCACCACTGCCGTCCGTGGCCCGGAGCCGCGCTTGAACGTAGAGGCCCTGGCCGCCCACAGCCTTGCCGGCCGTTACCGAGCGGGCGACCTCGGCGCTGTCGAAGGTGTCGGGCGCGTCGGCGCCCGGCGATGCGGCGGTCCATGTGGCGGCACCGGCCGAGCGCAGTGAGTTGAATTTGTGACTGTCGGTGTCCGCGATGGCGGTGGTCGAGTAGCCCGCACTCAGCAGATTCATCCATATGCCGATTCGCTGATCGAGGAACTCGGATTGTGCCCCGCGGCTGTCGCCGTTCCAGAGCTCCATGGCCGGGAAGGGATGAAAGAGGTTGCCTGCGGCCGGGTCCAGCCGCCGCTGCAGGCGTTCGGTCGCATCGAGATCATCCTGGATCGGATCCACGCCGGTGTCGATCTGCAGCGGGTTGAAATGACTCCCGATGTGATTCACCTGGATCGTCGAGTCGGGCAGCGAGTTGGCGCCCTGCGTGGCGAGGTCGGCCAGCTCGGCGGGCGTCGCGTTGAAGCTGGGGCTGCCGGTGTCGGGATTCGGGAAGTCCTGGCCGGGAGGCGCCGCCACCGCCCAGTCCGTCGATCCCTTCGACGGGCGCGATGGGTCGACGCGTAGCGGGTAGGCGTTGTAGTGGCCGTAATCGAAGGTGGTGATCTCCTCGCCCACCGTCGAGCCGACGAAGCGCGAGAGCCCGAGCTCGGCGATGGTCGGGCCGAGATCCGTGTGGACGTGATGGTCGGTCATCACGAGATTGTCGATTCCATCGGCCGCGTAGCCGAGTACGCGCCGCCGGTGGCTCACCCGCGAGTCCGCCGAGTTGATGCCGTGTACGTGAAAGTCTCCGGACACGAATCCGGGCGTGTCGAGCACGCGCGCGATCTGGGCCACCACGGCGGTCGTTTGCCCGCCGGTCACGGTCACGGGCGTTTCGAAGAGCGAGTATTCCGGACCGCGCGAGACGTAGAGCTGATAGTCGCCGGGCTCGACTTCGAATGTGACCTCACCCTCTGCATCCGCGTAGGCGACCGCGGCCACGCCGAAGGGATGGATATCGCTGACGTCGTTGAAGAGACCGAGGTCGCCGCCGCCGAGGCCAGGGAACGAGGGGCCAGGAATGATTGGCTCGGGGCTCGGGTCGAAGCCCACCAAGGTGACGCGCGCAGGCACGGCCCCGGCCTGATCCGTCACGTTCACCTGAATTCGCCCGCTCTCGGGGAGCAAGAAGTCGACGCTCACCACCTCATCGGGTACGTCCAGCGCAATGATCCTCACGGGCGGTTCCAGTGCGCCGTTCTCGTAGAGCGCGCCCGAGAGCCCAGCGACCACGCCGTAGTTCACGACGGGATTGGCGATCACCGCCGTGCCCGAGAAGCGGCCGGCTTCGTCCGTCGTCAAGCGGGTGACCAGCTCCTTGATTCGGCCAGTGTCGTCGAGGGTCCCGACACTCACGTGCGCGCCCGCCGCCGGTACGCCGCCCACGGTCACGAGGCCCTCGATGGTCGCGGTGACGTTCCCCTTGACCGCGTTCTCGAGGTCCACTGCATTGGAGCTCGATCCGTCCCCGACGCCAAAATAACGCACGGTGTGTGCGCTGCCGCCAGCCGGCACGATGAAATCCGTCAACCCAGTGAACAGCAGCGTCAACATGTCGGTGTGATGCAGGATCACCGTCACACCCGATATCGTGACGTAGTTGGTGGCTCCGACAGAGGGTGTGGTCGTGTAGTGGTAGTCGATGCCCTCGGCATAGCCCGTGAAGGCGAGCGCGCCGAGTGGCGCAAGCAGCGCAGCGCCGACGCCTTCGTTGGGACGCCCATACATATCGAGCTCTCCACCGGCGTTCATCCAGTCCCCAACGATCATCGGCAGAGGAGTCAGCTCGTCGTTGAAGATCTCCGTGTCCAGCTGCACATAGGTGTCGCCCACATTGAGCGTGTACCGGGTGCACGCGTAGACGTCCTGATCGTTGTCGTCGGCCGCGGGGGGGAAGCCGAGGCCAAGATCGATCACCTGGCTCGATGGATTCACGAAGTCGAGTAGATCATCGGGCCCGCAGGTCTCGAGTACGGCCGGCAGCCCATTCTGACCATCGTTGATGATCGTCGCGGTCTGCGCGTTCACGACGGTCTCGACGTTCAGCATGGTCTGAACCTCGAGAAAGTTGTCGAGGCCTGGCCTT
>JAFDDH010000405.1 GCA_019310975.1 Deltaproteobacteria bacterium | reverse complement strand
GCGCCCGACGGCAGCTTCGGCATACTCGCCGAGCTGCAGGGTCGATCACTCGACGAGCTGCTGGCGGATGTGATCGGCGAGGCACTCGAGCGGCCGGAACTCGCTGCGCACACGCAGGGTGGAGTGGGTAGCGGGCGGAGCGGGTCTGGGCCTAGTAGGCCTAGTAGGCCTAGAGAGAGACGTGAGTGGCGATGAAGAACTGGACGAGCCCGAACCGACCGCCGCTTCGCCCCGTCCAGGTGCCCGAGGGCATCGCGGCGGAGGATTGGGAGTCGGTCGTCTGGCAGATGCAGAACCGCATCACGACGCTCGAAGGGCTCGCGCGTTGGATCGAGCCGAGTGCGGCCGAGGCCCGGGCCATCGAGGATCTCGCGCGCCGCTTCCGCTTCGTGATCACGCCCTACTACGCGTCGCTGATGGATGCGAAGGATCCCGAATGCCCGATCCGGCGCCAGGTCGTGCCCTCGGCCCTCGAAGGCGACGATCCAAGCGGACTGGCCGATCCCCTCGACGAGCTGGCGCACTCACCGGTCAAGAACGTGATTCGTGTCTACCCCGATCGGATCGCTTTCTGTGTCAACAACGAGTGTGCGCTCTACTGCCGCTTCTGCCTGCGCAAGCGCATGGTGGGCGAGACCGGGTGGTCGATGCAGAAGTCCGAGCTCGAGACCGCGCTCGCCTGGATTGCCGGGACGCCCGAGATCCGTGACGTGTTGCTGACCGGCGGCGATCCACTCGTCTTCTCGGACTCCCGGCTCGAGTGGCTGCTCGAGCGGCTGCGCGCGATCCCGCACGTCGAGATCGTGCGGCTCGGCACCCGGCTGCCCGTCACGCTGCCCTACCGCATAACCGACTCGCTCTGCCGCATGCTCGAGCGCTATCACCCGATCTGGGTCAACACCCACTTCAACCATCCCGGCGAGATCACCGAGCCGGCGGCCGCGGCGTGTGAAAGGCTGCTGCGGGCCGGCATCCCGGTTGGCAATCAGAGCGTGCTGATGCGCGGCATCAACGACGACCCAGTCGTCATGCAGTCGCTCTGCGAGGGGCTGGTGCGCATCCGCGTGCGTCCCTACTACTGCTACCAGGCGCAGCTGCTCGAGGGCACGGGCCACTTCCGGGTCCCGATCGAGCGCGGAATCGAGATCTTCCGCGGCCTGCGCGGGCGCACCAGCGGCTTTGCGATTCCTCAATATGTGCTGGATACGCCGCACGGCAAGGTCCCCCTCGATCATCCCTATCTGCACGGCCGCGAGGGCGACGAGATGGTGATGGAGGCCTGGGACGGCGCCGTCTGGCGCGAGCCGAATCCGATCGACCTGACCTGAAGTTCGCGCTCCGTGAGCGCCCATTTCTCCGGGCCTCGGCGAAGCGCGGGGCCATGTCCCATACTCGCGCGCGGGGGGGCGGGTGGCGGGCGATCGAGACAGCGGACAGGAGCCCAGAGACGACACGGCGCCGCTATCCGGGCGACGGCTCGGCGCGGCTGCGCTGCTGCTTGCGGCGAGCATTCTTCTCTCGCGCATCATGGGTCTGGTCCGCAACATGGTGCTGGCCGGAATGCACGGCGTCGGGCAGAGCACCGATGCGTACGGTGCTGCCTTCATCATTCCTGACCTGCTCAACTACCTGCTGGCCGGCGGCGCGCTCACGATTGCCTTCACCCCCCTCTACCTGAGGACGCTGCGCGACGAGGGCGACGCGCAGGCCGACGCGCTCTTCCGTACCGTGCTCGGCACTCTCGGCGCCGCCACGCTGGTCCTCACGACCGGTCTCTGGCTCTATGCCGAGCCATTGGTGGCAGCGATCTTCGCGGACTTCGACGCCGGCAAACAAGCGCTGACCGTTCGCCTGACGCGCATCGTCCTGCCCGCTCAGATCTTCTTCGTCACCGGTGGCATCGTACGCGCGGTACTGATGGCGCATGGCCGCTTTGGCGCCCAGGCCGCCGCCCCACTGCTCTACAACGGCGGCATCATTGCAGGGGGTCTGGTCAGCGGGACGATCGAAGGGTTTGCGTGGGGTGCACTGGCCGGCGCGCTGCTCGGCGGCTTCGTGGTCCCGATCTTCGACATGCGCCACGTGCGCCGTGTGGGGATCCGCATTGCACCCTGGGATGTGCGCTTCCACATCTACCTATGGGCTGCGTTGCCCCTGATGATCGGTGTGTCGATCACCACCGTCGACGAGTTGTACGAGAAGTTCTTCGGCGCTCGCCTGGGTGAGGGTGTCCTGGCCGCGCTCGTCTTTGCGCGCCAGCTGATGATGGCGCCGGTGGGCGTGATCGGGCAGGCGGTGGCCACCGCGACACTGCCGACGCTCTCGGCCCTGCACGCGGCCGGCCGCGAGGATGAGCTGCACGCCACGCTCGAGCGCACGCTGCGCGGCGCGCTTTCGCTGGCCGTGCTGGCCGCCGCCGGCGTCCACGTCTTTGCCGAGCCGATCGTCGATGCGATCTATCGCCGCGGCGCCTTCGACGCCGAGGCGTCCACGCGTGTCGCGGCCCTGCTCGCGATCCTCGCCCTGGCGATCCCGGGCTGGGTGACCCAGCAGGTGGCGATTCGCGCCTTCTTCGCGCGCGAGGAGATGTGGCGCGCGATGGCGCTCGGCACCGGCGTGGCGCTCGTCGTGATCCCGCTCTACATGCAGCTGGGAGATCTTCACGGGGCGGAGGGCATCGCGGCCGCCGGCGTATTGGCGATCACCGGCAACGCGGTCCTGACCCTGGTCTGGGGGCGGGCGCGCTACGGCGGACCGGCGCTCTGGCCGCTGCTCGACACCGCGGCGCGCAGCACCATCGTAGCGGGCGCGCTACGGCGGACCGGCGCTCTGGCCGCTGCTCGACACCGCGGCGCGCAGCACCATCGTAGGTGTACTGGCCGGCGCAGCCGGCTCGCTCGGAGCGCACGCAGCTTCCTTGAGCGGCGGGGTCTGGTTCCAGCTCGTGGTTGGCGGCATCGTATTCGCTCTGGTGGCGGGACCCGGCTTCCGGTTGCTCGGCGACGCGGCGATGCGCGATACGCTGGCGAGCATCGGCGAACGGCTCTTCGCCGGGCGGGGCGGCTCGCGCGGGGCCGATTGAGCGGCCGCGGCGCTTCCCGAGACATGGAGTCGATTCTGGGATCTGGGGCCAAGCGCCCGACTTAAAAGGGCGACCGGGTTCTCTGAGATGGGGCGGGTGGACGTGGACGAAACGCCTGG
>JAFDDH010000043.1 GCA_019310975.1 Deltaproteobacteria bacterium | reverse complement strand
ACCGTCCGGCCATAGATAGAGAAGGAACGCAAAGGGGATGTAGGCCACCGTCGCCAGAGCCGGCACCCACATATACCAGCGCGGGTCGCGCACCCCGAGTCGGTCAGCCAGATAGCCCCCGAGATACGTGCCAGCGACACCGCCCGTGAAGCCGAGAAGCGCGAGCCAAGTGCCGAGCTCGCCACTCTCGATTCCGTGGCTGCGCATGAAGAAGGCGCCGATGAAGGCACTGGCCCCGTAGCCGTAGAAAGCGTGGAGGGCGGCGCCAATCGCCATGTGGCGAAAGGAGCGGAGCCCGGCCATGAACCCCAGCACGGCTCGGATCGGCTCTTGCTCACCGGGCGTGGCCAGAGCGTCGAAGGCGCCGCGAGGTGGCTCGCGCAGCGTCAGCCGCACGACCAATCCGAGCACGATGCCGGGCACGCCGGCCAGGATGAAGGCGGTGCGCCAATCGAAGAACTCGTTCAGCCAGCCGCCGGCCAGGAAGCCGAGCCCGCCTCCGATCGGAATGCCGAGCGCGTAGATCGAGAAGGCCGTACCACGCCGATCGGCTGGAAAATAGTCGGAGATGAGCGAGTGTGCGGGTGGGCTGCAGCCGGCTTCGCCGATGCCGACACCGACGCGACAGAGCGCCAGCTGCGCGAAGCTGCGCGTGAAACCGGTCAATATCGTCATGCCGCTCCAGACCACGAGCGCGAGCGCAATGATGTTGCGCCTGCTTCCTCGGTCTGCCCAGCGGGCGATGGGCAGCCCCATCAGGGTGTAGAAGGCCGCGAACGCAATGCCGGAGAGAAAGCCCAGGTAGGTGTCCGAGACCTGGAACTCGCGCTTGATCGGCTCGAGCAGCATGGCCAGGATCGTTCGGTCGAGGAAGTTGACCACGTAGACCACGAGCAGCAGACCGAGCGCGTAGCGGGCGGCGCCGGGTGCTGGCGTCGTCGGGCGCGGGGCGGCGGCGCCTGCCTGGGACATGACCCAAGCGTATCACCTCACAGGGCGGGCCACTTCGCCAGACGAACGCGCATTTGCGCCCGTCGGTGAAGCTCAGCCGCTCGCGCGCTCGGCGGCACCCGGCACGCAGAGCAGCCGGCGCAGATAAAGGGTGGCGCGCTCGGCGACTGGGTGGGGGTCGTCTTCACCAGCCTCCGCCGCGTAGGTGACCAGGACCTTCGTGATCGTATTGACGAGCACCGCGAGCTCGCTGGGATCCGTGGGGTAGAAGAGACCCTGTTCGATGCCCTCGCCGAGGAGCTTCTCGAAGTCCTCGAGGCCGCGGCGCCAGAGATCGGCAGCGGCCTCCTCGCTGGGCCGCACCGACCAGGCGATGCGACTGCGCATGTGGATCTGCAGCCACTCGCGATGCGCGAAGAGGAACTCGACGAATGCACCGGTCATCGCCTCGAGCTGCTCGAGGGTGCCGCCATGCGTGTTCTCGACGGCCTCGCGAACGTGATCGTGGAAGGCCGCGCCGCGCTCCCGCATGATCGCATCGAAGAGCTCGCGTTTGCCCGGGTAGCTGGCGTACACGGTCTTCAGCGACACGCCGGCCTCGTTCGCGATTTCTTGCATGGTCGCGCCCTCGAAGCCCCGGGCCCCGAACACACACTCCGCCGACTCGAAGATCAGGTCCCGATACATCCGGGCCCGCGCGTCCTCGAGGCGGCTCGTCGACTGCTTGCTGGTCGCGACCATTCGCTCTGGCCTCTCCTTGAACCCCCATGGGGCGTAACAGCCATGCTCGACGCGAATATTGTCGCCAACCGCGAAGACAATTACTAGTGGCAATGAAGAAATTCTTTGTTACTTTCAAGAATAATATATATTTTCCTCCTCAATTGGCCCCGACCCAGAAGCGGCGGGGACCCGGAGAATCCGAATGCAACAGCTGTCCGCCATGGACGCGGTCTTCCTGTCGATGGAGACCCCCGAGACCCCCTCCCACATCGGCGGCCTCGCCATTCTCGACCCCTCGGCGACCGTCGATTTCAGCTACACCGGCTTCATCGACTTCATGGAAGCGCGGCTGGCGGTCTGCCCTCGCTTCATGTGGACCGTGCAGGAGGTTCCCTTCGGACTCGACCGCCCCTATTGGGTCGAGAGCGATGGCCTCGCGCCCCGCGACCAGGTTCGCCGCATCGCCCTGCCCGCTCCGGGTGGCCCCGAAGAGCTGAGCGAGCTGACTGGAATGCTCTTCGAGCGCCCCCTCGACCGGAATCGACCGCTGTGGGAGATGTATTTCATCGAGGGCATCCAGGGCGGCCGCGTCGCCCTGCTCTGGAAGGTCCACCACTGCCTGATGGACGGTGCATCGGGGGCCGGGCTCACCGAGCTTCTCTTCGATCTGCAGCCCGAGCCCGCCGAGCGCCCGCTCGTCCCGGTGGACGATAACGCGCACGCCGGCGCGCCGGCCTCGCTCGCCCAGATGGCCTACCAGGCCGTGCGCAACGGCCTGGAGCTCCCCGCCGCCCAGGCCAGGCACCTCGGCCGTGCGCTCCCCAGCCTTGGCGACCTCTTCGGCTCCAATAACGCCAAAGCGGCCGCCGCGACGCCGCGCGCCTCTTTCAATGGGAAGGTCGGCACACGCCGAGCCGTCGCCTGGTCGAGGATTTCCCTCGATGACACCATGTCGATCAAGAACGAGCTCGGTGTCAAGCTGAACGATGTGGTGCTCGCCATCACGGGCGGCGCGATGCGTCACTACCTCGAGAGCCGCAGCGAGCTGCCCGAGGCTTCACTCGTCGCCTCCGTTCCGGTTTCGACCCGCAGCCAGGACGACAAGTCGATTGGCAATCAGATCAGTGAGGTGAACGTCTACTGGGGGACCGACATCGAATGCCCAGTGAGTCGTGTATCCGCGATTCACGCGGCCAGCCACGTCGCCAAAGAGGACATCCGGGCCGGCAGGGGTGTCGACTTCATCGGCCTCTTCTCCGAGACCATCGTGCCCGGCGCCCTGCAGCTCTTCATGCGCTTGACCGCCAGTGCGTCCGAGAGCATGCCACTACCCGCAAACGCCGTGGTCTCAAACGTGCGAATGACGCCCGTGCCCGTCTACATCGCCGGCGCCAAGCTGGAGGGCATGGTGCCGATCTCCCTGCTCGCACCGACTCAGGGCGTCAACATCACATTGGTGAGCTACTGCGGAGAGTTGCACTTCGGAATCACGGCCGACCCCGACCTCCTCCCGGAGCCGTGGCTGCTGGCCGGCGCCATCCCCAAGGCCCTGCTCGAGCTGCAGGAATCCCTCTCCGGACTGCAGGCACTCAGCGCGTAGCGGCAAATCCGGGGCCCAGAGAGCCGCACTCTCGGCCCCGACACCTTCCCCGCCGCGCCCCGCCGCGCGCGACCGAGTGGTGCCCCCCGACCCAGCGCTCCGTAGCAGGGGTCGGGGGGCACGCCTTCGGTTGTGGAGCGCAGATTGGGTCTCTGCCTATACTGGATTGCCAGCACGAAGCCTGTGTGGTGAGCGCAGGGTGGACGACGTCAGAGCGGTATTCGCGAGGGGGCAGGCATGCAGTACGGCGTGACGATCTTTCCCACCGACTACTCGATGCCAATGGCCGAGCTCGGACCGGCCGTCGAGGAGCGCGGATTCGAGTCTCTCTGGGTCGCCGAGCACTCTCACATTCCGGTCTGCCGAACGTCGCCGTGGCCGGGTGGCGGTGATCTGCCAAAGATGTACTACGGCACACTCGATCCCTTCGTGGCGCTGACCGCGGCGGCGGTTCGCACCACTACACTCAAGCTCGGCACCGGGATCTGTCTCGTGGTCCAGCGCGATCCGATCCATACCGCGAAGCAAGTCGCCTCGCTGGATCTCGTCTCGGGTGGGCGCCTGCTCTTCGGGGTTGGTGGCGGCTGGAACTTCGAGGAGATGGGGAACCATGGCACCGAATCGGACCACCGCTTCGGATTGCTGCGCGAACGCATCGAGGCCATGAAGGCAATCTGGAGTGCATCCAAGGCCGAGTACCACGGGAAGTATGTCGATTTCGACCCGATCCATATGTGGCCGAAGCCGAAGCAGACCCCTCATCCGCCGATTCACGTCGGGGGCGCATTCCCGGGCGGTGCGCGACGCGCACTTCGCTATGGCGATGGCTGGATCCCGATCGCCGGACGCGACGACTTCGAGCAGCAGCTGGCCGGCTTCGCTGCACTCGCCGCCGAGGAGGGGCGTGATCCCAAGAGCATCGAGATCTCGACCTACGGTGTCGTCGCCAAGGACAAGATCGTGGAGCGCTACACAAGCGCCGGCATCGATCGCGTCGTATTTGGCTTGCCGCCAGCTGATGCAGACAAGCTTCTGCCCTATCTCGACGAGCTCGTCGCGCTGATCGAGCGCGTGGGCGGCTGATCGCGGAACACCGAGCCGTTCGGAGGAAGTAGATCGTGTACCGACTCTTCTCGTGGGAGCACAGTTATTTCTCCGGCAAGATCCGCGCTTATATGCGCTACAAGGACCGCCACGGTGCGCTCGGTCCGGGCTTCGAGGACGTGCTGGCCAGCGCCGACCTGATTCAGGGCCTGCTGCTGCCACGCTCGGGCAGCGGGGCAGTGCCGCAGATCGAGACCCCGGACGGCACGTGGGTCCAGGACTCGAGCGAGATCATCGACTACTGCGAATCCGCGCATCCCGAGACACCGGTGGTGCCCGACCCCGCGACACGCCCGCGCCAATGCCTGGCCGGCTACCTGATCGAGCTGCTCGCCGACGAGTGGATCGTGGTACCCGCGTTCTGGGAGCGCTGGTACTTCAGCGAGAACGGGCGTTCGCCCAGTCATCGCGGCTTCAACGAGCAGCAATGGGGCGCTGTGCTGGCAGCGGGTGCGCCGGGTGACGTGCGGCGGAGCGCAGGCGCCGCCTTCTTCGAGGCGGCCTTCGGCATCTCCGAGAGCCGAACGAGCCCCCGCGGCGTCTACGCCGGGCTCGTTCATCTCGGTGTCGACGCGAACACCGAGCCCGCATGGCAGGCCAGCCAACATCGCATCCTCGGCCTGCTCGAGACGCACTTCGGCCAGCACGACTACGTGCTCGGCGGGCGCCCGAGCCTGGCCGACTTCGGCCTCCTCGCCCCCCTCTATGCACACCTCTATCGTGATGCGGTGCCGGGCTTTGCGCTGCGCACGCACTTCCCACTGGTCTGCGAGTGGGTCGAGCGCACCAATGGCGAGGGCGCCCTGAATGCGCGCATGTACGGTCAGAAGCTCTACTCGCTGGACTCCGACGGACAGCTCGTCGCACGCGTCGCGACCAGTGACGGCGGCGAGTGGCTGTCCGACGACGCGATCCCCGAGACGCTCTTGCCGCTGCTCGACGTCTTCTTCGAAGAGATGTGGCCGGTGCTCGAGAGCTCGGCGCGGGTCCTCACCGACTTCATCGCCAGCGATGCGCACACCCCGGGCGACGAGCTTCCGGGCAAGACCTTCACCGCCACTCCGGGCTTCGAGGCGCTGCAGACCGGCGAAGGTGCGCTCACCCACGAGTTCGAGATCGGCGGCGTGCGCGGTCGGCGAATGGTGATTCCCTACCAGATCTGGATGCTGCAGCGCGTGGCCGCGGTGCTGGCGCGCGGCATGGACGGCCCAGCCGGGCGCGCGCCCCTCGAAGAGCTGCTGGGCCGATTCGCGCGCGGCAAGGAGCTATTCGAGCTGGAAGCGCTCCTGGCCGGCTGCGGGGTGCGCAAGCAGCGCGCGCTGCTCTACTCGAAGAGCTGAGTACACGCTGGGCCCCGCCCATCGGCTCCGGCTAGACTCACCGAGATGGCCGGCAAGGAGAATGTCCTCGAGAAGCTCCGCCAGCTGATCTTCGCCCTGCCCGAGACCTCCGAGAAGATCTCGCACGGTTCGCCGACCTTCTGGGGCGGCAAGAAGACTTTTGCCAGCTTTCATGTCGACCACCACGGCGACGGTCGGGTCGCGGTCTGGTGCAAGCTGCCGCCCGGAATGCAGGAGGGGTTGGTCGAGCAAGATTCGGAGATCTTCTTCGTGCCGCCCTACGTCGGGCCGAGTGGCTGGGTGGGCATCCGCGTCGACCGCGACGTGGATTGGGGAATGCTGGCCGGACTGCTCGAGGAGGGCTACCGGATAGTCGCCCCGAAGCGAGCGCTAGCGCAGCTCGACTCGTAGATCGACTCGATTTCTGCCAGCGCGACTGCGCGGATGAGCGCTGGAAGTCGGCTCTCGACGCCGCGTCCATCGCGAGCTCGACCATGCCGTGGTCGAGATCTTCGGACACTCGCTTGTCGATCCCGCGGCCCCGAGCGTCTCAGCTAGGGGCGCCCACACCCCAAGCAACGTATCGTCACCCGTGCCGGGTGATGGGGAGGTGGCGACATGAAGCTCTGGCCGAGGCTGTGGATGGCGGCTCTGACTCCAGTGGTGGCATTCGGCTGTACACGCGATGGATCCGAGCTGCCGACGGTCTTGGCGGGTGAAGAGGGGAGCGGCGCGCCGCGCTCCATCCTGCTGATCACGGTCGACACCACCCGCGCCGACCATCTCGAGCCCTACGGCGCGACCGACGTCGAGACACCCACTCTCGCCCAGCTCGCGGCCGAGGGCGTGACCTTCGAGAAGGCTTCGGCCGTGGCGCCCGTCACGCTGGTCGCACACACCAGCATCATGACCGGCCGCTATCCCTCGGAGCACGGTGTTCACAACAACGGCATCCACTATGTGCCGCCCGGCGTCGATACGCTCGCAGAACGATTGAGAAGGGAGGGATACCGCACGGCGGCCTTCGTGTCGGCGGCAGTGCTGGAGCGGCGCTACGGCCTCGACCAGGGCTTCGAGCTCTACGACGATGATCTATCCCAGGGGCGGGGGCGCGCACCGCGCATGGTGCCCGACCGCCCCGCCGAGGTGACCGTCGCCTCTGCGAAAGCCTGGCTCGACACATTGGGCTCCGGCGAGCGCTTCTTCGCGTGGGTGCACTTCTACGATCCGCACGCGCGCTACTCGCCGCCCCCGCCCTACCGCGACAAATACCGCGCCAGGCTCTACGACGGCGAGATCTCATATATGGACGCACAGATCGGTGACCTGCTCGAGCATCCGGCCGTCCGCGGCAGCAGCGAGGAGGACGCTGCCGTCGTCACGCTGATCGGCGACCACGGCGAGAGTCTGGGTGAGCACGGCGAGCAGACCCACGCGATCCTCGCCTACGAGTCGACCCTTCACGTCCCGTGGTTGCTGCGCGTGCCCGGCGGCCCCTCCGGTGTGCGCATCAAGCGGCCCGTGAGCCAGGTCGACCTGGCGCCGACGCTGCTCTCGCTCGTCGGCCTCGCGCCCGATCCCGCGCATGTGGGACGAGACCTGTCGCAGGCGATCCATGGAAACGAGCCCAAGCGTGAGGAAACCATCCTCTACTCGGAATCGTACCTGCCCTACTACACCTACGGCTGGTCGAAGCTGCACGCGATGCGCCTGGGGCGCTGGAAGTACATCGATGCGCCCACACCCGAGCTCTACGACCTACGGCGCGACCCGCGCGAGCTCACCAATGTGCACGACAGCCAACCCGGCATCACCCACGACCTGCGTCGCGCTCTGGACGAACACCTCGCAAGGTCAGCCGAGACGGAGAGCGAGACCGCACTCTCCCTCGACGACGAGGCGCTCCAGAACCTGCAAGCGCTCGGCTATATGGCCGTGGGCAGCGGGCAGATCCGGGTGGAGGGGGAGAGAGGCGATCCAAAAGAGCTAATTCGTCTCCACGTCCTGCTCGAGCGGACGCGGCAATTCCTCCAGGATCATCTCTACGAGCAGGCCGAGCAGCAGATCCAGCTCGTGCTCGAGCAAGACCCCTCGAATCTCGCCGCGCAGCTCGAGCTCGCATCGGCGCTGGAGGGACAGGGGCGGCTCGACGAGACCGTCGAGGCGCTGACCAGGGCACTCGAGCTCGATCCCGACTATACGCGTCTCTACGTCATCCTCTCGCGAGTCGAGGTGCGCCGCGGCAGGCACGACCAGGCACTCGAGCTCGCAGAAATCGCCACCGACCAGGATCCGCGCAACCCGGATGCGCTGATGCAGAAGGTCAACGTCCTGCTGCGCCTGGACCGAAGGCCGCAGGCCGAGGCGCTGCTCGAGTCGGCCCTCCGGGCGCAGCCAGAGAGCCCGAAGCTGAACGTCTTCTATGCCCAGAACTTCGAGCTACCCGAGGGACGGCTGGACGACGCCGAGGCCCGGCTGCGCGCGGCCCTTGATCGTGACCCCTATAGGGTGATGGGTTGGTACACACTCGGGCAGGCTCTCGACCGTAGCGGCCGCGAGCAAGAGGCCTTGGAGAGCTATCGCCAGGGCCTCCAGCGCCGGGCGGACGACGTCGGCCTGCACGCGGCCCTGGGCCAGCTCCTGGCCCGGCTCGGCCAGCTCGATGAGGCCGAGCCACACCTGGAGGAGGCCATCCGGCTGAGCAACACATTCCGGGCTCCCCTCTATGTGAGCCTCGGCGCGCTCAAGGCCGAGAAGGGCCAGTACGCGGACGCCGAGGCACTCTACCGACGGGTGCTGGAGGTCGCGCCCAAGGACGGCGCCGCACGCAACAACCTCGCCATCACGCTCTACCGAACCGGGCGTCGCGACGAGGCCGAGGGCATGCTGCGCGGCATCATCGCCGACTTTCCGAATATGGCGGACGCACACAACAATCTGGCGGCCCTCGCAGTAGATGGGAACGACTGGAAGACGGGTGCGATTCATGCGGGTCGGGCGGTCGAGCTGAATCCACACTTCGTCGAGGCATGGAACAACCTGGGGATCGCCCACGAGGAGCAGGGCCGATTCCTGCAGGCCCTAGAGGCCTATCGCCGTGCCTTGGAGGAGAACCCGGACTACTGGCAGGCGCGATTCAACCTGGGGGTCCTGCAGCGAAAGGAGGGCGACTACGAAGCCGCCGCCGCCTCCTTCGAAGAGGTGCTCAGCCGGGTGCCGACTCTTGCGGACTGCCACTTCGAGCTGGCCGAGCTCTATGCGGGCGAGTTGGACAAACCGGAGCGGGCGCGCACGCACTACAATGCCTTCCTGCGGCATGCGCCAGCTGATCCGCGCGCCAACGAGATCCGGCAGCGCGTCGCCGGGCTGACCGCGGGCCGCTAAACGAACGATCGGAGCCCTTCGATACGACATATGTGAAGTCGCTAGAGGGTCGCTCGAATTACAAATAAAGTCTGATCCTCGTTCCTCCGATCACACCCTTGGCCGTCAGCATCCCGCTCGCCAAGATGCTCTGAACGGCGACCAGTGAGGTACGAGTGAGCGTCGATCTCCCTCGTACCGATTGCACCAATACTCACAGCTGCTTGGGCTGACAGGGAATTAGGGAGAGCAGATACCATGTCTCTTGAAACGCGCACCGGAACCACACTCGCAGCAGCAACCTTCGCGCTGATTCTTGCCTTGACACTTGGCGTGCCGGCCCAGGCGTCGCACATCATTGGAATCAAGACCACCATTTCTGACATCGACTTCAACGACAACCGGGTCAGCATCGACGTCACCATCCTCTACAGCAGTGGCCCCGCCAGCAGCAGCTCCTCCGCCTACATGGGCAACTACCTGGCGCCAGCCATCGATTGGGGTGACGGAGAGACGAGCTCGTACTACCAGACTCTCTACGGCGTCACGAGCGCCGTCTTCCCAGGCGCACCAGACGCGGGTGTGTATCGTGGATCCTTCTCCCACACCTACGACGACGCGGGGAGTTATACGATCACGGCGAACACGACCTGCTGCCCGGTGAGCGACTCCGCAGATATCGTCACCGGCAATCTGATGACCGCCACCTACTCGTACTCATCCAGCTCGTCCTCATCCAGCAGTGTCTCGACCACGACCTTCTTGAGCAACAATACGACGGTCGACTTTGACCCGGAGGACTCGGGCTCTTCGAACACGTCCGACGGGACCAGCCGCTGCGGACTCGGCGCCGAGCTAGCCGTGATTCTGCCGCCGATGATCTTCTGGCGCGAGCGCCGCCGCAGGCGCGCAACCGTCTAGCGGATCCCTCGCGCGGTCCACTTCGAACCCCATCTGGCCCGGGAGGCCTCAGGGGTATCGATCCCGTTCTCGTCGGAGTTGCGCGCGACGACGCGCGAGCGCAGCACGTCCGCATCTACCTGGGCGCGCTATGCTCATGCGCTCCGATCACTGGCCGGGTCGACGCGACGGCTCGTCTCTGATTCCCGGCCCGTGATTTGCCACACGTCGAGAGCAGCGTAGAGAACGATGACAGCGACGCCGCGCTCCATCCTCATCATCAATCAGGCGTGGAGCAACCACGGAGACGAGGCCGCCCACAAGGCACTCGTGCGAATGCTGAGGCAGCGGTTCCCGGCCGCATCGCTCACGGTGCTGGCCTTTTCCGACCTCGTGACCGAGCGGGACCTCGAGATCTTCCGACCCGAGGAGATCGAGCGGCTCGAATACGTCTGCGACGAGCGGCGGCCCTCCGTCGGGCGGCTTGGTGGGCTCTCCGCCGTCTCGACGGGATTCGCAAAGTGGATCCTTCGCAACGCGCCCGCCTGGCGGCCGCTGCGCGCACGGATGCGCGGCGCCGACCTGATCGTCTCCGCACCGGGCGGCATCGATCTGGGTCCCTATCGAAACTGGCTCTACCTGGCGTTGCTCCTGCTGGCGCTCGAGAGCGGAACGCCGACCGCCATCTACTCGATCTCGTTCGGCCCGCTTCCAGACGAAGGCCGGCAGGACCGCGCTTTCAGCAGACTGGCTCTGGAGGTCCTGCGTCGAGTCGACTTCCTTTCACTCCGAGAACCCTGGAGCCAGGAGTATGCTCGCAAGCTCGAAATCCCCTTCGTGGAAGCCACCGATACCGCCTATATCGATGCAACGATCGCGGAGCTTCCGGCAGCACTTCGACGCACGCTCGAGTCACCCTACGTCGTCGTGGTTCCGAATGAGCTGCATCGCTGGCACGTGTGGTACCGCTCCATCGGCGCGGAACGATTCCATAGTCTCTACCACGCACTCATCGCCCGTGCGCTCGAGTCGACCGACCTCGTCGTCCTGATGCCACAGCTCTTCGCGCGTCAGAACGACAGCGACTATTGCAATGCATTGCGGAATGACTTCGATGCAGCCGACCGCGATCGCATAGTCGTCGCGCCGGAAGACATTTCCGTCGAGGTCCAGAAGGCGATCATCAAGGCGGCCGAGATGGTCGTGGCGGCCCGCTCTCACGCGAATATCTTCTCGATCCACTGCGGGACACCCGTGCTTGCGCTCTCCTACGAGCAGAAGATGGAGGCTCACCTCATCCAGGCGGGTCTCACGGACTACATGATCCGACTAAATGAGATCGACGAGGTGGATCTCTCCGACGTCTCCAAGCACTTCGACGACGTCTGGCAGCAGCGAGCGGAGCTGAAGAATGAGATCACTCGCAAAGCGGCGCCGATTCGTAGAGTTGCCATCAAGGCCGCGGATGAGTTCGCGCGGCGCTTCGGCGCCGACGCGGCATCCGCCGAAGCCGGCCACTCGACGCCCTCGTAGGCCTCCATATTCGGCGCCGCCATCTGCTCGAGGAAGCGATCGGTATGCGACGGGTCGTCTCGCTGAGAGGCGATCCGCACCACCTGCCACCGCCGGCCGGCGCTCGCCTCATCGGGATGCGTCCCTTCTGGCCCGGTTTCGGCGCGTGAGCGGCACGCGAACGCCCAATCGCGCATGGCGCCCCTGAATGACATCTTGGTATGTCGCTTGCGAGAAATGCTGGAAGAGCACCCTCAGGATTGCGAGCCGCGCGCCCGGCACGCGCACACCCATCGAGGGCCAGGAGGGAAACACCATGAGAGTCGAGGACGTCTGCCGCAAGAATGTCATCCGCGGAGGACCTGACGACACGGTCCGGAATGCGGCGAAGCAGATGAAGCAGCTCGATGTGGGCTCCATCGTGGTGGTGGACTCCTCGGATCAGCCGATCGGCATGGTGACGGACCGCGACATCGTGCAGCGGGTGATTCGAAGGCGGAGGGATCCGGATACCACGAAGCTGCGTGAGATCATGAGCAGAGACATCGTGAGTGTGTGGTCCGGCGCGCCCTTGGCGCGGGCCTTCCACAGGATGCGCCAGGAGGAGACACGCCGTGTACTGGTCACCGACGAGGTCGGTCGCGTGATCGGCATCATCGCTGTGGACGATGCAATCCCGCTGATCACCAACGAGCTTCAGACCATCTCGGACGTGCTGGCCGCCCAGGGACCGAATCGCGAAGCGCCTTCCGCCTAGTCCGGAACGTGCGAGGAGGAGATCACGATGCACCGCCTCGAAGTCTACGAGAGCAACGTAGTGACCGTGGAGCCCCAATACTCGTGCGTGGACGTCGCGGACGAGATGGATGCGCGCAGCGTCGGCTGCGTGGTCGTGGTGGATGGCGACAAGCCCCTCGGCATCATCACGGATCGGGACCTGATCTGCCGGCTCGTCGCTGCGGACCGCGACCCGGAGAAGACGACCGCCGCCGAGGTCATGACCGCGGATCCGATCACCGCCACGCGCGATGACGACATGACGGACGTCCTGGCGCGCATGCGGGAACGAGGCATCCGCCGGATCCCTTTGGTGGAGGAGAACCAGCTCGTCGGGCTGGTGAGCCTCGACGAAGTGATCATCAAGGTGGCGTCCTATCTCTTCAACACGAGCCAGGGGCTGCTCGGCGGTCTGCACCAGAGCCGCCGCACTGCGCCGCATCGCCGCCGCCTCGAGGCACGCGAGGCCGCCTTCGACGAGCTGCGCGATCAGCTCCAGCACATGGGCAGCGAGGTGCGTGAGCATCTCGACCAGCTGCTATCTCGGGTTCGAAGGGGAAAGTAGGAGCTCGTTCGATCAAAAAACGGGGTGGATTGACCTCGGTGAAAGCATCGGGGGTGTGAGCGCTTGCTCAGGCCCAGCCACGATATGCTCCCGGGCCATGGAGCCGCTCCATCCCATCGAGGCGTCGACTCTCCACGCTCGGCGTGAGCGGGTCTTCCTGCTGCTGGCGGGGCTCTTCCTCGGCTCCATGACGATGCTCAACATCCTGGGCATCTCGCGCTTCATCGATCTCTCGTTCACGGTATTCGGGCTGACGATCCCGATGGCGCTGGCCGTCGGGGTGCTCCCCTATCCGATCACCTTCCTGTGCACCGACTTCATCAGTGAGATATACGGCCAGAAGCGCGCAAACTTCGTGGTCTGGGTCGGGCTGCTGCTGAACGCCTGGGTGGTGGGCTTTCTCTGGCTCGGGGGCGCGCTGCCCCCCGCCCCCGAGATCGAGCAGGCGACGGGACTACCGCCGACCGACGCGTACGACTTCGCTTTCTACCGCATCCGCTTTCTCACCATGGGTGCCGTGGTGGCGTCGATGTTCGCCTATCTAGCCGCACAGTTCTGCGACGTCTTCCTCTTCCACTTCTGGAAGAAGCTCACGCAGGGCAGACATCTCTGGCTGCGCAACAACGGCTCGACGATGATCAGCCAATTCGTGGACACGTTCGCGGTCATCACGATCACCCACTTCTACGCCCGGGGACTTCCGATCGACGACGCCGCGCCGATCTGGCCTCAACTCTGGGTCTTCATCGGATCGGGCTACGTCTTCAAGCTGATAGTGGCTCTGCTGGATACCGGGCCCTTCTACATCGGAGTCCACTACCTCTGCCGCTACCTGGAGATCGACTCCCGGGCGGAGCACGACCGGGACCGAGAGGCGATCGCGGCGCGAGCCGATCGACAAGCCAGAACGAATGACCAAAGGGGTCCATGAGCCAGGACGACTACCGGGACTCTGGTCTACCTGATGCGGGCCCCGGGCGAGGTGACGACGATCGACTCGCTCGCGCACTTTCGCACGCTACTCCAGCGCTCGAAGTCGTAGCCCGTCGGCGACTCGATGTGGTCCAGTGCGCGTGGGCCGCCTACGTGCCGGTGTCGGCCTCGGATCCGAAACGGGACAGGTAGTGGGTCGAGAGCGGCGGCAGCTCGTCGAGCGCCTGATTGATCTCGTAGATGCGCTCGTAGTCGGTGTCCTTGATGGTCCAGCGACCGTCCACCTTGAGATAGCGATCCCAGTAGACTGCCGTGCCCGTGGTGAAGAATTTGTGATTCAGGATCCACATATTGTCGGCCAGGTACCAGATGCCGGTGGCCTCGGTCTGGCTCAGCATCTGGATCTCGGGATGGTGCCCGTTGTGATGCCCGATGGCTTCGCGGGTGAACGCCGCCCGCAGCGCATCGAGGTACTCATCCCGCCCCTGTAGCGTCCACTCGTAGGCTCCGCCGACGAAGTGGACACTGACGTCGGGATGGAAGATCGTCGCCAGCTCCTCGTAATTGGCCGTGTCGAGACAGCGAAAGTACGCATGCTTGAGCTGCTTGATGGCCTCGATATCCATCAGCCGCTGGATGTCGCGGCGCAGCTCGTCGATCCCGCCCTCGCTCACCTCGAGCGGGATTCCCTCGCTGATCCCCATGGCTGCCTTGGTGAGCTCGCATTTCGGATCGTGCATCTCGATTCTCCTTCATCGTGGACCGCATGGGTAGAATAGCCACCCAGCGCCGCGCCAGCCGCTGGGAGCTAGTCTCTCTGGAAGGCGGGATCCCCCTGTGACCGGATCGATTCGCCACCTACGCAGCATCGAGGAGCCCCGAGTCATGCCCGACAAGACCCCCAGCCAGGCCTTCGACCCCGCGAAGGCATTCGATCTGACCGACCGCGTCGCGATCATCACCGGCGGCAGTCGCGGGCTCGGGCGCGAGATGGCGCTGGCCTTCGCGCACTGCGGCGCTCGCGTCGTGGTGGCGAGCCGCAAGCTGGATGCCTGCGAAGCCCTCGCCAAAGAGATCCGCGAAGATATCGGCCGCGAGGCCATCGGCGTGGCCTGTCACGTCGGGCATTGGCAGGATTGCGACGATCTCATTTCCAGCGTCTACGATACGTTCGGACGAATCGACGTGTTGGTCAACAACGCGGGTATGTCGCCCCTCTACCCCTCTCTCACCGAAGTCAGTGAAGAGCTCTTCGACAAGGTCTTGGGTGTGAACCTCAAAGGGCCCTTCCGGCTCTCGGCACTGGCCGCGACGCGAATGGCGGAGGCCGAGGGGGGATCGATCATCAACGTCAGCAGTGTCGCGGCCGTCGCGCCCGGCGCAAACGAACTCCCCTACGCGGCCGCAAAGGCGGGGCTCCACACCCTGACCATCGGCATGGCGCGCGCATACGGGCCGAAGGTCCGGGTCAACTGCATCATGCCGGGTGCCTTCATGACGGATATCAGCAAGGCGTGGAATCAGGAAGTCTTCGCGCGTGCGGCCGAGCAGAACATCCCGATGAAGCGCGGTGGCCAGCCCGAGGAGATCGTCGGGGCGGCCCTCTACCTGGCGAGCGGGGCGTCCAGCTACACGACGGGCGCCGTGCTCAAGATCGACGGCGGCGCCGTATTCACTCCGGGCTGATCGAAGTGCCGGCAAGCCACTCAGCAGCCACCGGCCCCGGTCTCTCGATCGGCCCGTCCCCGTCGCACGCGCACTCCGGCTCAGAATGATGCGAACTCGTAGTCGGACGCATTCCAGTGCCGTGCGCGCAGCACGTACTCGGCCGCGAAGCCCGGGTAGAGGGAGTGGTTGCTGCCGTCGCTCGACAGGTACCAGCTATTGCAGCCGGAGGTCCACACCATGTGCTTCATCCGGCCCTGAATGCCCGCGTTGTAGTCGTCCTGCACCGCCTGCTTGATTTCCACCGACTTGAGGTTGTCGGCCATCATCCGCTTGATGGCGCCCATTGCATGGGCGATCTGGGCCTCGGTATAGACGAGCACAGACGTATGACCTGGCCCCGTATTGGGTCCCATCATGATGAACCAATTCGGGAAGCCCGCGACTGTCATACCCTTGTAGGCGACGGCCCCATCGGCCCAGACGTCATCCAGCGCCTTGCCGCCGCGCCCGAAGATCGGGAAGGGTGCGCTGGCGAGCCCCAGCGCGAATCCCGTCGCCAGAACGATCGCATCGCACTCGTGCAGCGCTCCGTCCCGGGTCTCGATCGCGTTGCTGCGGATCTCCTCGATCGGATCCGTCACCAGATTGACGTTGTCGCGCTCGAAGCTCGCCCAGAAGTCGTCTGAGATCAGGATCCGTTTGCAGCCGAACTGGAACTTCGGCGTGAGCTTCCTGCGTAGCTCCGGATCCTTCACCTGCGCGTGCAGATGGGCCAATGACCCCTTCTCACCGATCGCCGACAGACGCTTCGAATCCAGGAAGATCATTGGCCCCATGATCTCGCTCAGCCAATACTTGAGGAAGCGGCTGGCCCGCAAGAGCATCGGATGGCGCGCGAGGCGGCGCTTGGCCTGCTCGGAGTAGAGCTTGTCGGGCTTCGGCATCACCCAGCCCGCAGTGCGCTGGAATACAGTGAGCTTTTCGACCTGGGGCGCAACGGAGGGGACGACCTGCACGGCGCTCGCGCCGGTGCCGATCACGGCAACCTTCTTGCCCGCGATATCGAAGTCGTGATTCCAGCGCGCGGTGTGGAAGATCTCGCCCGTGTAGCTCTGAATGCCCTTGATGTCGGGCAGGGAAGGATCCACCAGACCCCCGACGCCCGAGAGCACGACCCGCGCCACGACGCTCTGCTCGTCGTCGGTGGTCAGCGTCCAAGCGCCCGCGACCCCGTCCCAACGCGCCTCGACGATCTCCGTGCCGAGCTGCAGATGCGAGCGAAGCCCCCATTTCTCCACCACGCCGAGCAGGTAGTCCTGGATCTCCCAGGACTCCGCGAAGGCGCGGCTCCAATTCGGGTTCGGCTCGAAGGAGAAGGAATAGACGTGAGAGGGCACGTCGCAGGCGGCGCCCGGGTAGGTGTTGTCCCGCCAGGTACCACCGATCTCACTCGCACGCTCGAAGATGCGGAACGATCGGATACCCGCCTTGAGGAGCTCAACCGCCATGCCGATGCCCGCGAAGCCGGCGCCGATGATGACGATCGGGAATTCGGATTCGCTGTGCACCGGCGCGCTCGCGTGTCGATTCATTCGTGGGCTCCTCGGCTCGCGTTCTCGCGGCCATTGCGGGGGTCATGACGCCTGTGCGGGTGGCCGGATGGCTTGCGGGGGAATTCGCATCCAGTTGATTTTTCAGTCTATTTGGAGTTCTTCCAGCGTCAAGAGATTGCCGACCCAGGAAATCCGCGGGGCGCCGTCCGGTCACTCGTACAGCTCGTCCGCAGCCGATCGGCGGGTGACCCGCACACCGGTGGCCACGATCCCGGCGCGCACGCAAAGAGCCCGAGGACATCGTCAGGCGGGCCTTGCAACCCAGAAAAGCCTCACGAAATCGCACCCTTCTCCGAAGAGAGGAGGGCGCGCCCGCGACCTGAGAGGGCAGCCGGAGAATCCCCCCCATGATCGCATGCATCCGCTCCCTGCTCGCGGCCGGCTCGGCCGCGGCCGCCCTGCTCCTGGCGCTCGGTAGCCAGTCGGCGACGGCCGCTGGCCCGATGCCCGCCTACCCGACCGAGATCGACGCCAAGACCCTCTACCGAGGCGGCTCGCCGTGGACGGTCCAGCGCGTCATGACCCATATCGCTCGAAACAATGATCGGCGGGCCGCTCGCACTTCCAAGAGCGCACTGCGGCGATCGCTTACCCGCGAGCAACGCGAGATGATGTTGCATGTCAGCTGCGTGTCGCGCCTGCGCCTCGACGACCGCGACGACGCCTACGCGTACTGCGACGCAGCGGTCGAGCTCGACAGCCCCAGACATTGGGTGCATCTCGTCAACCGCGGCAACGCCCACATCGAGGCCGGCCGCCAGCAGGCAGCCCTGGCCGACTTCGAGGCCGCCTCGCTCTGGCTCGCCGAGCACGAGGTGAAGGGCGAGCCGGTCGAGCGCGTGCGGCTGGCGATGCAGTGGGCGCAGACGGCGGCGCCCAGAAACCAGCTCGCGGCCGGCGACGCACCGCGCTGATCCCGCACCGCGGGCGGCCGATACTCCGGCCGATCGCCCAGCTCCGCAGCTTGCCGGCGACCCAGCTGCCCTGATCTGCACGTGTCATGCGGCCTCGTTGCTGTTGGGACCAGCGTAGAGGCGACTTTCGCAGCTGGCTTCGACCAGATTCCCGCTCTGCGGCCACCCGGGTCGCGTTAGAATTGGGGTCTCTCGAGCCGAGCTCCGAGCTGTCGTCGAAGCGAGTCCCGAGCTGCCGCTCTCATGACTGTCCAGTTGCCGATGCGAAGAGCCACCCGTAGGATGCGACCTCTGCGCCGCCGCGCCCGGCCGGGCCCTTTGATGGCGGCCGGGGTGGTGTGTCTCGCCCTGGCCGTATGCGGCTGCGCAGGCGGGCAGCAGCCCACGGCCGGCGCCGCCAGCGCTGTGGCCCCACGGGCAAATGGCGTTCACCGCGCGTCCTTCGACTCGCCGGCCTGGTCGTCCCTCTCGCGGGCAGGTCACGCCGCGATGCGCCCGCACCGCTACGCGGACGCCGAACACAGCTTCCGCCGAGCGCTCGCAACCACCGCGCCGCTGCCGCCGCACGACGCGCGCATCCGTGCGAGCCTCGGCAACCTGGTACGCGTCGCGGCCGCGTACCACAGCGCCGGCCGAACCGTCGAGGCCGAGCGCCTGATGGCGCTGGTGCGCGAGCACGTAAACCAGCAGCGCACCGCGAGCCGTACCGCTGTGCGCTACGACGATCTCGACCGCTCCTTCCTCGAGCTGACCCGCGTGCGGCCGAGCATCGTGCGCAGGCCCGGGCGAGGTCGTTCGTCCGAATCGCCAGTCCACCACGGCTTCGACCCGCTCATCAACGAGAACGCCCGGCGCTTCGGCCTCGACCCCGCGCTCGTCAAGGCGGTGGTGGCCGCCGAATCCAACTTCCAGGTCGCCGCGGTCTCCCTCTCGGGCGCCCAGGGTCTGATGCAGCTGATGCCCGGCACCGCCCGCCAGATGGGCGTGAAGGCACCCTTCGACCCGCGCGAAAACCTGATGGGCGGCAGCCGCTACCTGCGCGACATGCTCGACCGCTACGATGATGTGAAGCTCGCACTCGCCGCGTACAATGCGGGCCCCGAGGCGGTGGACCGCTACGACGGCATCCCCCCCTACCCCGAAACGACCGCCTATGTGAAGCGGGTCCTCCGCTACTTCGAGGACTACCGCCAGCAAGCGACGCGCTGATCTTCGGGCGGCCGCCTGCCTGGCGGCTGCGCTGAACGCTCAGCCGATCTCGGCGAGCTTGACCACCGAGAAGCTCGCCTGCATGAGCGGGTCGGCGAGCAGGGTGCGGATCAGGATATGCCCATTCGTATAGCCCTGGGTGCTGATCCAGTTGTCGACGCCCGGGTTCTCGTGGCTCGCATAGATGACGAAGGAGCCGTCCTCCGCGAGCTTGACCTGGCGGTTGTTGATGCCGACCCGGTGGTGGCGGAAATCCCCGGACTCCAGATAGCGGGTCAGGATCTGACATGACCAGTACCGGCAGGGGACGTCGCGTCCCTCGATCTTGATCGCCTCGTCGCCCTCCAGCTTGTACCAGGCGCCCAGGTACTGGATCCCGGGGCCGGGCAGGTTGTTGGAGATGAGCTTCGGATCCACCATCGCCGCCAGCTGCTCGGGCGTGTATTCATCGTGACGGTCGTCGTCGAGGTGCATCTTGCCCTCGGTGATATGCGTTGCGTCGACCTGTTGGCCCTGCTGGGTCTTCTCGTAGGAGACGAGATTGAGGCCGGCAAAGATCGAGAGCCCGATCGAGACGTTGGTCGCATCGTCGATGAATTCGATCACGCGCTCGAGGCCGTCGGCGAGATCCTCCTCGCCAAGCGCCTCGGGCGCTGCTACTTCCGAGAGGCACTCGATGTCGAAGATGGCCGGACGGTAGCGACCCACGTCGGTTGAATCGACGAACTCGGGAAAGTACTGGCGGGTGAAGAGGATCGGGCCCTTGCTCTTCAGCTGAATCCAGTTCTTGGCGCCCTCGGGTCGCTCGGCGCTGAGATGGATCCGTGCCATCGGCTCGCCGCCGTCGTCCTGCCACTCGATCTTGTCGTCGACGAGGTCATCGACGATGTAGTAGGCGTCACGCTCGTCGTGGGCATAGACGGTCGCGGAGAAGAAGATGTCCTCGCCGCGACGGACGCTGAACACGTAGGAGAGATCCTCGTCGAGCTTGGCCTCGTGGTAGAGGGTATCGGTGCCGTCACCCTTGAATTTTCGGATAGGAGTCATCATGCGAGCCAGGGACGGATGCCGGCGATCGATCTCCATCTCCAGCTGATGCGCGGCAGAGATCAGCCGCACCAGGTAGCGATAGCCCTCGGCCCGCTCGCGACCATTTCGTGCGCCCGTGGGGCCGGTGATCTTCTCGCCGATCCGCTTGAGCTGATCGGCAAAGTCGTTCCAGGCAGCCTGGCTGACGGGGAGCTCATCGTTCGACACGGCGTCCTCTCCTCTCGCTGGTTCCGGCGGGCGCCGATTCGACGCTCTCGCCTTCGGAGTCAGCCGAAGGTAGCAAGTGCGACCCACACACGCGTGAGACGACGTGCTAATCGTCCGTCCGGTGACGCCTGAAGATCTCCCGGCTCCGTTCCGTCCGCTGCCGATCCGCGCCTTCAACGCGATCGGACGCGGACTCTTCCGAGCGGGCATCCGGCCCTTTCGCCTGGACGAGGCGGCGATCACGGCGCTCGCCGCGCGGGCGACGGGCTGTGACGATTTCGGCGATCAGAGCTTCCGTGCCGGCCTGCGCAAGCTGATCGAGTCATTGGAGGCCGACGCGCGCCTCAACCTCTTCGGGCGCTACTTCGCGCGGCGTCAGCTCGTGGAGCTGCTCTGCCACCGCTTGACGATCCTCGACCACCGGCGCCGACACCCGGAGGTCGCCGAGCAACGGATCGAGAAGCCGCTCTTCATCCTCGGCCTGCCGCGCACCGGCACCACCCTGCTCTACGGCTTGCTTGCCGAGGATCCCGCCAACCGCGCCCCGCTTTCGTGGGAGGTCGATGACCCGTGCCCACCGGCGGAGACAGCCACCTACCAGAGCGACCCACGCATCGAGCTCACCGAGAAGCGCTTCGAACAGCTGCGACAGCTTGCTCCGAGCTTCCAGGCCATCCACCCGATTGGTGCACTCATGCCGCAAGAGTGCATCGTGCTCAGCGCCTCCGAGTTCATGAGCGTGCGTTTCGAGATGTGCTTCGACGTCGGCTCCTATCAAGCGTGGCTTCTCGAGCAAGACATGACCTCCGCCTACCGCTTCCATCGCACCTTCCTGCAGCATATGCAGTCGCGTCACAAGCGGGAGCGCTGGGTGCTGAAATCACCCGGGCACCTCGGTCCCATCGACACACTCTTCGACGAGTATCCCGACGCCATGGTGGTGCAGACACATCGCGATCCGGCGCGAGTCATCCCCTCGGTCTCGAGCCTCGAGCTGAGCATGCGTCAGGTCGCATCGGACGAGGTCGATCCTTTCCGTCTGGGCCGACAGCAGCTCTTCGTGTGGTCGACACTGCTCGAGCAGGGCATGGCGGCGAGGCGGCGACATCCCGAGCGCGAGTCGCGAATTCTCGATCTCCACATGCAGCAGATCGTCGGCGATCCTGTGGGATGCGTCCGCCTTGTCTACGACCACTTCGATCTCGAGCTGCGCAGAGAGGTCGAGGAGCGGATGCACGCTTTTGTGGCCGCACATCCCAAGGAAGAGCACGGTGTGCACCGCTATGGGCTGGGCGCCTTCGGGCTCGACTCCGAGTCGATTGCCGACGTCTTCAAGGGCTACTCCGAGCACTACGGCGTGGAGCCCGAGCCCTTCGACGAGATTCAGGACCGCGGCACCTCGATCTTGTAGAGACCAAGCAGGATGCGATCGAGGACTCGTTCGGGGAGCATGCCCAGGAGGCCCACCTGCAGCCGCGCAGAGACGGGCGCGTAGTAGCGCAGGCGCGGCCGGGCGCTCGTCGCGGCCAGTGCAATCAGCTTGGCCACGTCGTCGGGAGGGATCGCGCTCTTCAGGCTCTTCCTGGTAAGATCATCGAGATCGAAGAAGAGCTTGCGGTAGGGGTTCCCGGGATCATCGCGAAGGTGCTGGCTGCCGATGCGGGCATTCTCGAAGACCGCGGTGTCCACGAATCCGGGAATCACGAGAGAAACCCGGATCCGCCAGGGTGCCAGCTCGAGCCGCATGCCGCGGGTTGCTGCGTCCAGCCCCGACTTCGTCGCCGCGTAAGGGATGGCGAGCGGAGCGGCCACGCTTCCGCCGAGCGAGCCGATATTGACGATGTGGCCGCCTCCCTGCGCGCGCATCAGGGGTGCGATCTCGCCCACCAGCTGCAGGGCCGAGAAGAGGTTGACGTCGAAGATGTGGCGTAGCTCGTCACGCGAGACCTGCTCGAGCGCGGCGCCCGGGCTGAAGCCCGCGTTGTTGACGAGGACGTCGATGCGTCCAAAGGCATCGCGCGTCCGCGTCACCAGCTCCGACGTGGCGGTCGCGTCGGCGAGATCCACCGCCACGGCAAGCGCCTCGCCACCCTGCGTCGTGATCTCCTTCGCGAGGCTCTCCAGGCGCTCCGCCCGCCGTGCCGCCACGACCACACGAAAGCCGCAACGGGCGAGCCGGCGTGCGGCCGCCTCGCCGATGCCCGAGGAGGCGCCGGTGACGAGGGCGACGCGATTGGGGGAGACGCGGGTCGGTGTCGGCATGGGCGGGAAAATGGCGTCACCCCGATGCAAGGGCAACCGCCTCGCCCTGCGACCGTCCGACGCCGGCGCCGGCCGCGTCTGGCGGAAGTCTCACGGCGAAAGTCACGGCGTGCCGCGGATCCTCTGTGCCGAAATCGGGCCCCACGGGCGGGCTTTCCGATCCGACGCATTCCGCGCCAGAGAGCCCAGGATCGTCGCCGCAATGCGACGCCCTGCCGCACCCACACTCGGCGAATCTGCGCTCGATCGCGGAATCCACCGGCCGAGCTCGGGCCATGCGACGATCCCCCATCTGGGTGATGCAAACCGGCGCTGGTGCGAAGGACAACGCCGCGCGGCCGAACCCGCTCCTTCTCTGTAGGAGTTCCCTCCCGGCCCATGCCCATAGGGGTGAGGCGGAGAGCACCATCGGCCTCGAAAGTGAACGAGGAGCGATCATGCCTCGCGCTCCAGTTGCCAGATTTGCTCTTGTCCACTCATTGCAGCTTGGCCTCTACAATAGATTAGCTCAATTCAAGATCGTTCTTCTGGCCGCATATCACATCCTAGAATCGCAATCACAGGCTCCTGCTGAATCGGGCTCACGAGCGAGTTGTGCTTGCCATGTCCTCGCATCGGGTGATAGAAGAGACCTATTCGATCGCGTGTCGCCAACTCTCTAGCGCCCAGGCGCATCATGCTGCCGCTCCTTCTTTACGACGTCCGCGATCCCAATCAACCATCGGGACGCAGACGGCCACGCTCTTGGCGGTCCCTTGAACGCCATAAAGAGTGGAAGGAAGAGTGGACGGAAGCGTGGCAGGATTAGTTCGCGGAAGGTTCCGCGTAGCGAGAGATCGCTAGCCAGCCCGAACGAGACGGAGGGTGCGAGAGGACACCCTGCCCTGACCTCGCCGCGCGAGG
>JAFDDH010000404.1 GCA_019310975.1 Deltaproteobacteria bacterium | reverse complement strand
GAGAACGCACAGGGAGTTCGAGATCCTCTAAGCGACCTTCAACAGGTCTCGGGCGAGGCTCACGCCGTCCTTCGCCTGGGCGCCCCATCCATCCGCGCCCTGGGCGTCTGCCCACTTCTGTGATGTCACGGCTCCACCAACGATCACCGGATACTTGTCGCGCACCTTCAATTCCTTCAAGAGGTCGAGGAGTTCGGTGAACTTCTCCATCGCAGGAGCGAACACCACGGAAACGGCGATCATGTCGGCTCCAACCTTCTCCGCCGTCTCGTAGAAGTCCCAGGGTGAGTTTTTCTCGCCGATGTCGATCACCTCGAAGCCACCGATCGAAAGCAGCGTGCTCACGAGATTCTTCCCGATGTTGTGCTGACTGAGCATGGTGCCCAGCACGATCTTCTTTTCGATCTTCGCGCCTTCTCCTTTCGGAAAGGCTTCCTGGATGAGTGGGATACAGGCCTTGGCGGTGACGCCTGCGCGCACGAGGTCGAGAACGATCGCCTTCTTGGCAGCAAAGCGATCTCCGACGTCATTGAGACCATTCATCACCCCCTCTTCGAGCACTTCCATGGCGTTGTGACCAGCGGCCAGTAGTTCGCCGGTCATCGCCGCCGCCTCCTCCGGCTTGGTCTCACTCACCAGCTGTCGTAGATCTGCAATGGTCGCCATTTCGTATCTTCTCCTGATTTGCGGGAACCCCCCTGGAACGTCCCGGGGAGATGTTTCGTACCTTCGCCGTCGTCGTCGACAGCGTGGAGCCGGCGCTCTAACTCACAGGCTCCTCGTGGCCCCAGGTCGGGTAGTCGAGACCCAGATCCTGGAAGATTCGCGTGAACTTCCGATACTGGTCGACCAGTTCCTGTCGGGGACGCAGGGTCGCGAGGTCGTAGAGCTTGTCCAGCGGCACACCCGGAGGTGCGGGCGCGCGCTCTGCAGCGTTGATCTTCTTGATGATCTCAACGCCCTCTTTCGGGCTGAGGGTCGCCCCAGCGCGCGCGATCTCACCCGCCCATCGGGCTTCGAGGCCCGTGTTGCCACCGGCCAACCACAAACCCTCCATGCCCGAGATGCAACCGTTGATGCAGGCGGCTGCAGTGTCGTACCAGTTGTCGTCGGAAAGCGCCCCAGCTGGATTTCCCGTCATGCCAAAGGAAACCCATGGCAACTTCAGATTTCGCTCGGCCGCCAGCGCCGCCGCCGAGTTGCACCAGCTGATGTCGTTGCCCACGTAGGTTCCGTGCACCGAGACCGACATCGCCTGCGTGAGCGCGCCACCCGAGTAGGCGAGCATTCCCAACGTATGGGCAATGATCTCCATCGCGCCCTGTTCGGGCCCAGTGAGGTAGGCGTACAAGGTGGGAGAGCAGCTCATCCAGGGCTCGATGCCCTGTTGATCGGCAAAGAAGGCGAGATTGAAGCGATCGTAGTCGACTCGCATGTCCTGGAGGATCTGGACCGGAAGAGTGCAGTTGTTCTTGTTGTAGAGGCCCGAGCCGAACGTGCTCATCAAGGCGAGTGGCGTGGTGGCGCTCATGGGAATTCCGAAGAAGAGCCCGGGCTTGCCCGCCCAGGTCGCCGCCTCGTTCATCACTCGAGCCTCCGTGAGACAGACGAGTGTCGATGCCGGGGTGTCGGCGATGTTCTTCATGTTGCCGACGGCAAAGAGCGGAAGCGGAATCACGCCGTCACAGGTCGGCTCCTGCATCACCGTCAGTGCGTGGTTCTTGTACAGCTCGACATCCGTCGTCAGCTGGCCAGCGGGAAAGAAGGTGTAGAGATGCTGCTCATCGCCCGGGGCCCTGGGTTCGAGGGTGATCGCCTGGCGACCGTGCCCGAGCGTGACTTCGTGCCTGGCGGAACAGACGGCTTCCTCGATCTCTTCCTGGGTGAACTTGATGATTCGCTTCGTGTTCTTGCAGTAGAGCCCGACTTCGAGAAGGAGTTCCTTGCCGGCCTGGAAGACTGCGTCCGCCATGTCGGGATCGATCATGCAGGGCTCGTCGGGATCCCATTCGAGTCTGTACTTCTTCTGGAGATCTCCGAGCACCGTCGGAAAGAGCTCGGTTTCGAACTTTTCCTCCGACATCAACGGTCCTGTTGTCGATCGCTGAATCGCTTCCCAGAGAAGCTTGCCCATGGTCTGGTCTCCTTGAAGTTCCGTTTCTCGAGAAAGCGGGGATGGCCGAGGATGGTTCCGCTCCGTCGTTGCTGCCGAATCTGCTCTGTCGCAGACGGTCAACCCTGCTCGTAACACTCTCCCTCGCGAATCGCGCGCATCAGCGCCGCACACTCCTGCCCCACGTACCGGATATGCTGGGGCAGGAGCCACGGCATCACGTCGACGATGTACCAGGAGAGGTCTTCGGGATCGTGGAAGCCCTCTTCCCAGAAAATGGTGCTGGCACTGTGGTCGAGCAGCATCGCGGTCGCCTTGCCGCCATCGTTGCCGAAGAGAAAGATGCCCGAGGGATCGACCTGGAGGGGGAGAGGACGCTTGAAGAATTCCTTCAGCACACGCAGCGCACGCTCCCAATCGCGTTCGTAGACGTAGGCCGAGTGGATCACGAAGGCTGCTGAGCCGGCCTCGAGACCGGTCCGCTTCGCCACCTCGCGCTGCAAGCGGATGAGGGCGGTCGCCTCGAGCGGCCAGTCCGTGTACAGGTCCTCAGTACGAAGCACGAAGGAAGCGCACAGCTGCTGGTCGACGGCGTTGAAGGTGGCGGAAATCGCGCCCGACCCGACCTCCGACCTGGCCTCGAGAAAGACCAGTGTGCCCGACCGTGTGTCGGGTGACTTGTTCAAGCGATCACATACGGCCTCGAGCTGATCGACTCCATCCCAGTCGCGGAGACGGCCCTCGTAATGAGGCACGTAGAGGCGATCGAACTCCTCCTGGTTGAAATCGAGGAAGTCGGGAAACTCCTCTTCCACCTGCTTCCCTCCATCCTCCAGGGTGGGGGATTCGATCGTCACGACGGCGTTCAAGGCTTCGGCCATCCGCTCACCCCCGGCCATCTGTTTGTCCTGTCCGATTCGCAGCGCGAGGTTGAGCAGCTGCAGCCAAGCATCGCCTACGCCACTGGCGAAGATCGGGAACGTGCTCTTCCTCGAGTGGAAGATCTTCCGCTCGGGAGTCCTGGGGTTGGGCAATGCCTGCGGCTCGCCGTCACGCGGGAGAACGGGAAGGTTCCGAACGTTGCTCGAAACCTCAGCGAGGGGTGTGCTCCGCCAGTCCGAGACCTGCACGGAAGCGCGAATCGCATCGACCGACGCAGCATCGAACTCCGATGCAAGCCTTCCCCGGGAGCCGTGCAGCCGGCCGCTCTCGTCGATTCCCTGCTGCCAGAGCGCAACCAGGGCCTCCCCCGCAAGCCTCCGGTCGTCCCCGCAGACCACGAGGTGACGAATGTTGGGGTGCAG
>JAFDDH010000166.1 GCA_019310975.1 Deltaproteobacteria bacterium | reverse complement strand
CTCCTCGCAGCTGTACGTACGTCCCGTGAGGCACATCTCGCGGGCCGCCCCGGTCGATAGGACTTCGCGCATCAGGTCGTAGGCAGCCGAAGCGCCGAATCGCACCTGGGGCTGTCCAAAGGTCGCCGTCCGGGACGCGATGCGGACGTCGCACATTGCGGCGAGGTCACATCCGCCTCCGAGCGCAGGGCCGTTTACGGCTGCAACGAGCGGCTTCACGAAGGTGTAGACGCGCTGATGGTAGAGGGCGGCGTCGGAAAACACCTCGTCCATCTTGCCGCCTGCGAACTCGGAGCGATCGAATCCCGCGCAGAAGACCGGCCCGGCGCCCGTGAGGATCACCGCCGAGACGTGATCATCCTTCGCGAGATCATCGAGCCGCGCGACCAGCTCCTCACGCAGCGCGCGGGAGAGGGCGTTGCGCTTGGCAGGCCGGTCGAGGGTGAGTAGTGCTACGCCGTCCGACTGCTCGAGTCGAGTGAGGTTTTCGCTCATGTTCGGGGCACCTTCAATCGCGTCGCGGGAGCAGGCCCAGCCCGACGATCTGGTTCAGGGTCGAGAGGGCGCGATCCAATCGGATCTGGCTCTCGCCCTCCAATGCGGTGCGTACAACAGCCCAGCCGATCTCGAAGAGAACGCTCGCGGCTGCATCGATCTCGATATCGCCGCGCACCGTCCCTTCGCGCTGTCCGATCGCCAGCAGCTCCCGCAGTAGGCTCCGGATCCGCGTGCGCTGTACGTCGGCCGCCATCCGCGACACGTCGCCGTCGACCAGGCCGGTGTGGCCGAAGAGGGACGCCTGGAGGAGCTCGTCCTTGCCGTAGTGCTCGATCGTCAGCTCGACGAGCGTGCGCAGCCGCGTCGGTACCGGGCCTGGCCCGTCCACGAGCTGCGAGGCACTGGCGACGAAGCGCTCGAGTGAGGCCTCGACCACGGCCAGGTAGACGGCCTGCTTCGACTCGAAGTGCAGGTAGAGGCTGCCCTTGCCCGTTCCGGCCTCGGCGGTGATGTCCTCGATCGTCGTTCGGCGGTAGCCGAAGCGACGAAACTGCGCCTCGGCCGCGGCGATCAGTCGGTCCGGAGGCCGCTTCGCGGTGTGCTCGCTCATTGCGCTCTCTCGTGCGTCGTCGACGAATGACGACTCTGGATTGGCCTCGACCACTCTATCGATGATCCGTGGTGGCCCCCGCCCCTGGCTGTTCTTGACGGCTGCTCTTGTCGACCGCTCTTGTCGTCCGCTCTTGACGTCCGCTCTTGACAATAAATGACCAACATCATAGTCTGGTCATTAGTCAATCGCCAGGTTCGACCGATGAGCCTCCCCCGACTCCCTTCCGTCTATCTCAGCGAGGAACACGAGGCGCTTCGCAAGAGCGCGGCGAGCTTCGTCGACCGCGAGATCCGACCCCACGCCGACGCCTGGGAGGCGGCCGGCGAGTTCTCCCGCGAGCTCTACCGGAAGGCCGCCGAGGCCGGCTTTCTCGGCATCCGCTACGACGAGCGCTGGGGCGGCAGCGGCCTCGATTTCCTGTTCACCTGCGTCCTGTGCGAGGAGCTCGTGAAGGGCGACTCGGTCGGGACGGCCGTCGGGCTCCTTGCGCAGTCCGAGTTCGCGCTCTCCGCGCTGGCGGACGAAGCCAACGACGAGCTCAAGCAGACCTGGCTCGCACCGGCGATCCGCGGCGAGCGGATCGGGGCGATCGGCGTCTCCGAGCCGGGGGCGGGCTCGGATGTGGCCTCGATCACGACTCGCGCGACGCGAGATGGCGACGATTACGTGATCTCGGGATCGAAGACCTACATCACCAACGGCACGAGGGCGGACTTCATCACGCTCGCGGTCCGTACCGGTGGGCCCGGGCCGCACGGAATCTCGCTCGTCGTGTTTCCAACCGACACGCCGGGCTTCCATGTCGGTCGGCGGCTGGACAAGCTCGGTGCGCGCGCCTCGGATACCGGGGAGCTCTTCTTCGACGACTGCCGGATTCCCGTGTCGAATCTCGTCGGCGAGGAGGGTCGAGGGATGCACTACATCCTGTCGCACTTCGGGGGTGAGCGGCTCGTCATCGCCGCGTTCGCGGTGGGCATCATGGAGCGGCTGATCGAGCTCGGCATCGACCACGCCCACGAGCGCAGGGCGTTCGGCAGTGCGCTGATCGGATTCCAGACCTGGCGTCACCGCTTTGCCGAGATGGCGACCCAGCTCGAGGCCACGCGCGCGCTCTGCTACCAGGCTGCGCACCTGTTGAGCGAGCGAGACCCGGGGGCAGAAATCGCCGTCTCGATGGCCAAGCTGCACGCGGCTGCCGCCGTTCAGTCGGTGGCCGCCGAGGTGTTGCAGCTCCACGGCGGCTCCGGGCAGATCGAGGAGTCGCCCGTCCCCCGCTACTACCGGGACGTCGCCGGCTTCTCGATCGGCGCCGGAACCTCGGAAATCATGCGCGAGATCATCTCGCGTCAGTTGATCAGGGAGAAGGAGAATCGATGACCGCCCCCCAACGCGTTGGTGCCATCGATGCGTGGATGTCGATCATGGCGCCCGAGACCGCCGATCGCTGGCCGGACTCGTTCTGGCACATCTTCCGAAAGTACGGCGTCGAGGAGCGCTTTCGCAAGGGTTTCACCCTCGATCAGATCATCGACGAGATGGACGAATCCGGTGTTGATATCGGGGTGGCGTCGTCCTTCAAGTTCCTCGACACCTGGGTGGTCGACAACGATGAGACCGCCGCCTACATCGCCCGTGCCCCGGATCGCTTCATCGGGTGCTTCACGATCGACATCCGCGACCCGATGCCGGCCATGCGCGAGTTCCGGCGCTGTGTGGAGGAGCTCGGCTACCGGGCATTTCGCCTCGAGCCCTACCAGTACGGAGACGGTCGCACCACGGCCCCGCCCCCCACGGATCGAATGTACTGGCCCTTTTACGTCGCGTGCTGTGAGTACGATATCCCGGTCGCCATCCAGGTTGGCCACACCGGTCCGCTGCTGCCCTCCGAGTGCGGGCGGCCGATCTACCTCGACGAGGTCGCGCTGACCTTCCCGGAGCTCAAGATCCTCGGCACGCATGTGGGCAATCCCTGGGAGGAGGAGATGATGGTGCTCGCCTGGAAGCACCCGAATGTGTACGTCGAATCGTCGGCCCGGCCGGCCCGCCAGTGGCCAGAGGGGCTGAAGAAGTTTGCCGGCGGCTATGGGCAGGACAAGATGATCTGGGGAACCGACTACCCGCTGCTGCCCTTCCGGCGGACGCTGGACGACGTCTATGACTGCGGCTTCTCGGACCAGGCGACGCGCAAGATCCTTCGGGACAACGCGGCGCGGGTCTTCAAGATCGATGCCTGATCTCCTCGGCCTCGAGCGCGATTCACGCGGTGTCTACACACTGACCATCCGGCGCCCAGACGTCCGCAACGCGTTGAACGGGCAGGCCTTTCGCGAGTTGAGGGCAGCCTGTGCCACGGTGGCGGCCGACGCAGCGGCTCGCGTGCTCGTTCTGGCCGGCGAGGGGCCGGCATTCTCGGCGGGGGGCGACTTCGAATCTCTGCAGGAGATGCTCGACGCAGATCGCGACCATGCAGTCTCCGAGTTCGAGAACGCCAACGCGGGGATCATCGCGCTGGCGCGCCTCGAGATCCCGACGGTCGCCGCTGTGCACGGCGACGCATTCGGCGGCGGGGCCGCGGTCGCCCTCTGCGCGGACTATCGAGTAATGAGCGATGCCGCGCGGCTCGGCTTCGTATTTGCGCGCCTCGGGATCAGTGGCGCGGATACGGGCGCCAGCTGGTGGCTGACACGCCTGGTCGGACCGAGCCGCGCGCTCGAGATTCTGAGCTTCGGGCGGGTCTACGGCGCCGAAGACGCGTTCGAGGCGGGGCTCGTCACCGAGATTGCTCCCGCCGACGACTTCGCCCCTTCCCTCGCGCGCTTCGTCGATCGTCTGGTTGGGCTCGCCCCCCTGGCCGTGAGGGGCAACAAGCGCGCGCTCCTGGACCAGGGCGACCGCACGCTCGAGGAGCAGCTCGCCCTCGAGGCGCAGATCCAGGCGGACTGCATTCGTTCCGCCGACTTTCGCGAGGGGCTCGACGCGTTCCAGAGCAAGCGGCGACCCGTCTTCCTTGGCAAGTGATTGGGCAAGTGATTGGCCAAGTGATTGGGGCAAGTGATGGACATCTACCTCTCACCAAAGCAGCTCGAGCTGCGCGCAGACGTGCGCGCCTTTCTCGACGCCGAGTACCCGCCCGAGCGGATCCTGCAGATGGAGAAGGACGAGGAGTATCCCGACGACTTCTACCGCGAGTGCGCCAAACGCGGGTGGACGGCACTTCCGGTTCCGACCCAGCACGGTGGGTCGGGTGGATCGGTACTCGATCTATGTGTCTTCGTCGAAGAGGTGGGCAAGACATCGATCTCGCTCTCGACCCTCTACATCACCGGGACGATCTTCGGCTCCCACGCCCTCGACATCTGCGGCTCGGCCGAGCAGGCCGAGCGGTATCTGCCGGCCATCGTGAGCGGTGAGAAGCGCTTTGCGCTCGCGATGTCCGAGCCGGGCGCCGGCTCAGACTTCGCCGGCATGGAGACGCGTGCGGAGCGAGTCGACGAGGGCTGGCGCATCGACGGTGTAAAGGGACCCATCTCGGGAGCGGAGAGAGCCGAGGTGATCATCACTGCCGCGCGTACGGCCAGCTATCCGGGAAGGTCGCGCCACAAGGGAATCAGTCTCTTCCTGGTCGACAACCGGGGATCGGAGCCCACCGATGGGCTCAGCTTTCATCCGCTGAGCTACGCCGCCATGCGAGCGTTGATGGTCAACGAGGTGCACTACGAAGGCGTCGTCGTCCCCGACTCCGCCATGCTGGGTCCCGTCGACCAGGGGTGGAGCAATCTCGCACGTCTGATGGATCCCGAGCGCCTGGCGAATGCGGCCCAGACCATCGGTGTTGCTCAGGCCGCGATCGATGCCGGTGTCGCCTACGCGACGACCCGCGAGCAGTACGGGCAGCCGATCAGTCGTTATCAAGCGGTCTCGCATCCACTCGCCGAGGCCGAGGCCGAGGTCGCCGCGGCGCGTCTGCTGGTCTATGCGGCCGCGCACAAGCGCGATCTCGAGGGACCTTGCCCAAAGGAAGCGTCGATGGCCAAGATGCTCGCCAACAACGTGGCCGCCCGCGCGACGAGCGCCGCCCTTCAATGCGCGGGTGCGCGGGGCTACGAGCGCGACTCGCATTTCATGCGTCGCGTTCTCGAGGTGCGTGGCTGCGAGCTGGGAGGTGGGACGAGCCAGATCCAACGCAACATCATTGCGCGATTCATGGGGATGGGATGAGAGCACTCGTCTTCCGCGGTCCCGGCAAGATCGCCCTCGAAGAAGTCGACGATCCGATACCGAGCCCCGGTGAAGTGCTGCTGCAGGTCGATGCAGCCGGCGTGTGTGGCACCGATCGGCACATCGTCGCGGGTGAGCTCGGCGTGCCGAGCGGAACCGTTCCGGGTCATGAGATCGCCGGCACCATCACCCGCATCGGCTCGGAGGTGGACGGCTGGGAATCGGGAGATCGCGTCGCGTGCTTCGGTCAGGTGACGTGCGGGTCCTGTTCCGCCTGTCTGGCCGGAGCGTCCAACCGCTGTCGGCGGCCGGCGGTACTGGGAATGGCCCGGCAGGGTGGGTTCGCGGAACGAATCGCTCTTCCACAGGCCTGTCTGATCCGACTCCCCGATTCAGTGGCCAGTCCCGTCGGCGCGATCGCATCCGACGCGATTGCGACGCCGCTGCATGCCCTGTGGACCGTCGGTGGTCTTCGGGCCGGCGAGACCGTAGTGGTGGTCGGCGCCGGTGGGCTGGGGCTGCATGCGATCCAGCTGGCTCGGCTGGCCGGGGCCGCGTGCGTGGTCGCCGTCGATCCGTCCGAGCCAGCACGCAAGGCTGCCCTCGTCGCCGGCGCCGACGCGGTCCTCGACCCCGAGGCTGAGGACGATCCCGGGCGGGCGCTGCGTCGCCTCGCACCCGGCGCGGGTCTGGCGCTCGAGTGCGTCGGGAAATCGGAGACCGTGGAGCTGGGCCTCTCCGCTCTGGCTGCGGGCGGCCGTCTGGTCATCGTTGGTGTCGGCGCCGCACGGCCAAGCCTGCCGCCGCTGGCGCGCTTCATCGGTGCCGAGCTCAGCGTGCACGGATCGTTCGGGTCGACCCGGGCCGAGATCGATACGGTCCTCGATCTGATCGAGCGCGGTCGACTCGATGTATCGCGATCGGTCCAGCGCGAGGTTCCGCTCGAAGAGGCGGCGTCGATCTTCTTCGAGCCGGTCGGCCCCGCCCGAACTGTGATCCTTCCCCAGACCCAGGAGTCATAGCGGATGATCGACGAGGTTCTGCTCGAGATCGCTGGCGGCGTCGCCACCGTCACCCTGAACCGTCCCGACCGTCTCAATACGCTCGCCATCCCGACCCTCGATCGGTTGGTCGAGGCGCTCGACGAGGCGGCCGCGAGTGAGGACGCCCGCGTCGTCGTCCTGGCGGGCAATGGCCGCGTGTTCTGTGCGGGCGCCGATCAGGCCGAGATGGTGGAGCGGGCTCCCCAGGAGTGGGAGCCGATCGTCCGGCGCTACCTCGACCCCGTGCGTGCGATCGTTCGCATGGACAAGCCGGTCATCGCGGCCCTGCACGGGGATGCGGTCGGAGGTGGCCTCGGGCTGGCTCTCGCATGCGACTTCCGCATCGCGAGCGAGGGGATTCGAATGGGTGCACCCTTCACTCCGATCGGTCTCGCGGGCTGCGATATGTCGGCTGGCTGGTTCCTGCCGCGGCTCGTCGGACTCGGAACGGCCACCGAGCTGATGTTCACGGGACGGCTCGTGAAGGCGCCGGAGGCGCTCGCGATCGGCCTCGTTCACCGGGTGGTGGCGCAGAAGGAATTCCTGTCGGAGGTCGAGGAGTTGGCCGCGCGTCTCGCAGCCGGCGCGCCGATCGCCCTGCGCTGGACGAAGCGGGCAATTCATCGCTCTCTCGGCGTGGACATGGATGCGGAGTTCGAGTTCGAGATCTTCGCCCAGGTGCAGTGCATTCAGACCGAGGACCATCGTGAGGGCGTGCGCGCCTTCCGGGAGAAGCGTGTGCCGATCTTCAAGGGCCTGTGAGTAGGCCTGTGAGTAGGCCTGTGAGTAGAGCTGTGCGTAGAGCTGTGCGTAGAGCTGTGAGCAGGGATGTGAATAGGCGCCGTGAGAAGGGGCAGAGATGGCCGAACCCGACTTCTATCTGAGCGACGCGCAGCGCGAGCTCCAGCGAGCCCTGCGTGAGTTCGTCTCGAAGGAGATCACCCCGATCGCTGCGACTTGCGATGCGGAGGAGCACTACCCACTCGAGCTCTTCCCACGGCTGGGTGCGCTCGGCTATCTGGGCCTGGGCTTTCCAGAGGACGTCGGCGGATCCGGCGGCAGCCGGCTCGACTACGCGATCCTCTGCGAGGAGCTCGCCTATGGCTCGGGCGGGATCGCCCTCGGCATCTACGTCCACATGGCGCTGGCCTGCGCGGCGCTCGAGGCCTTCGGCTCGCAGCACCTCAAGCAGGCCTGGCTTGCGCCGGCACTGCGCGGCGAGCGCATCGGTGCGTGGGCGTTCGCAGAGGCCGGGGCGGGCTCGGACGCCGGCTCGATCGCGACGCGGGCGGTCGCCGACGGCGACTCCTATGTGATCAACGGCTCGAAGCTCTTCATCACGAACGGTCCGATCGCAGACTTCCTGATCGTCGTGGCATCGACGGCGCCGGAGCGACGTCTGAAGGGGCTTTCGCTCTTCCTCGTGGAGTGTGACCGGCCGGGCTTTCGGGTGGCGGGCTCCCTCTCCAAGCTCGGCGTGCGCGCCTCGGAGATGGCCGAGCTCGTGTTCGAGGACTGCCGCGTGCCCGCCGCGAATCTCATCGGACGCGAGAATGGTGGCTTCCTCGACTCGCTCTCGACCCTGACACTCGGGCGGATCGCCTCTGCGGCGTTCGCGATCGGCGTGGCCCGTGCCGCCTATGAGGCGACGCTGGCCCACGCCGGCCGCCGAATCCAATTTGGTCAGCCGATCGGCTCGTTCCAGGCCGTGCGCTTCGGGATCGTGGACATGGCGCTGGCGATCGAGGCTTCCCGGCTCCTGTGTCACCGTGCCGCGCAGGCCGCGGATCGCGGGCTGCCTCATGGGCGCGAAGCTTCGATGGCCAAGCTCCATGCCACGGAGGCGTGCACGCGGATCGTGGAGCGCGCGCTGCACTTTCACGGCGCGGCCGGCTACATGAGCGATTCGCCCATCGGGCGCTATTACCGCGACTGCAAGGTCTTCGAGCTCGGCGAGGGCTCGAGCGAGCTCCAACGAAACATGATCGCGCGCGAGCTTGGCCTCTGAGTCGCGGCGCGCGAGCCGAGCTCAGTCGGCGAGGAATCTCGCCTCATCGTCCGCGAAGGGGCGCGACACGATGGCCGAGAGCGAGCAGACGGAGGGGATCACCTCGGCGGCGCCACGGCACGTTCCGGGCTCGGCGAATACCGACGATGAGCCGTTCGCCAACGTGCAAGCACGCAAGGCGGTGCTGCGCTTCGGGTCAGGAGGTGCTCGGCCCCGCGTCGGTCCTGGCGCCCGGGGTCTCGTCGCCAACCTGCACGGGGCCCTGCGTGGGCTCGGGTGCGTGGTCGCCCCGGCCCCGGGTCAGCATCTCGTAGACGGTCCGTATCGACTCCGCCGACTCGCGGGGATCGGGCTCGGGGATGAGGAACATCGAGATCATCATCCGTGCCATCCAGC
>JAFDDH010000165.1 GCA_019310975.1 Deltaproteobacteria bacterium | reverse complement strand
CTCCTCCGCGATGACCCGGTAGCCTTGCCCATTTGGATGGCTATCCGCCGATCGCAGGTAGATCCGCTCCTCGCGCGCGGCGGTCCGAAGTGGCTCGAGGGTATCGACGTAGGCAATGTCACGCTCATCCAGAAACGATCTCACGCGCCTTCCGATGACCTCTTCGGATACGATGATCTCCTGCAACACACTCTCGCAGTGGGTACCGGGGTGATCGCTGGGCGTGACGAGAACGGATTCCTTCGTGGGGATCAATGCGACCAGGAAGTCCACATCATTTCGCTCTGCGAGCTCGGCCATCTGGCTCACGAATGTGAGCGTGAGATCGAGCCCCGTGGCCACCTCCCGGTCTGCCGGATCCATTCCCCTGAATCGATGCTCCGGCTGGAATACGGTCGAGAATGGCTGTGTCGTCGTCACGATGCAGCCGTCGCGGCTAAAGCCGTCCTGCTGATCTCCCCAGGCGTTGATGCGCTGTCCGACTGGCCCCTCTTCGATGATCCGGAAGAGCATGCTCTGCGCACGCAGCCAGTCGCGAAGGATCTTGATTTGATTCCCCGGCCCGGACTTGGCGACCGTGGTCGGTGAAGGATCCGGCATGACCGCCCGCGTTTTCGCTGCCACGGGTGCTTCTCTCAGTGATGCCCAATGACTCCTCTTGGACACGGCCCGATATGCATCGTGGATGTCGTTGCCGTAGTAGAGCCCTACGATGATCAATTCCGGCTGGAAGAGGAGCGCCTTCGTCTCGAGGAGATAGAGATAGTCTGCTGGCCCGAAGCCGCCGATGCCGAGAGTGTAGACCTCGCGACCGGACATCTGGGAGTACCAATTCGGCCAGGACTCGCGCGAGACGGCCGCCTGGCCGTAGGTCTGCGAGTCACCGATTGCAACGACGTCGACCTGCTCGGGAACGCTCGCGTTTCGATAGCCCCATTCGTCGTGACCGCCCGACCCCGGCACGATCCGTTGGCCGAGAATCGGGTCGAGCACCAGCTCGGGCTTGAGATAGTCCATCGGATCCATGAGCGCTCGAAGGCCCATCTCGACGACGATCGCCGAGAAGGCCAATGAACCCAGCAGGACGGCAAGCTTCGCGATTCTCACCCACACTTCCCTCCCCCCCACCCTACCAACACCTTACCCACACCTCATCGACACACCCTCAAGCATTCCCCTTGGTCAACGCATCACCGGCGAACAAGCCCGGATGCAGCACACCCGAGAGCCTCTGCCCAGGATCGTAGCTCAAGCATCGTATCGCCTGGGCCACTCCGCGGCTGAGCTGAAGCACGGGTACGCAACGCCTACTCGCTCCTCGCTCGGCAAGTAGGACCGCGCGCCATCATATCTTCTCCTAGAGCTCCTTCTGACCCGATGGCCGTACCTGGACGGGCTCCCGGATGGCCTGGGAAATCGAGTCGATGCGCTGTAGTCTCGAATCAGACCGTGTCGTGTTCACGTTGGCATCGTCAAACGAAGAGCTGCCCTCGAGCCGCTCTGGAAGTTGCGCTTCACGAAGCTCGAAGGAAACGCCGCGCGCCCGATCCCTGCAGGCAGAGCCGGAGGTCGGGCGAAGGAGGGGCGGGATCGCGCATCGAGCAGGTGAAGCGGTGAGACGGCCTGCCCAGGGAGATCTCTCAACCATGACCAGATGTATAAATGCTGCGGTGTCGATTCGATGAGCGTGGAATCGAGCAAGACCACCGAAGCGTTGAAGTTCTTTCGCAAGATGCTCGACGACATGACCGAAGTCATCGAGAGTGACGCCGAGAACGACCTCGAGAAGCTGGATGGGATGCGGGTGATCGGCCGGACGGCGGCGCTCTGCCTCGAGCTGAATCTCGATGTCGAAGCGGACGCGCCCCGCTTCTACTCCATGGCCACGCCCACGCGATTCGTTGGCGGGCCCAATCCGCATGGTGAGTACTATCTCACGATGCTCGACGGTCGCCGCGCATACCGCATTCGTGGTGAGCGGGGAACGACCGCCTATCTGGGGTTTCAAGTGCTCGCCGGCAGAGGACTCACCCCGCGCCGGATGGGCGCCTACCTCTCGGATCGGGATCTCGTCACATCTTCCGATGGGACTTTCTCATTCGTGATGGCGGCCTCGAAGCCCACTCCGGCGGAGCTCGATGGGGATCCATGGGTCGAGATGCCGGACGACGCATCGGCACTCGTGGTCCGCGAATACATCGCCGATTTCGAGACCGAACAAAAGGTCCAGCTCTGGATCGAAGCGCTGCATGCACCGGGCCCACCGATCACTACCGACGATGCCCTTGCCGAAAAGCTGACCAGTGCCGCGTGGACGATGGCGAAGCTGATGACGCTGCATCGCACGGTCATGCCGGAGCTTCTCGAGAAGCCGAATCAGTTCTTCTCCGCGGAAGCCGAGGAGCTCGGCTCCGAGAATACGACGCCCGACAATCTCTATATGCTCGGCTCGTTCCGGCTCGCCGAGGACGAAGCGCTGGTGATCGAGCTCATGCCACCGGAGACTCGCTATTGGAGCGCAACGCTCGAGAGCGTCTGGCACGAGTGCATCGAACCCCGGCGCCGACGCAGCTCGATCAGCAACGCGGGCGCCGTGGCAAGGCCCGATGGGACGGTGCGGCTCGTGATTGCCCATCACGATCCCGGCGCGACGAATTGGCTCGATACAGGAGGCCGGCGCCGTGGGTTCGTCACCCTTCGCTGGCTCGACAATCCCTCACCTCCTCCGGTGAAGACGAAGGTGGTTCCGCTGAGAGAGGCGAGCGATGGCGACGACTCGCCCAACGCCTAAGCGGTCGAAATTGGTTTCCGCGTTCGACTCGTCGCGAAACCGGGAAGAGTTCATGTCCTCACGCATTGTCTTGATTGGCGCCGGTAGCGCCCAGTTCGGCTTCGACATGCTCGGCGACGTCTTTCAGAGCGTCATTCTCGAAGGCTGTCATATCGTGCTCCACGACATCAATGGAGCATCTCTCGAACGCGTCCACAAGGCTGGCGAGGCCTTCGTTCGCGAGCATGGCCTGCGGGTGACGCTCTCGGCGACGACCTCGCGTGCCGAGGCTCTGGCCGGCGCGAACTTCTGCGTGATCTCGATCGAGGTGGGCGATCGCTTTGCTCTCTGGGAGCAGGATCGCAGCGTGCCGCAGCAGTACGGCTTCCGACAGGTCTTCGGAGAGAACGGGGGTCCCGGCGGACTCTTTCATTCGCTGCGCGTCGTTCCTCCGATTCTCGAGATCTGTGAGGACATCCAGCGCATCTGCCCCGACGCCTGGGTGTTCAACTACAGCAACCCCATGAGCCGTATCTGTACGACCGTCCACCGCAAGTTTCCCGATCTCAAATTTGTCGGCGTCTGTCACGAGATTGCGTCGCTCTACCAGCACCTGCCCCTGATCCTCGAGACGCCAATCTCCAACATCAGCTTTCGCGCCGGGGGTCTGAACCACTTCAGCATCCTCGTCGAGGCCAGCTACCGAGACAGCGGCCGGGACGCCTACCCGGATGTCCTCGCCAAGGCAGCCGGATACTTCGAGAATCTTCCCGATCTCGGCAGCATCATGAAGAAGCTCTTCGACAAGCGGGCGGGCTCCACCCCCGAGAGCGAGCCGGCGCTGCCGGAGGGCGCGCACCCATGGGCAGAACGGGGTGTATTCCGCGTGCTCCTCGAGCGCTTTCATTGCCTGCCCATCACCACCGACAGCCACATCGGTGAATATATGCAGTGGGCCCACGATGTAGCGGATCACAGGGCAATCCTGGACTTCTACATCTACTACAAGAAGTGGATCATGCGGAGCGACCCCGCGATCAAGAAGACCCGCTCTGAGCGGCTGGTCAAAGTCATCGAGGGGCTGTTGACGGGTGAGCGCTACGAGGAGGCCGCCCTCAACCTGCCGAATCGTGGCTTCGTCCCGCAGCTGCCGGAATTCATTGCCGTCGAAGTTCCGGCATGGGTAGATGGAAGAGGCATCCACGGGATCACGCTGCCCAGCATGCCCAAGGGCTTCGCGGGCCTGCTCTCGAACCAGGTCGCCGTCCACGACTTGACCGCTGACGCGATCCTGCACGAATCGAAGCAGCTCGTCCTGCAGGCGCTATTGGTCGACCCGGTGGTCGACAGGGTCGATGCCGCGGAGGACCTGATCGAGGCGATGATCTCCCTCCAGCCGGAGTACCTGGGGTACCTGGCGTAGCAGGCAGGATTCTGCACGACGCGCCGGCCCTGTACGAGTTCCGAGGATCGGCTCGGCGGCGTGGGGTGATCACTGTTTGGCTGTGCAGGAAGGGCCTTCAACTATGCGGAATCAAAGCGTATTTCATCGAAATGATCAGGCCAATCGGCGAATCGTCGGCGATCCGTTCGCTCCGATCCGAAATCAGCCGCATCTGAACGAGACAGGAAATGCGATCATGCTCCAATCGCTCGTGACATTCGAATCAGAGCTGGTGCGTCCCTCCCCCTGTGCAGAATCGAATCCACAAACTCACGATTGCCCTTCTCCTGGGCCCGCTGACGGCCGCTTCGCTGGCGGTGGCCCAGCAGCCCGATCGCATCGCGGAGCTGCGCGCCCGCACGCAGCGTGTCGCCGATCTGGACCTGATCGAGAGGCTGGAAAGCGGGGAGCGCCCGCGCGTGATCGTCTATCTGTCGGGACCGCCAGGTGAGGGCCGTCGCACGGCCGACCTCGTGCATTCGGGCCTCTCGGATCAGGAATTCAGATCGGCCCGTCGCTTTCAGCGCCTCCCGGTGCTCACGGGAAGCGTCAGCGCCGCGGGTCTGACACGGCTCGCCGATGACCCCCGCGTCGTCCGGGTGAGCCTGGACCCCAGGGTCCGGGCACAGCTCGATCAAGCGCGGCAATTGGTGGAAGCCGATGCGCTGCACGCGCGAAGCGTCACCGGCAGTGGAGCGCTGGGCGTCATCATTGATACCGGTGTCGATCTCGACCACCCGGACCTCTCGGGGTCGGTCGCGGACGAGGCCTGCTTCTGTCGCGGCGATGCGGGTGCTTCGGGCTGCTGCCCGAACGGGCTCGATACCCAGACAGGGGCCGGAGCCGGCCAGGACGATCACGGACACGGCACCCGGGTGGCGGGAATCGTGGTTTCGGCCGCCGTTCATGCCGGTCTGGGCATCGCGCCCACTGCGATGATCATCTCGATCAAGGTTCTGGACACGGCTGGCGGAGGCTTCGCGTCGGACGTGATTTTGGCGATGGACTGGGTGCTCGAAAACCACTCCGAGGCCGACGTGGTCAGCGTGAGCCTGGGCGGCGGCCTCTACGATGGCGACTGCGACAGCGCCGACGCGACGACACTGGCGTATGCGAACGCCATCGGACAGCTGAGGGACGCGGGCATCCTGACGGTCGCGGGGGCCGGAAACGATGGTTCGGGAGCGGGCATGATCGCACCAGCGTGCGTCGCGGCGGCCCTTTCAGTCGGTGCCGTGTGGGACGATTTCCAGGGCCAGCGGACGGCCCATGGCTGCACCGATGCGACCACGGCTCCAGACCAGGTGGCGTGCTTCAGTAATAGCAGTGCCACCACCGACGTCTTTGCTCCTGGCGGCATGACCGAGTCCTCCGGGCTCGATGGCACGACCCTCTTCGGCTCGGGCACGTCCTATGCGACGCCGGTGGTCAGTGGGTGTGCGCTCCTTGTCAGGAGCATCTTCCCGATGCTGACGCCGGATGACCTCGAGCAGGCCGTCGAAGATTCGTCGACGTGGGTCACCGACGATACGAATGGCCTGAGCTTCCCACGCGTCGATTGCAACCAAGCCTTCACGAGCTTTTCGCCGCCGGTTCCGGCCCTGGGCCGTGATGGATCTGGCTTGGTGGGGCTGGCCATTCTCGCCCTCTCACTGGGCACCAGCGCACTATGGCGTCTTTCCAGCCAGGCCAGGGGCGGGACAGCACAATCCAGAAGGCCCGATCCAGCGGTCTGAGCTCGGTTACCATGATCGGCAGCGAGTCGGCGCAGGCTCGGCCGAACGAGCGAGCGGGGACACGTTCTCTGGAGGATTCCGTCGTGACAAAGGTATTGATCATCAGCTCCGACTGTCACGCGGGCGCGCTTCCCGCGACCTACAACGAGTACATGCCGAAGCGGCTGCACGCCGCGAGCGATGCCTGGTGGCTCGCCTTCGCAAAGGACATGCTGGCACGGACGGGCACCTTCTTCGATCAAGAGGCGGTCGAGGAGTACACCGACCAGGCGGGAGGCGAGGCGGGTAGGATCAACGCCATGTCCGCCGCGCCACCCGAGCTGGACGACGATGCGCTCTGGACCCTCTTCAGTGACGAGCAGAGCGCCTTCGCACCCCGGCGTGGCGAGTGGGACGGTGCGGTCCGGCTTCAGGAGCTCGAGGCGGACGGCATCGCTGGCGAGATCATCTTCCCGCAGATGGCCCCCTTTGGTGCGGGCCTGCTCCAGTATCGGCATGCGGTCGATCGCGACCAGAACCTCGAGGGCATCCGGGCGTACAACCGCTGGCTCGCCGACCTGTGCAACGCGAACTCCGGACGCCACGCAGGCGTCGCGCTCATCAACGTCGATGATATAGACGTGAGCTGCCAGGAGGTGCGCGACGCCCGCGAGCGGGGGCTGTGGGGTGGCGTCTTGCTGCCGACCAGCACCGGCGATCATCCCTTCTACCATCACCCCCGCTACGAGCCCCTGTGGTCCGTCTGTGCGGAGCTCGGCATGGCGCTCCACTCGCACTCGGGTTGGGCGCCCGACTATGGCGATGTGCCGAGCGCGACGGCCATGTATATCAGCGAGGTCGACATGTGGGCCCACCGTCCATTTGCGGCGCTGATGTGGTCGGGCGCGTTCGAGCGGTATCCGGATCTGCAGCTCGTGCTCACCGAGACGGGCTGCTCCTGGATCCTCGAGGCGCTTCGCGTGCTCGAGTTCAAGGCCGATCTGCCCTTCTTCAATCACTTCACCCGGGACCTCACGCTCCGCCCGACAGAGTACTTCCAGCGTCAGTGCTACCTGGGCGCATCCTTCCTCCCGCCCCACGAGGGCAGGGATCGCCATCGCATTGGTGTCGACAAGCTGATGTGGGGCTCCGACTACCCGCACCTCGAGGGTACCTGGCCGAACTCCATGGAGTCGCTTCGCAGAACCTTCGGCTCCTACCCGGGAGACGAGATCCGCAGGATGCTCGGGGGCAATGCGGCCGAGGTCTATGGCTTCGACTTGGAGGCGCTGGTCCCGATCGTCGAGAAGGTCGGACCGGCGCTCTCCGAGATCGTGGCCGACGCCTGAACCGGCCCTTCCCTCCGTCGGCCTTGGCATCGCCGATCTGGATGGCGCCGCCGGCCCGGGCTATACCGTCGAGTTCGCGTCAGTGTGACAGGCCGCTTGCTTTCACCGCGTACGCGAAGAGGAGAGAGGAGGGAGTTCGATGCAGGCCGTCAACCTTTACGACTCGGCGACATTCGAGCGCGAGATGCCTCATGACTACTTCACCTGGCTCCGCGAGCACGAGCCCGTCCACTGGCAGCCGCCGAGTGAGATCAAGGCCAATCTGGGTGACCTCATGCGGGCGGAGCAGCACGGCTACTGGGCACTGACCCGCCACAAGGACATCATCGAAGTCTCCCTGGATCAGAAGCGCTTCTCATCGGAACGCGGAACAGTGATCACCACCGACCTGAACGAGGAGCGCGCCGCGCAGCTTCGACTCTGGATGATCAACCAGGATGCTCCCAACCATACGAAGCTGCGAAAGCTGGTCAACAAGGGCTTCACGCTCCGCATGATCAACAATATGGAGCCGCATATTCGCAAGCTCTCCTCCGAGATCGTCGACAGCGTGGCGCGCAAGGGCGAGTGCGATTTCGTCGCCTCCATCGCGAGCGAGCTTCCACTGCTCGTGATTGCGGAGCTCGTCGGCTGCCCTCTGGAGGATCGGCGCAAGCTCTTCGACTGGTCGAATCAGATGGTCGGCTTCGAGGATCCGGACTTTGCGAATGAAGCGGGTGCAACCGATGCCATGTCCGAGCTCTTCGAGTATGCGGGCCACCTGGCCGCAAAACGCCGATCCGATCCCCGGGACGACCTGACCAGCGTGCTGGTGCACGCCGAAGTCGATGGCGAGCGCCTCGATGAGCTCGGCTTCAACATGTTCTTCATTCTGCTGATCCTGGCCGGCAACGAGACCACTCGCAACGCGATTTCGGGCGGGATGCTGGCTCTCTCCGAGAATCGGGATCAATGGCAGAAGCTCCTAGACGACCGATCTCTGATGCCGACGGCGACCGAGGAGATCCTCCGATACGTGAGTCCCGTCATCACCATGCGGCGAACGGCCACTTGCGATACGGAGATCGCTGGGCAGTCGATTCGTGAGAACGACAAGGTCGTGATGTTCTATCCCTCCGCCAACCGGGACGCGGACGTATTCGAGAATCCGCACCAGCTCGATGTGACTCGCGACCCCAATCCTCATCTGGCCTTTGGCTGGGGGCCGCATTTCTGCCTCGGTGCGAGCCTCGCGCGTGGCGAGATCCGCAGCATCTTCTCCGAGCTGCTCTCGCGCTTCCCGGATATCGAAGTCTGTGGTCCGGTGCGACGGCTGCGATCCACCACCGTCAACAGCATCAAATCGATGCCGGTCCGATTCACACCGGAGCGGTAGTGAGTGAGTGCGGACGGCGAGTCGATTCGGCGCGAGTGCCAGGCGAACCTCTCCGCTGCAGCGCCGAAGCTGCCCGGTCCCAGCGAAATGCGGACGATGTGGCCGGGGCTGAAGAGCGTGTAGTCGAACGCACTCGATCGAGCCGCTCCTCAGACGGTACACTGGCTGGTATGTCAACGCAGAAACCCGCTACACCCACGTCGTATCGAGTACTCGGCTCTAAAGAGCACCCATCACAGCACCCTTTACAGCAGGACGCGCGAATCCGCTCCGCCTGGCAGGGCCGCATCTCGGGCTGCCAGCTGGGCAAGCCAGTAGAGCTGATGTCGATGCAGAAGGGACACGCCTTCATGCGCAGCTTCCTCGAAGAGGCGGGCGCGCTGCCCCTGCGAGACTACGTCCCCCTGGTCGAGGGGTCGATGGCGATCAATCTCGCCCGAGGCTCGTGCAAGGAGGCGATGGTTCGCAGCGAGCCAGACGACGACATCAACTACACGGTGCTCGCGCTCCAGCTGATGGAGGAGTACGGCCTGGATCTCGACCGGGCGCAAGTGGCCCGGGGCTGGCTGCGTTTTCTGCCCGTGGGATGGACCTTCACGGCGGAGCGAGCCGCATTCAAGATCCTGCTCGCCAACGTCAGCGACTACTTCCATTTCGGTGCCCCGCCCGGCTTTGATCTCGCCGAGTGCTCGGATAATGAGTGGAACGATTGGATCGGTGCGCAGATTCGAGCCGACTTGTACGGCTGGGTCTGCCCCGGCCGCCCCGCCCTGGCCGCCGACCTGGCGAGCCGGGACGCCTCTCTCTCTCATCGCGGCGAGGGAGTCCATGGCGCAGCCTTCGTGGCCGCCCTCGGTGCAGCGATCCCCGTGGCCACTTCTCTCGAGGAGGCGGTGACGATTGCGCTGGGCGAGATCCCCGCCAGCTCCGATTGTGCGGCTGCGGTGGTGCTCGGCCGCGAGCAAGCCGGGAAGCCCCACGGCGACGGGGCAATCCGCGAACGCTACGAGGGAATGTCGCCCGTCCACACGGTCAACAACCTCGCCCTCGTCGTCTGGGCGCTGCTCTCGCATCCGGATGATTTTGGTGCGGCAATCGGCGATGCCGTCTCGGCGGGACTCGATACCGATTGCAACGGTGCCACGGTCGGTGGCCTTTGGGGACTACAGGGTAGGCCGATCCCCGAGCACTGGACCGCGCCTTGGCAGGGCCGGGTTGCCGTCACGCTCGCTGGTGTCGGCGAGCTCGACCTCGACGAGCTCGTCGATCGGACGGTGGCAGTGATTCAGAAGATCACCGGTTAGCGACCACTCGTGATCATCGCCCGCCCAGGTCCCGAAACATGGAGAATCATCCGTAATGTCTCGCCGACGTACAGGTGGCGAAGGCTCGATGACTCCCTGATCTTCCTAGACCCGCGCAGTGCCCGATTCTTTTTCGTCATGAGTTGGGGCTAGCATCCCCAGGTCCGAGAGAGGACCGGCCGAACGATCGAGGAGAGGAGCGCGCGATGAGCGATTCAGCGGGAGACCATCAGACATGGCTCGAGCAGGTCCAGGAGGAGATCATCGACCCGGAGCGGCCGATCGTGGACCCGCACCATCACCTCTGGCGCCATCCCGGCCTGCCCCCCTACCTGCTCGCCGATCTATGGGGGGACACCGGTAGTGGGCACAGGATCGAGAAGACCGTGTTCATGGAGTGCGGAGCGGAATATCTGAGTGAGGGGCCGGACCATCTGCGTTCCGTGGGCGAGGTGGAGTTCGTGACGGCGCTGGCGGAGGAAAGTGCAAAGGGAGCCACGGGTCAGGCCGAGATCGCCGCCCTGGTTTCCCACATCGAT
>JAFDDH010000403.1 GCA_019310975.1 Deltaproteobacteria bacterium | reverse complement strand
GCGATGGATGGCGAGGAGTTGATCACGCCCCCGCTCGAGTTCGAGGCCTCGGCGCAGGCGCCGCTTGGCGTCATGGCCATGCTGACACCGATCCACGATGCCACCGGTGAGGTGATCTCCGTGCTTGGGATCGGGATCGATGCGGCGACGAGCTTCTCGGCGCTGCTCGCGGTGGCCAGTCCGGGCGAGACCGGCGAGACGTACGCATTCTCAACCGATGGGCGCTTGCTCTCGCGTAGCCGCTTCGAGGAGCAGCTGCGCGAGATCGGCCTGCTTCCGGCCGACCCCTCGGTCTCCTCATTCCGGCGGGTCTCCATCCGCGACCCCGGCGGCGACCTCACCGCGGGCTTCGACGAGGCGCCACCCGTGCTCGCGCGGCCGCTCACGCAGATGGCGGCATCCGCTCTCGAGGGCCTCTCGGGCGCGAACGTGGAGGGCTACCGCGACTATCGCGGCGTGTTGGTTGCGGGGGCCTGGGCCTGGCTGCCGGAGCTCCAGCTCGGCTTGGCCACGGAGATCGACGTCGAAGAGGCGTACGGCGGGCTGGCCGAGCTGCGACTGCGCTTCGTTTCCATGAGCGGGCTCCTGGTTGTAGCCGCGGCAGGCCTCTTCGGGTACTCGGCCGCATCGAGCGCGTCATCGGACGCGGCGGGATGGGGACAGTCTATCTCGCGAGTCACGCCCTGCTGCGCAGGCCCACTGCCATCAAGCTACTGCGCAAGGAGCATTCTTCATCCGAGGCGGTCGCACGCTTCGAGCGCGAGGTTCAGGTGACGGCGAGCCTCACCCACCCCAACACCATCGCGATCTACGATTACGGCCGTACCTTCGACGGCACCTTCTACTACGCGATGGAGTACGTCGAGGGTGTGACCCTACGCGCCTGCGTGGATGAAGAGGGCCCGATGCCGCCCGCGCGTGCCGTGCACGTGCTGCTCCAGATCTGCGGCTCGATCGGCGAGGCGCACGCCCACGGTCTGATCCATCGCGACCTCAAGCCGTCCAATGTGATGCTATGCGAGCGCGGGCGGGTGCTCGATTTCGTGAAGGTGCTCGACTTCGGGCTGGTGCGGCCACAGACTCAGACGCCCGATCTCGCGCTGACCAGCACGAACTCGCTCACGGGCACTCCGCTCTATATGCCGCCCGAGGCCATCGAGGCGCCCGACACATTGGACGCACGGGGAGATATCTACCAGATCGGCGCGATCGGCTATTTCCTGCTCTCGGGTCATCACGTCTTTCGCGGCGACAACCTGGTCGAGGTACTCGATCAGCACCTACACGCGGAGCCGAAGCCACTCGGCGCCGACATCCCCGACGTACTCCGGGGCTGGATCCTGCGCTGTCTCGCCAAGGCTCCCGGCGATCGACCGGACTCGGTGGATGAGCTCGCGGCCGCGCTCGAGACGTTGGCAGCCGAGACGCCCTGGAGTCGCGATCGCGCCGCCGCGTGGTGGCGCGATTGGTGGAGCGCACATCCAGCGGCTGACGCAGCGGGGGGAGATGCGGGATCGTTGCCTTCGGGTGCCGAGGTCGACATCGGGCACCGCATGGGCCACGCTCCCCGGGCGTGAAACGCGCCCCCCGCCCAAGCTTCTCGAGTGATCCGCATCCGCGCTCCGTCTCGACGCCACCCCCGCGCACCCCATGTCGCCCCATCGCAGTCCCTCGCTGATCGTCGCCCTGTCCAGCGCGACCTCATTGGTCATGCTCACACAGCTGCTGGCCGGCAAGGCGACACGCGATGCGCTCTTCCTGACGAACTTCGACGCTTCGGCTCTCCCCTACGCAATCGTGGCGGCGGGACTGGTGTCGTTGCTGAGCGCGGCTCCGGCGGCGCGTCTGGTCGGACGATTTGGCCCAGCGCGCGTCGTGCCGTGGTTCTTCTTAGTGAGTGCGCTGCTCTTTCTCGTCGAGTGGCTGGTCATCGAAGGTGCACCGAAGCTCGTCAGCGGCTTCCTCTACGTGCACCTGGCTGCAGCGACCGCGGTCTTGATCAGCGGGTTCTGGTCCACCCTCAACGAGCGCTTCGATCCACATAGCGCCAAGCGCAGCATCGCGCGCGTCTCGTCTTTTGCGACACTGGGCGGACTGCTCGGCGGTCTGCTCTCCGAGCGCATCACGGCCTACTTTGGCATTCATGCCACGCTCATCGTGATGGGGGCCATGCACGCGCTCTGCGGCGCGCTGATGCTTGCCATGGGAAGGTCCGAGGAGTCGAGCGCGGACGCGGGGTCGGTCGGGGGCGCCAAAGGGTCGGGGCTCTCGATCCTGCTCCGCACCCCCTATCTCAGACTGATGCTGGGTGCAGGCTTCCTGCTCGCGATGTTGGACGCGCTGCTCGACTGGGCGTTCAAGGCCCAGGCTGCCGCGGCCTTCCATACTTCCGAGGATCTGATTCGTTTCTTCGGCATCTTCTATACCGGTGTCGGGCTAGCGACCTTTCTCGTGCAGTCGCTCTTCGTCCACCGATTGCTGGCCCGCTTCGGGATCGGGCCCAGCATGAGCATCATGCCGGTGGCGGTTGCGCTGATGGGCGGGGTCGTGCTGGCGATCCCGCGGATGGCGTCGGTGGTCATCATGCGGGCGGTGGGCTCGGTGTTGACGAACTCGGCCTTTCGCACGGGCTTCGAGCTGCTCTATACGCCGCTGCCCCTGCGCATGAAGCGACCCACCAAGACCTACGTGGACGTCGGCGGCCAGCGCATTGGCGATGTCGTGGGCGGCGGCCTGCTGCTCGCGATTCTGGCCGTCCTGTCCGAGACGGCTCTCTCCGTCGTGCTCGTGATCATCATCGCGCTGGTGATCGTGCTGGCGATCGTCCTGCGGCGGCTCCAGCAGGCCTATCGCGAGCAGCTGGCCACGAATCTGCAATCCGGCGAGATCTCGCTGGAGTCGATGGATTCGATCGCGCGCAATGTGGCGGAGACGCAGATCCAGCTCGACCGCAGAGAGATCCTGGCCCGCCTCCACGAGCGCCGCGCGCAGACGAGCGAGGGGCTGAGGGAGCAATCCGTCGATCAGAGCGAGGTGGGGCGCCTGGTCGACGCGCTGGGGGATCCAATCCGCGCCGCGCAGGCCGCGGCGCGCTTGCGATCGGCCGGCGCGGAAGTCTCGAGTGCGCTCTTGGCGGCACTCTGCGATCCCGAGCGGGCGGAGCTGGAGAAGCTCCTGCTGCCCGACATCGTTGCGCAGACGCCATCCGCTGAGGTGATGACGGGGCTGCTCGAGGCTCTCTCCCAGCCGGGCTTCGAGTTCCGCTTCCGTTGCGGCTGTGCGGCGGCGGGGATCGCGGTACGTCATCCGGAGCTATGCCCCGATCGCGAGGCGGTGCTCCGAGCAGTGCGCCACGAAATCGCCGTCGAGCCGCCGACCACGGCCGCCCGTCGTGCCGTGCCCGGTGACGACCGCGTTGGCTCGCTTCTGCTCTCCGCCCATCCGGAGCTGCGCGTCGCGCGCCGCGTCGAACACATCTTTACGTTGCTCGCGCTGCATTTCGACGTCGAGCTGATGCGGACCGTGCTGCTCGGTCTGCACAGCAACAGTCCCCAGAC
>JAFDDH010000402.1 GCA_019310975.1 Deltaproteobacteria bacterium | reverse complement strand
TCGGTCGGCGTCGTGTCGGGGGCTGCGGACTCGAATCGCGGATCCGTCCAGGCCAGGATTTGATTGGGCACGCTCGGATGCGCTGGTTAAAACCCTGATTCGTCAGCCCGCTGCCCGAAGGTTCCGCGCCACACTTGCCGCCACGGCCCACCAAGGGCTGTCGGCCTGGATCTGGCTCGACATCCCTGCCTGCCCGCCTGTTTCGAATACTCAACTACCTCGGTAGAATTGTTGGGCGGTCGAGGGCGGGCGGTCCAGTCGATCGCAGAGGATGTGGAAACGTGATGGAAGAGCCCGAGTACCACGACGCCATGATCGACATGCTCCAGCTGGTCTGGGGCAGAGACTTCATGGCGCCTGGTGGGATCGGAAACGTCGACAAGCTGGTCCGGGGGCTGGAAGTGCGCGGTCGGCGCGTTCTGGACATCGGTTGCGGCCTCGGCGGCCCCGCGTTCGTACTGGCCGAGAAATACGCCGCCGAGGTCGTGGGGATCGACATCGACGAGCGTCTCACCCAGCACGCCGAGCGTCGGGCCCGTGAGCGGGGGCTATCCGATCGGGCGACCTTTCGGACAGTCGAGCCGGGCGCTCTGCCCTTTCAATGCGAGGAATTCGACCTCGTGCTGATCTCGGGCGCGATGACGCAGATCGAGGACAAGCGTGGAATCCTGACCGAGTGTCTGCGCGTTCTCCGGCCGGGCGGTTGGCTCACTTGCTACGACTGGATGCGTCGCGAGCACGGCGAGTCCGAAGGCTACAGCGAGGACATGCTCTATTGGTTCGAGCTCGAAGGGCTCACCTACGCCATGGCGACACCCACCGGCCAGCTCTCGATCATGCGAGAAGTCGGATTCGAGAATGCCGAAGTCGAGGATCGGTCGGAATGGTATCGCCGCGAGGCTCGAGTCGAATACGAGCAGCTCCGCGATTCTCTCTATCCGCAGCTACTCGAGCGGATGACCAAGGAAGATGTCGACGGATTCGTCGAGAACTGGCGCGCGACGGTCGTCGTCTGCGAGAAGGGTGAGATGCTGCAGGTCTACAGTCGCGGTCAGAAGCCTGCCTGAGAGAGCTTATATTCGACCACTTCGGGCTAGAATCCGTGTGATCGGCCGTGGAGGACCACAATGAAGATTCACGATGTCGTCATCGTTGGTGGCGGGCACAACGGCCTGGCCTGCGCGGGCTATCTCGGACGTGCGGGTCTGGACGTGCTTGTGCTCGAACGCAAGGGCATGGTCGGCGGCTCGTCGGTCACCGAGGAGACCTGGCCGGGCTACCAGATTTCCTCGGCCGCCTACGTGTCGAGCCTGATGCCCCCGCAGGTCGTCTCCGAGCTCGAGCTCGAGCGCTTTGGCTACCGGGTCACGATTCTCGATCCCGACTACTGGGTCCCCTATCCGGACGGTACTTCGCTCACGCTCTGGGGCGACGTGCAGAAGACCGCCGAGGAGATCGCTCGCTATTCGAAGAAGGACGCCGAATCCTACATCGAGTTCGACAAATACTTTGCCCGCGTGGGCCAGATGCTGAAGGACCTGCTCTTCGTCATTCCCCCCAATCTGGCTTTGCGAGACCTGGCGCAGTGGCTGTCACTCGGGGGCAAGGTGCGTCATTGGTCGGCGAGCGAAATCGCGGAGCTCGTGCGTCTCTTTACCATTTCGGGAGCTGACTTCCTCGACGAGTGGTTCGAGGACGATCGCGTGAAGGGCGCACTGGGTACTCAGACGATCATGGGCGCCTGGTGTGGCCCGATGAGCCCGGGATCCGCGTATGTCTTGCTGCATCACTGGATCGGCGAGATCAACGGGCACGCGGGTGCTTGGGGCTGGGTGCACGGCGGCATGGGGGCCGTTGCACGCAGCCTGGCCGACTCGGCGCGTTCAGCCGGCGCCACCATCCGTGAGGCGTCGCCGGTACACCGCGTCGTGGTGGAGGGCGGCCGTGCCACGGGTGTCGAGCTGGAGGACGGAAGCATCGTTCGGGCCCGCCAGGTGATCTCCAATGCGCATCCCGTCACGACCTATCTGGATCTGATCGGTGAGGAGAATCTCTCCGATGACGTCTTGCGCTCGATCCGTCGCTACCGCACCAGATCCGGCTCGGTCAAGGTGAACTTCGGCCTCGGAGAGCTCCCGAAGCCGACGGCATGGAAGGGTGCTACGCCCGGCACACCGCATATGGGGATCCTCGCGATATCGCCGTCGCTCGAGTACCTCGAGCGAGCCTGGGATGATGCGAAGTACGGCCGCTGCTCGGAGCATCCCTACATCGAGGCGATCTTTCCGACGGCGATCGAGCCCGGTCTGGCACCCGAGGGCAAGCACATCGGCCTCTGCTTTACCCAATTCGGTCCCTATGATCTCGCCGATGGAAGCTGGGAGACCGAGCGAGAAGTCTATGGGCAGAGCATCATCCGCACTCTCGATGAGTACTGTCCGGGATTCTCGGACTCTGTCGAGCACATGGAGGTGTTGGCGCCACCGGACATCGAGGAGCGCTTCGGACTGATCGGCGGGAGCATCACGCAGGGCGAGATGGCCGTAGATCAGATGTTCTGCTTCCGACCGATTCCAGGATACGCTGACTACCGCACACCCATCGACGGCCTTTATATGTGCGGTGGCGGCACACATCCCGGCGGCGGCGTGACCGGCGTGCCGGGCCGCAACTGCGCACGCGTCGTGGGAAATGATCGCAAGTGGGGTCGCCTCAAGTTCTGGCGGAGATGAATCCATCAGTCGGCCGCCTCGGCTGGCTGACGACGGCAGACCAAGAGGAAGAGTACGCAGAGTAGAACGCCAGTCGCGGGCATCCCGTTGGGTCCGAGCATCGTCATGGCCGCACCGCTCAGCCCGGGCCCGATCGAAGCGCCGACCCCCCAGATGAATACGAAGCTCGTGTTGACACCGATCAGCTCCCTGCCGCGATAGCGACG
>JAFDDH010000042.1 GCA_019310975.1 Deltaproteobacteria bacterium | reverse complement strand
TTCCGCGTCGTCAACCTGGGCGTGCCCAGCCTCAACTCGACCTTCGTGGCCAATCGGCTCGAGCGCCAGATCTTTCAGCTGCAGCCACAGCTCGTGATCGTGTGGGTCGGAATCAACAACCTCTGGAATGTCGTAGAGACGATGCGCTGGGAGCGGCCCGATCCCTGGCTGCGCGTGCGCCGCGCATTGATGAACCTACGGCTCTTCCGACTTGTCTCGATCGCGTGGTATGGCGCCACCGGCCATCAATACGATCCCGAGGCGCGGGGCGGCTGGTTCGAGGGCGAGCTGCAGCCGTCTGGCCGCCTGCCCAAGGGAGCGGATGTGCCGGATCCGGCCCCGGGACTCGTGCGGGATCTGGAGCGGATGGTCGATCTCACACGCACTCTGGACGTACCCATCCTCTTCGTCACCTATCCGATGCACGCACAGCGGTCCATCAGCGAGATCATCGAGACGGCCGGTGCTCGGCTCGACGTGGGCGTCGTGGACAGCGCCGCGGCGATGCGCCGTGCGCTCTCGGATGGACACCTGCTGGATGCATTGATCGACCAGCGCGCAGGGCCTCATCCCTCCCACCTGCTCTACGGCTATGTGGTCGACGCCATGCTGCCACTTGTCGAGGATACGCTGGCCGCCTGGCACGCCGGGGTCCTGGAGGCGCCGGCGGCCGGCACTCCGGGCCTTCGCTAGACGGCCCACTCGGCAACCGGAGCGATCCGGAAGGCGTCCTGCGCCCGCGTCGTCGCCGGCCACGGTCGGCTAGGATCGCGGTCCGACTTGGCCGCGCCCGCGCGACGCGCCGGCCACCCGAGAGGTCCGATGCCCCGTCCTCCCCGCGTCACTGAGTGCGTTGCCCGCATGCCCGGTGCCGTGTATTCGCCCTTCGCCGATCGGATGCACGAACATCCCGGGCCCGTCTACCCGCTGCATGTGGGGGATACGTGGCTGACGCCGCCGCAGGGCGCGCGGCTCGAGCAGATCCGCATCGAGGACCACCCGGGCATCCACCAATACTGCGATACGCGCGGCTGGCCGGCGCTCGTGGACGCCCTGGTCGAGAAGGCGAGGACCCGCAACGGGCTCCCCTGCGAGCGCGAGTCCGTGCTGGTGGCGGCCGGTGCCACGGCCGCGCTCGCCTGTGCGGCCGGTGCCATCGTGTCACCCGGCGAGGAGGTACTGATCCTGGCCCCCTTCTGGCCGCTCATCCGCGGCATCGTGCAAGCCTTTGGCGGGACGCCGGTGGAGGTACCCTTCTACGATCGAGTGAACTCCGCCGATGAAGCCGTTGCGGTGGTGGAGGCGCTCTGCAGCGAGCGAACGGTCGCGCTCTACGTCTCGACTCCGTCGAATCCCACCGGTCGGGTTCTTCCGCGCGCCTGGCTCGAGGGGCTGACGCAGCTCGCGCAGCGCCGCGATCTCTGGCTGATATCCGATGAGGTCTACGAAGACTTCGTCTACACGGGTGAGCACGTCTCGCCCGGCGGCTGGGCGCCCGAGCGAAGCCTCTCGATCTTCTCGTTCTCCAAGGCGTATGGGATGGCGGGCAATCGGGTCGGCTACCTGGTGGGCCCGCCGGCGCTCGTCGACGAGGCCCGCAAGATCGGCACGCACACCTACTACAACGCGCCCACGGCCGCGCAGGTGGCCGGGCTGCGAGCACTGCAGGACGGTGCGGCATGGCAGAAGCAGGCGCGCGACCACTATCGGGCAGCCGGCCGAGCGGCCGCCAAGGTCTTGGGGCTGCCGGCGCCACAGGGCTCGACCTTCATCTTCATCGACGTGAGCGAGCAGCTGGACGAGCGCGGTCTGGACGGTCTACTGGCGGACCTCTTCGAGGAGGGTGTGCTGGTGGCGCCGGGTGCCTCGAGTGGCGCGGCCTACGCGGACTGGATTCGTCTCTGCTACACGGTGTTGCCGCCAGAGGAGACGGCCGAAGCTGTGGCGCGCCTCGCGCGCAGGCTGCAGGGCTCTGCTCATGTCTCGGACGGACGGGTAGGGTGAGCCCGCCCTCGGACGAGGATCAGTGCGTCGAGCCAGTCCTGGGGCAGCGCGTGCTCGCGCGCGCCCACGATCAGGTGATCGATGTACCAATCGAAGGGCGGAATATCGCGGCCGGTCGCCGGGTGGAGGTAGACGCCGACCCGCACGGCCGCGTCCGCACGGGTCCGGGCCTGGAGTACGATCCGCTGATAGCCTGGCTCGAAGGGGTCCAGCGCCGACCAGCGATCGTACCCGATCTGCCACACCACACCCCACGCGACGGAGCCCTGCGCTGAGACCAGGTTCGCCTTGCCCGATCCGTCTTTCGACGGCTTGTTGAATACCAGTCGGAAGCCTTCGAGACAGGCGGCTCCCACCGGCTCGACGCTTCCAATCCGCTCCTCCAATCGCGATCGGCCCATGTTCGACCCGTAGGCGAAGTAGAAGTCCGTCACGGGCGCTATCATCCCGGATCCCGGCATGGCCAGCCAGCGCCCACAGGGTTGCCCGTTTCGCTGATGTACGTCCACCGCAGCAATCGCACCGAAGAGCTACTCCGCGCGCTGGCCGACGTGGTCGCGCAGCCGATCGGTGGTCCCTTCGAGAAGGAGTGCATCGTCGTTCAGGACAGGGGTATGGAACGTTGGCTGGCGCTCTCCTTATCGCGGCTGCACGGCGTTCTCGCCCATGTGGAGTTCCCCTTTCCGAAGGCCCTGCTCGAGCGCGCTCTTTGCGGAGTGCTCCGGGAAGAGGAGTCCGTGGGTCGCGCCTTTGCGCCCGAGGCGGCGATGTGGACGCTGGCCGAGCTTCTGCCGCAGCGAGCGAGCGAGCCGGGCTTCGAGCCGATCGCCAGCTACCTGACCGATGACAGCCACGGCGAGAAGGCGCTCCAGCTGGCGCGGCGCGTGGCGGAGATCTTCGACCACTACATCGTCTACCGCCCCGAAATGGTGCTCGCATGGGAGCGCGGCGATGCGCTGGCTGCGAATCGATTTACGCGGCAGGCAGAGAGCGGCTGGCAGGCCGAGATGTTCCGCGCCCTGGTCGAGCGCCACGGCTCGACGCATCTGGCATCGCGGCTGCGGCGCTTGACCCGGGCACTCGCAGACTCTCCCACCGGCCTGGAGGACTTCCCCAGGCGAGTCAGCTTCTTCGGCATTGCGACCCTGCCCCCGCTCTACCTGTCAGCACTGGATGTACTTTCGCGTCACGTCGAGATCCACCTCTTCGTCTTGTCGCCCTCCAACGAGTATTGGGGCGAGATCCGCAGCCGACGCGAGATCCTGCGCGAGCTGCGTCGCGTCGGCCAGGATCGCGAGGGTGTCGACGAAGAGCTGGCCCTCGAGGAGGGAAACGCCCTCCTGGCCTCGCTGGGCCGGCTGGGCCGCGATTTCCAGCAGGTGCTCGAGAGCCGCGTCGACTACATGGAGGACGACGCCGACCTGCACCACGACCCGCTGTCGACCGCACCGGCCAGCCTGCTCTCGGTCCTGCAATCCGACGTTCTTCACCTGCGTGCCCGCGGCCGATCTCGCGAGACAGAATCCGACCCGGCTCCCACCCTCCCGCTCTCCGCCGACGACCGCTCGATCCGCGTCCACGCCTGCCACGGCCCGATGCGTGAGGCGGAGGTCCTGCGCGACCAGCTGCTGGATCTCTTCGAGCGTGATGCCGGCCTGGAGCCGCGTGACGTGGTGGTCATGGTCCCGGACGTCGAGGCCTACGCGCCCTTCATCGAGGCGGCCTTCTCGCAGCGAGAAGAGCGAGGTGCTGGCAGGGTCCCGTGCCGGATCGCGGACCGATCGCTGCGCAGCACGCATCCGGTCGTGGAGGCCTTCGGCCGCGTGCTTGACGTCGTCAGTGGGCGCTTGCACGCAAACGAGGTGCAGGACCTGCTCTCGCATCAGTGCATCCGCGCGCGCTTCGGCATCGATGAGGACGCAGAGCGGTGGATCCGCGCGCGCATCGCGGAGTCGGGAATTCGCTGGGGGATCGATGCCGAGCACCGCGCCGCGGAAGGACAGCCCGCCGCCGAGGAGAACACCTGGCGCTTCGGGCTGGATCGTCTCCTGGTGGGGCACGCCATGGACGGCGAAGCCGGGCGGCTCTTCGCGGGTGTGCTGCCGGCCGACGGAATCGAGGGCCCGGAGGCCCAGACGCTGGGTCGCTTCGTGGATTTCTGCGAGACACTCTTTCGCTTCCATCATCGGGTGCGCGCGCCGCACTCTCTTTCGGGGTGGGGCAAGCTGCTCGCGGATCTATTGGCGCAGATGCTGGTCGGCACGGGCGAGCACTTCCACGAGCATCAGTGCATCCGCGATGTCCTCGATGATCTCGTCCGCGCCGGCGCCGAGGCGGGCTATCGGGGTCGGCCCTCGCTGGCCGCATTTCGCGAAGCCATCGATCACCCCCTCTCGCTCGCGCGGGCTTCCGGAGGCTTTCTGGGTGGGGGCGTGACGGTCTGCGAGCTCGTGCCCATGCGCACGATTCCCTTCCGGGTCGTCTGCCTGATGGGCCTGAACGATGACGGCTTTCCGCGCAGACGCCGGCCGCTCGGATTCGATCTGATGGCGAGCCACCGACTGCTCGGTGATCGCAGCTCCCGCGACGACGATCGACAGCTCTTCCTGGAGGCGCTGCTCTCGGCGCGCGACCGGGTCGTGATCACGTACACCGGGCAGGACGTGCGTGACAACCAGCCGCGACCGCCCTCGGTGGTCGTGGGCGAGCTGCTCGATCATCTGGGCACAGCTTGGAAACCCGGTCCGGACGTGTTCGCCGACCAGCGCGAGGCCTTCGAGCGTGATCCGGCCGTGTGGATCCGCGAGCGGCTCGTGGTGCATCACGCCATGCAGCCATTCAGTCAGCGCTACTTCGACGCCAGTGATCCCGAGCTCTTCAGCCACGCGGACACATTCTGTCGGGCGGCGCGTGTGCTGACCGGCGAACGGCGCAAGCCGGGGCCATTCCAGAGTGAGCCCCTGCCCGAGCCGGCGGATGCGGGCGAGCCGGTGCGACTCAACGACCTGGTGGACTACTTCCGCGACCCGGCTCGTCATCTGCTGCGCACGCGGCTGCGTCTCGAGCTGCGGGACCAGGAGGAGATCCCACCGGATCGGGAGCCAGTGGATCTCGAGGGCCTCGAGCTCTGGCGGGTGGGGAACGAGGTGCTCTCCCGGGCGCTTGCGGCGGATGATCGACACGCCGCGGCCGCCCTGGAGCAGATCGTGCGCGCGCGCGGTGCGCTGCCGCTCGGCGTGCCAGGCGCGTGCGCGTACGATGAGGTGGCTCGGCAGGCGTGGGACATCGCGACGCGCACGCGAGCGCTCTGCCCGGGCGAGTCGCTGCCCGACCTCGAGATCGACCTCGAGGTCGGCGGCTTCCGGCTGCTTGGCCGTGTCGATCGACTGTGGCCGGCCGGCCGAGTCGTGCACTCCTTCTCCAAGCTCGGCCACACATCCGAGATCGAGCTCTGGATTCGTCACCTCGCTCTCTGCGCACTCGCGCCACAGGGGATTGCGCGGGTGAGTCACCTCGTCGGCCGACCGGACCTGGCCGGCAAGCCACAGATCCGGCTGGTGCTCCCGGAGAACCCGCTCTCCCATCTCGAGACCTTGCTCGAGATTCACCGTCGCGGCCGTACCCTGGCGCTTCCGATTCTGCCGCGCAGCTCGCGGAGGTACGTGGAGACATTGGAGCGCAAGCGGCGTCGGTCCGATCCCGATCCCGACCACGGAGCCAGCCTCGACGCCTACGAGACCTACCGCGGCGACGAGGGGCGGCGCGGCGAGGTCGACGACGTGTGGGTGCGTCAGCTCTTCGGAAGGTCCGATCCGCTCTCGCCGGCCTTCTCGCCCTCGGGTGATCCCGATCGGCGCGACGGCTTCCGTTCGCTGGCTCTGCGCGTCTTCGCCCCGATGCTTGCGGCCCGGGAGGCGCAGTCGTGAGCGGCGGCGTGAAGATGGAGGAGCTCGAGGCCCGCGAGGTCGAGCTCGATGGGACGCAGCTGATCGAGGCCAATGCGGGCACTGGCAAGACGTTCACCATCACCACCCTCTATCTGCGCCTGGTGATGGAACGCGACTTCGACGTCTCCGAGATCGTGGTCGTGACGTTCACGAACGCGGCGGCCGCGGAGCTGCGCGAGCGAATCCGCGACCGTCTACGTGAGGCGGCGGCCGCCATCGAGCACGGCCTGCAGGGTGGTGATCTCGAGAGTCGCGGCCGCGACTCCGTCCTCTACCCACTGCTCGAGCGTCATTTTGCCTCCGGTACGGCCGAGCGCGCACGTTTCCGATTGGTGCGCGCGCTGCGCTCCTTCGACGAGGCGGCGATCTTCACGATCCACGGCTTTTGCAACGCCGTGCTTCAGGAGAATGCATTCGAATGCGGCGTGGACTTCGAGACCGAGCTGGTCGGCGATCAGGCCCTGCTCGCCGATCAGGTTGCGCAGGATTTCTGGACTCGGGCGCTCTACGACGCATCGCCCACATTCGTCCGCTGGGTGCGCGGGCGGCGACGCGCCGGCCAGCGCGTGTCGCCCTCCCTGCTGGCGCGCCTCGCCACAATGGTCGTCGCGAAGCCGGAGATGCCGGTCCTGCCGGAGCGAGCCGATCCTGCGCGCGACGACGACCTGGAGGCGCACTGGCTGGCGGCGCTCGAGCGCGTGAAGGCTCGCTGGCAGGTCGAGCGCGGCGAGGTGTTGGAGCGACTGGCCGCGGCCGCCGACGCGGGCGACCTCAGCAAGCAGATCTACCGGCCCGACGGCATCCGCGGGAATTGGGGCGTGAAGCTGGACGAGCTGCTGGCGGCCGCGGCGCCAGGCTTCGCGTCGAATCCGAATCGGGGAAAGGCGCCGAAGCCGTGGTTCATCCGCTTTACGCGCGATCACGTGGCCAGCCGGACGAACAAGAAGGGGTCGACGCCAACACATGCCTTCTTCGATGCATGTCAGGTGCTCGCGGACGCCGACGAGTCCTACGCCGCAGCGCTCGAGACACGCTGGCTCGAGCTCGAGCTCGAGCTGGTCGCCTATGCGCGCACGGAGCTCGATCGCCGCCGCCGCATCAGCCGGACGTGCTCCTACGACGACCTGCTCAGCGTACTGGCGCGGGCGCTTCGCCTTCCGGCGGGCGAGGCGCTGGCGGAGCGGATCCGGACGCGCTTCCGCGCCGCCATGATCGACGAGTTCCAGGACACGGATCCCGTGCAGTACTTCATCTTCAAGCGGATCTGGCACACCACCGGCGCCCCCTTCTTCCTGATCGGTGATCCGAAGCAGGCCATCTATGCCTTCCGTGGGGCCGATGTCTTTGCCTACATGGAGGCCAAGGCCGATGCGGGCGCGGGCGCCCACACGCTCTCGCGAAACTGGCGATCCGATCCGTCGTTGATCGCGGCTGTGAACCGCCTCTTCGAGCGCGCGCCGTGTCCCTTTCTCTACGAGCAGATCCCCTTCCACGCAGCGACGGCCGCGCCGGGCGCGAAGGACGCGATATCGGTCGGTGGTGGAGCAGGAGCCCCGCTGCGCATCCTTCACGTGCCTCGTGCAGAGCCCGGCAAGCCGCTTGGCAAGGGCGAGGCGGGCCATCTCGTCCCACCTGCGGTCGCCCACGATATTGCGCGCCTACTGGCCTCCGATGCGACCATCGGAGATCGGTCGGTGACGGCGAGCGACATCGCCGTCCTCTGCCGCACCAACGCACAGGCGCGAGATATCCAGTCCGCGCTCCGTGACCGCGGCATCGCCAGCGTGATGCAGAGCCAGGAGAGTGTGTTCGACTCGCCCGACGCGGAGGATCTCGAACGTGTGCTCGCCGCCGTAGCCGATCCGGCGGATGCGATGGCCGTGCGCGCCGCGGCCGCCACTCCGCTCTTGGGTGCGACGCCCGAGTCGCTCTTGGCGCTCGCCGACGGGGATGACGAGGAGTGGGAGCCGTGGTTGCAGCGCTTTCGGGCGTGGCACGACTGCTTTGGTCAGGAGGGCCCGATGCCGCTCCTACATCGGATCTTCGCCGACCCGGAAATAGGCCAGCGGCTGCTGGCGCGCACCGACGGCGAGCGCAGACTCACCAACCTGCTGCATCTCGGCGAGCTGCTGCAGACCGCCGCTCGGCAGGCGGGCGTCGGTGTGAACGCACTTCTGGGCTGGCTGCGGCGCATGCGCCGTGACGCGGCTGCGCGCGCCGACGAGGCGGGTGAGGCGGCAGAGATAAGGCTCGAGAGCGACGCGCTCGCGGTCCAGATCGTGACGATCCATCGCAGCAAGGGATTGCAGTACGGCATCGTCTACTGCCCCTATCTCTGGGACGGGCGAAGGCTCGCTCAGCAGGAGCGGGACTGGGTTTCCTTCCACGATCCCGAGGACGAGCATCGCGCGAAGCTCGACCTCGGCGGCGCGCAGCAGGAAGCCCACCGCCATCTCGCGAGCTGGGAGGCGCTGGCCGAGGGGATGCGGCTCCTCTACGTCGCGCTGACACGTGCCGAGCACCGCCTGGTGGTGCTGTGGGGGGGGATCAAGGACGCCGAGCTCTCGCCGCTCGGACAGCTCCTACACCCACCGCCCGCTGACGCGCCGCTCGTCGTGTCGGCGGACGTCGATGCGGCCGAAGCCTGTGGCGCGCACATGCAGGGGCTCGACGACGACGGGATTCGTGACGAGCTCGACGCGCTGGCGCGAAGCTCCGATGGCTGCATCGGCGTCGAGCCGTTGGCCTTCTCGCGCTCGGACGGTCGCATGCCGCGGACCGCGCAGGCGTCGACACTGCGTGCGCGAGAGTCGAGGCGACTCCTCGAGTCCGCCTGGCGCACTTCGAGCTTCTCGGGTCTGGTCTCCGGTCACCGTGCGGATTCGGCCTCGGCGGCCGATCCCCTCGCGGAGGGTCTGGACTACGACGACGCAGAGAGCATGCGTGAGGATGATCTGCTCGCCCTCCGGGAGCCGGTCGGGGCGACGACGCCGGTCGTGCTGAACGACTTTCCGGCCGGAGCCGGTGTCGGCACGATGATCCACAAGATCTTCGAGCGGCTCGATTTCGCCGCGGCCGACCCGGCGACGCTGCGCTCGCTCTCGGCCGAGGAGCTATTGCGCCACGGACTCTCCCATGCCTGGGCGGAAACGCTCGCCCGGGCGGTGGGCGACGTGCTGGACTCCCCTCTCGGCGCCGCTGTGGACGACTTCTTGCTGCGGGGTCTCACACGAGAGTGCCGGATCGACGAGATGGAGTTCACGATTCCCGTGGCCGGAGGCGGAACGCAGCGACTGACTGCCGGTGCACTGGCCTCCGTGCTTGCGGATCGCTCGGAGTCGGCCTCCGTGCGCGCCTACGCGCAGCGAGCGCGATCACTCGGCTTCCCACCCCTCGAGGGGTATCTGCGCGGCTTCGTCGATCTGATCTTCGAGCATGCCGGACGCTTCTATCTGGTCGACTACAAGTCGAATCAGCTCGGCGGATTCGTGCGCGACTACCGGCCGGAGGCGCTCGAGCAGACGATGCACGCGCATCACTACACGCTGCAGTACCACCTCTACACGCTGGCCCTGCATCGGCACCTCGGCCGTCGCCTTCCGGGCTACGACTACGATCGCCACATCGGCGGCGTCTACTACCTGTTTCTGCGCGGCATGGCACCCGGACACGAGTCCGGTTCCGGGATCCACTTCGATCGCCCGCCGATCGGATTGATCCATGCGCTCTCGGATCTGTTCGACGGCCGCGCCGGTGACACGGAGCGCGCGGCATGATCCCGAGCCTCGACACGCTGCGTGCCAAGGGCGTGCTCTCGCCGCTGGACGTGCACTTCGCGCGCGCCCTCGGCCGGCGCGCGGGCGAGGAACGGGACGCCGTACTGCTGGCCGCGGCCCTGGCCAGCCATCACGTGTCGGCCGGGCACGTCTGTCTGGATCTCGAGCCGTTCGCGAGAGCTTCCATGCCGGCTCCACTCGAGGTGGGGCAGGCGGGTGAGGACTTTCCCGAAGCCTCCGATTGGCGGTGGCCGGCCGCGGATGCCTGGCTCGAGCAGCTGCGCGGGAGCCCGATCGTAGACGCCTCGGCTGGTAGGGGCGGCGCGCCAATCGGGCCCGAGGTCTCGGTCGCACCGCTGGTGCTCGACGCGTCCGGGCGTCTCTATCTGCGCCGCTATTGGGAGTATCAGGAGCGCCTGGCCTCGGCGCTCCGCCGGCGCATCGCCGACCGCGTTCCGGCGGAGGAGATCGACGAGGTCGTGCTCGCCGACGGGCTCGACCGGTTCTTTCACGCCACGGCCTCCGACGCGGAGCCCGACCGCCAGCGGCTGGCGGCCGAGCTGGCCCTGCGCGCCCGCCTCCTCGTGGTCTCCGGGGGGCCGGGCACGGGCAAGACGAGTGTGGTGGTGAAGATCCTCGTGCTGCTTGCCGAGCAGGCCCTCGCGCGCGGTCTCGCCATCCCGCGCATGCTGCTGACTGCGCCGACCGGAAAGGCGGCGGCGCGGCTGCAGCAGGCCGTCCAGCACGACCTCGCATCCCTGGATTGTGCGGACGCCGTTCGTGCCGCGCTTCCGGACACCGCGACGACGATCCACCGCTGCCTGGGTCCCTATGCTGGGAGCGCTGCCCGCTTCAGACACGATGCGGAGCATCCCCTCGAGACGGATGGGGTCGTCGTCGACGAGGCGTCGATGGTCGATATCGCCCTGATGTCGCGGCTGGTGGCGGCGATCCCCGATCCGGCGCGTCTGATTCTCCTGGGCGATCGCGATCAGCTCGCCTCCGTGCAGGCGGGCTCGGTGCTTGCGGACATCAGCGGCGTCGACGTCGCGCACGCCGGCGCGGATGCCGAGCGAGCCAGCGGGAGCGTGGTCGAGCTCGTGCGCAGCCATCGCTTTGGAGCCGAGAGTGGTATCGGTGCGCTCTGCCGCGCTGTCAATGCCGGCGACACCGACACGGCGCTCGCCCTGCTCGACGATCCGGCCCACGCCGACATTTCGCTCGATCCCCCCGGCCGCTCTGGGCTTCCCTCCGACTGGATGGCCGAGGTCCGGGCGGGCTACGCGCCGCTCTTCGCGGAGACTGATCCGGTGGTGCGGCTGCGGGCCCTCGATGCCTTCCGCGTGCTCTGCGCGCATCGCCACGGCCGCCTCGGCGTCGAGTCGCTCGGCCGCGCGATCGAGCGACTCTGCGTGCAGGACGGGCTGCTGCGAGCCGGGGGCTCGCTAAAGGACGGGATGCCCATCCTGATCACCCGCAACGACTACGAGCTGAATCTGTACAACGGCGACGTGGGCCTCATCGTCGAGCGATCGGAGGGGGAAGTCGACGGCCCGCGCGCGCTCTTTCTGGCGCCGGACGGCGAGCCGCGCTGGATTTCGCCGCTGCGCCTTCGCTTCTTCGAGACCGTCTTCGCGATGAGCATCCACAAGAGCCAGGGCTCGGAGTTCGAGAGCGTAGTGGTCGTGCTACCGGACGAGCTCTCACCCGTGCTGACCCGCGAGCTCGTCTACACCGCCATCAGTCGCGCCCGCACCCGCGTCCGGATCTACGCGAGTCGCGACGTCCTCCGCGAGGCAATTGCCCGCCGCGTATCACGATCATCGGGCCTCTCCGACGCACTCTGGACAACCCCATCCCCCCCCCAAACAGACCAGAGGCGCCCCTACAAAGCCGAGTAGCTCGCAACCTCCGAGGCCGGTGGGATGGAGGGTTGGCGCGAAATCAAGCGCAGTAGGCCATCCCTCGTCGAAGCCCCGCACACCCAAAGGCCACCCACGCCAAGCCAACGTGGCCCCCCGCACGAGCCCTTCGCGCCAACCCTCCATCCCACCGGCCCTGGCAACCCCGCCAGAACCTCTCCTCCCCGACTAGGGCGCCACGGAGTCCCCAGCCATGAACCCATGCGGCTCGTACTTCCCAATGATCAGATTCTCGTGCAGCCCGTAGGCGACCTCACCGCTATCCAGCTCGAAGCGCGCGAGCGTCTCGTTCAGCGCAGCCCACTTCTGGCGCTCCTCGAAGCTGCTCATATCGTAGGTGAGCCCCTCGACCTTGAGCGCACCTTGATACCAGCCGTGGCCCCAGTTGCCGTCGGGCATGTAGCCCGAGCCCGCTTTCAGGTAGATGGTGCGCAGCGGCGTGCTGGTGATTCGAGTCTTGCTGCCATCGGGACGCTCGAGCGTGATGATGGCGCTCTCGATCTCGCGCGTACCCGAGATGTAGCGGATATCGATGCTCGGGCGGCCCATCGGCTCGGCTTCACCGGACATGCCGAGGTTGGGAATCTTCACCGCCTCTTCGAGCAGACGCTCGCCGTCCCACTGCTCGTCGAATTGCACCTTCAGCATGTAGTCGTCGAATTGCATCGGCATCCACTGATGGAAGAGTCCGACGGTGCCCTGCTGCAGATCCCTCAGCCGGATGCCGGGCGGCTCGCCCTCGCCGACCGGACGAATTCCCCATGAGCGGTCGCGCGCACCCTGCCAGCGGTCCGGTGTGATCGTGTAGGACTGTCCGGCCACCTCCAGCTGACCTTCCCAGGTGCCCACCTGGGCGTAGCGACTGGTGTCGGAGGTGATGCGGCCGTGCCGTCGCTGGAAGGTCTTCGGTTCTTCGAGCGCCGGCACTGTGCCCGTGAAGGTCATGTCGAAGGCGACTCCCCACTCGTTGGGCTCGCAGACGACGCGCAGCTTCATCAACCCCTCGATGATTTCGATTCGGAAGGGCCCCACGCTCGTGTCGAGCCGATCCGACCCGAGCTCGCGCGAGGCCCGCACCACGTACTGCGAGTGGCCGTGCGAGATGGCCACGAAGGCGTCCGTGACGCCGAGATTCGGGTACTGGCCAAGGCCCGTGATCAGGAAGAGCTCGTCGCTCGATGGATGGCAGTTGAAGTAGTAGCGGTCGTAGAAATTCCGATCCGACGTGAATACGTGGTCGAATGTCTCCGGCGTCTGATGAGCCGAGTACTCGTCCATCGGGCTTATGGGCATGGTCGCCTCCGTCGCGGCCGGGCTGTGGCCGAACGGGCAACGGTGGCGTCTCCCCGATCATTGTCAAGCGGGGATCGCGGTTCGCAAGGACAGCCTGGTCTGGGGGGATCGCACGGGCTCTCGGAGCAATCCCAGCGTGGTCGCATCTCCAGTCAGAACCACTCAGCCCGGACAGCTGGGGCAGCCCCCCGCCGATCGAAGTAGAGCTGATATCGAGACGTCACCCCGCATTCCCTGGGATTGCCCTGGACAATGGGAGCCCCCCGTGCGCGACACGCCCACCTTCGCCCCTGGCGCAGCCGAGGTGCTGGTGATCGGGATCTAGACGATTCGCGCCCTTCGTCACGCTTCGTGACCGACGAGGGTCAGGTGCAGGACGGCTCGCTTCTCTCCGTCGAGGTCGAGGCGAGCGTTGAGGTCATTGTCGCGGAACGCGGCGAGGTTCCGCGCGGCCAGGCCGATCGCTTCGGCGGCCAGATAGATGCGTTGGCCGGTGGCACCGGACTCGATGAGGAGATCTCTATAGCTGCGATCGCCGCCTGCCTGTGCGGCTTCTCGAAGCCGGCCGATCATGAAGAATGCGGCCGCGCAGGCGCCGGCCTTGTCCTGGCCGAGACATGCCTTGACGAGGCGTGCGCGCATGTCGCCGAGCTGTGTCGCGACGAGTCCACGGCTCGGCTCGTAGCGATAGAAGCCCGGTTGCAGGGCGCGCACGCGGTGGGCGGCCAGCAGCAGCTCGACTTCGGATGCTCGACTCCTCGCCGCGTCCAGAATCCACTCCAACTGGTCGCGACCGATCGGGTGATCTCTGTATGCGCCGGCCGAACGACGCCGTCGGATGCACTCCTCCACCGAGGGCTCGGGTCGCAGTCCCTGGCCCGAGAGGAGTGAGACACGCGCGTCGATCGGAGCGGGCGCGCCCTCGCCCGGTTCGAGCCGAGTGGCTCGGTGGTAGCGCACGGTTGGCTTCGCGCTCGTCAGCTCACTCGCGACGGGCAGGAGCGACCGGGCCACCGCGCTCGGCGACGATCCACGGGTCGCTATTCCCACCACGTGGACTGCGCATACTGCCTCGGACCGACCGTCGACGGCGAGCAGCTCGTTCAGCCGGTCGTCCCAGAAGCGCCCCGGCGCCACATCCGCAAGTCCCAGAGAACGGGCCGTCAACCTCAGGTTCTCGCCGATGTGCCCGGTGTCGATCAGCGCGTAGCGGTAGCCCCGATTTGCGTAGCGCCAGCCGTAGCGTCGAAAGACATTCGTGAGGATCACGGCGGCCGCTGCTCCCTCGAGCTGATCCGGGCGCTCGACGGCCGCCGCGACAGCGCCGAGTGAAGACTCTTTGCGAACTAGAGAGCGCCCGCCGAGGGGGCGGCTCGCAACCCGCTTCCACCCGTGACGCCGTTCGTGTAGTGGAGGAGTCGCGAGAGTTCGGCGAGGGGCAGAGACCGGCCCGTGAAGCCTGCGGCGGGCTCGCTGAACCCAGTCAGGACCTTCGCGAACGAGCGCTCCACGGCACCGGTCGGCTCGGACAGCGCGAGTCGCGGGGCGCCGGAATACGCCTTCGATCGCTCACGGACCCGGGTCGTGGGCCACCACTGGCGACCGATCGGCCCCAGCATCGCGTTCCGAGTCGCCTGGTGGATGCGGCTCACCCGGTCGTCGGGCGCCGCCGCCGCGGGGCCTGCCGCCGCCCAGCCCAGGGCACCCGCGAGTGCCCGCATGAAGCCCCGTCGATCCGTGCGCATGCGCCAAGCGTAGCCGAGAGCCTGCTCGCTGCGACTCAACGGGTGTGGGCACGGCTGATGTGGCTGCGAGGGCGACGTGGCCGACTGAGAAAGGGCGCTTCGGTCTGACCGGAGTTGGGTGGTCGCACCCCTGCGAACTTCTTCCACGATCTTGGCCAGCCCGAAGTCCATGATCTTCACGATCTTGTCCTTGGTCAAAAAGAGATTCGCTGTCCTGATGTCACGGTGGATGATCTTGTTGCGATGGGCGCTGGGATTGTCCGGCAGCTTCCTCAGCACCTCAGCACCTCAGCCGAATCGCGGCGCCGCACTCGCTTGTGGCGACCCCGGCCCGACGCTACCGTGCGCCGCCATGTGGCGAGTCGTCACGCACGATCGGGCGACGCTCGATTCCGTCGTCTACGGGCTCTGAGTGGCCTCTGGACCCAGGCGCGAACGCGGCGCCAGCCGGCGCAGGGCGCGCGCGGAGGCCTCCGGGATCGTCCGGTCCGGCGTCGAGGACGGCATCGTGGTCGCACATTTCGGTGTGGCCGTGGCGGTGCGGATGACCGACGGCCGTCGGGTCCGATTCCCGGTGCGCCGCGATTCCAGCTACGTCGTAGGGGATCGCGTGCGGGTTGAAGAATCCCGACTCGAGGTCATACCGGCCGACGGCCTGCTCTGCCGGCGCGACTCCCACGGACGCGTGCGTTCAGTGGCGGCCAATCTCGATGTGCTGGGCATCGTGCTCGCAACGCTGCCCGAGTCGCCAGTGGGCTTCATTGATCGGGCTGTCGTGGCCGCGCGCGCGGCAGGCATCGAGCCCTTCCATGTGTTGAACAAATGCGACCTCGAGGGTGCCGAGCCCCTGCGCGACGAGATCGTCCGAATCCACGCTGGCATCGAGCACGTCTTCGTCGTCTCGGCGGTGCGCGGTGACGGCCTCGACGCGTTGCGCGCGTTCTTCGCCACCGGCGTACGCGGCGCATTCGTGGGCACGTCGGGCGTCGGCAAGAGCTCGATCCTGAACGCGCTATGTCCGGATCTCGATCTGAGAGTGGGGGAGATCAATCAGTGGAGCGGTCTCGGCCGTCACGTCACCACGAACGCCACCCTGCACGCCCTGCCGGATGGCGGCGAGCTCGTCGATACCCCGGGCTTTCGCGATTTCGGTCCGGTGGAGGTGTCGAGCCCCGAGCTCGCGAGCTACTTCCCCGGCTTCGAGAGCGCACTCGACGAGGGCTGCCGCTTCCGCGATTGCCTGCATCGCAGCGAGCCCGGCTGCGAGGTGCGCGCCGCGGACGTCGCGGGCAGGCTGCCGGCCGGCCGGCACGCCGCTTATCTCGATCTACTCGCGGAGCTGGAAGCCGCCGAGAAGGCGGCGCGACGCTTCTGACGCGGTGCAGGCCGCGTGTGGGGATCGACTAGGACTGGAGATCGCAAAAGTCCTCGGGCCGCTCGAAGCTGACCCGGCCCAGCTCACCGGCGCGCAGCTCGCGCAGGAGTGTCTCGGCGGCGCGTTCCACATCCACTACACCGCCCCTGCGCAGGAAGCCGCGTTTGCGCCCGATGCTCTCGAGTAGATCCAGGGGCTCGGAGGCCAGCAGATCGAGCTTGTAGCGTTTGCGCAGCGGCTCGGCGTAGCGCGCCGCGAGAAACCCCACGGCGAAGACTGCCACGTCCATTACGTCGAAAGCGGTTTCGCGAATCGCGCCCGATGCCGCCAGTCGGTAGGCGCCCTGTTGATCCGCGAGCTTGGGCCAGAGTACGCCCGGCGTGTCCGCCAGGCTGATGCCCGAGTCGAGGTGGAAGCGCTGCTGGTGCTGAGTGACCGCCGGTCGATCGGCGACTCTGGCGATGTGGCGCCCGAGCAGTGTGTTGATGAGCGTCGACTTGCCCACGTTCGGGATCCCGACGACGATGCAGCGCAGCGTCTTGCCGGGGCCCCGCCGGTGCGGCGCGAGCTTGCGGCAGCGCCCGGGCACGCCGCGAACGGAGGCAGGCCGATCGGCGCTGATCTCGATGGCGGCCCGATCGCCGACGCGGTCGAGGACCTCGAGCCATGCGCGGTTCGTCGCGGGATCCGCGAGGTCGCTCTTGTTCAGCAGCGTGAGGCAGGGGGTTTCGCCGCGCAGCTCCTCGAGCATCGGATTCCGGCTGGATCGCGGCAGGCGCGCGTCCACGAGCTCGATCACGACGTCGATGCGCCGAAGCGCCTCGGCGAGCTCGCGCCGGGCCTTGTTCATATGACCTGGAAACCAGTTGATCGTCATCTCGGGCTTCGGAGAAGTGGCTGGACTCGGGATTGGGTGTGGGGGGTGTGGGGGGGGTGGTGGGTGGTGGGTGGGTGGGGGGTGGTGAAAAGTGGCGGGCGCTGGGTGGACGCGCGAAGGATAGCGGGGCGTGGGCAGGGGTCGTTACCTTGGCAAACGTGCGTGGCGACGATGCTCGGCGCCGAGCGGGTCTCAATCCGGGAGCAGAGGTGGACATCCATGGACGAGTCGGTACGCGAGATCCTGGCACGCGAGCGGGCGGGCGGCGAGGTCATCGTGCGCGGCTGGCTGCGTACGGTCCGTCATTCCAAGCAGGTCTCCTTCCTGGAGGTGACGGACGGGTCCTGCTTCGACGGTCTGCAGGTGGTCTGTAGCGAGGCCTGCGAAGGCTTCGAGGAGGTCGTGCGGCAGCTCAGCACGGGCTGTGCGGTGGAGGCCCGAGGCGAGCTCGTGGACTCACCCGGCAAGGGGCAGCGCTTCGAGGTCGATGGCACCCGCGTGGTGTTGGTGGGGGGTGTCGGTGACGACTACCCACTCCAGAAGAAGCGCCACAGCTTCGAGTTCCTGCGCACCATCGCTCACCTACGCCCGCGCACCAATACGATCGGCGCGGTCCTGCGCGTGCGCGACGTCGCCAGCATGGCGATCCACGAATTCTTCCATGAGCACGGCTTCGTGCAGCTGCACGCGCCGATCATCACGCTCTCCGATGCCGAGGGTGCGGGCGAGATGTTTCGCGTCTCGACGCTCGAGCCCGGCCACGATCCGCGCGACGAGAACGGCAACCCGAGCTTCGCGGATGACTTCTTCGGTGCGCCCACGTACCTCTCCGTCTCGGGACAGCTCGAGGCCGAAATCGGTGCCCTGGCGCTCTCCCGCGTCTATACCTTCGGGCCGACATTTCGGGCGGAGAACTCGAATACGAGCCGGCATCTGGCCGAGTTCTGGATGGTCGAGCCCGAGGTGGCCTTCTGCGATCTGCAGGGCCTGGCCGACCTCGCCGAGGATTTCCTCAAATCGGTCTTCGCAAAGGTGCTCGAGCGCTGCGCCGACGATCTTGCCTTCTTCGACAAGCGCATCGACGACACCGTGCTCTCCAGCATGGCGCACGTCATCGAGGCACCATTCGAGCGCATCGATTACAGCGAGGCCGTGAAGATTCTCGAGGCGAGCGGGCGAGACTTCGAGTTCCCCGTTCACTGGGGTGTCGACCTGCAGAGCGAGCACGAGCGCTATCTCACCGAGGAGCACTTTCAGAAGCCGCTCATCGTCACCGACTACCCGAAGGGCATCAAGGCCTTCTACATGTACTCGAACGACGATCAGAAGACGGTCGGGGCGATGGACGTGCTGGTCCCGCGAATCGGCGAGATCATTGGCGGCTCGCAGCGCGAGCATCGCGAGGACGTGCTCACAGCCAGGCTCGCGGAGCAGGAGCTCGAGCCCGAGCGCTACTGGTGGTACCTGGACCTGCGGCGCCACGGCAGCGTGCCCCACGCGGGATTCGGGCTGGGCTTCGAGCGCCTGATACAGTTCATGACGGGCATGGGAAATATTCGCGACGTCGTTCCGTTTCCGCGCGTGCCCGGGAATGCCGAGTTCTGAGCGGCCGCGGCGAGCGGCCCTTCAACGGCCCAGCCCGTAGGTGTCGCGGGCCCATGCCTCGAGGTCGGTGTTCATGGACTCCAGCTCGGCCCCCAGCCGCTGGAGCTGGGCGTCGATGCGATGCTGCTCGTCGTGCAGGGAGAGCAGCTGGGCAATGCGTCGTCGGCGGCCCTCGGCGGTGAGCGGCTGACCGCGGCGCTTGCCGCCAGCGACCACCAGGTCGTTCTCGACGAATTGCCGCTCGATCTCCCGGGCCAGCCGCGCGTTGCGCCGGCGCTCGGCCGCGAGACGATTCAGGCTGTCGACCACGCTGTCGTAGCGGGTCTCGGCCGTCGGATCGAGGGGATCGATGCGGCGGCGAAAGGGGAGGATGACCGCGCCCATTGCGACTCTCCATCACAAGAACACAAGAACACAAGAACACAAGAACGCAAGATCGGGAGCAGTCCGGATGACTCCGTTCCCACGAGCGCGACGCGCCGGCCAGCGCAGAGTCACCCGGACACTCAATACAGAGAATGCAGAAGCAATCACTGTGCCAAGTGTGCCCGGCCCCGCATGCGCATGCAGATCAGCCCGACGGATGGATTCGTTCGCGGGTGGCTGCAATCGGGCATCCGGTGGTCGATTTGGTACGCCGACGAGCGACCGCACGTCCACACCGGCATGAGTCGCTGCGGTCACGTTCAAGCCGCGCAGATGAAGTCGCGCCCGTCGACCCAGCCCAGCGTGGCCAGCTCCCCCCGGATCAGTCCACGCGCCTTCGCGCCGGCCACGCTCACCACGAGTCGGCCGGGCCGCATCTTCCGAAGCTCGTCGGGGTGGATGACGGGTGCGCCGTGGATGCGTTGTCCGAGTCGTCGCGGGTGAAGCTCGACGATGTGCGAGGGCGTACGGTCGTGTCTGGCAAGCGCCCGTCGCAGCGTGCGGCCGGTGTCGCCGTAGCCCCAGAGCAGATAGCGTGATGTGGCCTCGAGGAAGCCGGAGGCGAGGTGAGCCGCCTTGCAGTCGGTGAAGCGATCCGGCCGGTACTCCGGCGCGGTGCGCGATAGTCTGCCCGGAGAGTCGCGCCAGCCGAGTAGGCGGCGCGGATGGATGGCGATCTCCTCGCCGGCGGCCAGCAGACGCAATACGAGATCGTAGTCTTCGGCCCAGGCGGTCTCGCGGTAACCGAACGACTCGATCACGTTGCGCCGGATCATCAGCGTCGGATGCGCGACCGGGCATTCGACGAATGCGTCTCTTCGCACGCTCTCGGAATCGCCCAGCGCGTTCAGCCAGGTCTCGTAGGCGCGTCGGCCGTCGCGCAGGCCAGCGCGCGGGAAGATCCTGACCCGGGCGCCGGCCGCGGCGAGCTGGGGCGCCGCATCGAGCATCTCGCGTTGAGCTTCCAGGCGGTGGCGATGCATGACGTCATCCGCGTCCATGCGGGCCACGAGCGGTGCTCCGCAGCGTGCGAGCCCAGTACGCAGGGCGGCCACAAGGCCGCCGTGGGGGGTCGCCACCACCTCGAAGCGCGGATCCTGCGCGGCGGCGGCCCGCAGCAGATCGAGGCTTGCGTCCGTGGATCCATCATCGACCGCAACGCAGTGCCACGCGGTCTCCGTCTGGCGGGCGAGGCTGCGAAGACACACCGGGAGCGTCGAGACGGCGTTGTGTACCGGCAATAGAATCGAGACCTTGGCGTCGCGCTGCATGGCCCTTCGATGGTATCGTGCACAGTCGCCGCGTGGATCGTGTGTGGACCTGGGTGTCGCCGGCTCCGTGGTCGGGCGGGTGTGGAGGATCGATCGTTGGAGGACGAGCTGCGCCGCATCGCACGGCGCATTCGGAGCTGGCGCGACGAGGCGGGGCTGACACTGCAGGAGCTCGCAGGAACCAGCGGCGTATCGGCCAGCACGATCCACAAGATCGAGAACCTACAGACGGTGCCGACGATTTCGGTGCTGCTCAAGGTCGCGCACGGGCTGCGTCGCCGGCCGAGCGAGCTCTTCGAGGGCGATCGGGGCGAGCAGAGAGCGGCCCTGACTCGCCAGAGCGAGCGCGACACGCTGCAGACGCGCGAGGGCTCGCTCCTGCAGCGGGTCGTGGCCGGCATTCCGGAGTCCAAGATCGATGTCTGGCGAGTCACGCACGAGCCGGGCTACGGGTCGCGGTCGGGTCCGGATTCGCCGATGCTTCGCTACCGCGGTGAGCTGATCATTCTGGTCGAGGAGGGGACGCTGCACGTCGACGTCCTGGACGAGTCGTACGAGCTTGCAGCCGGCGACACGCTGCACTTCAAGACCAGCGACAAGCACGCCTGGGAGAATCGCGGCGACGAGCCGTTCAGCGGATATTTCTTCGGGCTGCTGCCCCGAGCGGCCCGCAAGGTGTCCTAGCCGCATACGCGTTCAATCTGTGCTGGCCGGCTCCGAGTCGACGTAGATCGGACTCGACCAGGCGGCGCCGCCATCCAGCTGCACGGCCCGCACGTAGTGGTACTCGCCGGGCATCAGGCGCGGGATCTCGCGGGTGTGCTCGAAGCGGAGCCGCTCGTCGCCGGGCAGCCTCACCACGTGGCCGCTGCGAACCAGGTCCACGCGCTCCAGGGGGCTCGTGGCGACCACGTCGATGACGAGCTCTTGCGTCGTTCGATCCGAGAGCGTGGGTGCCGCGATCAGGCTGCCCATCGGCACGCCGTCGAGCTCCACACGCAGGAAGATGCGTACGCCGTTGGTCGCATAGACACGGCGCCCGCGCATGGCCTGCAGGATGCCCTCTCGCGTACGTTCCGCCGAGAGGATGGCGGCGAGTCCGCCCGTGGCACTCGGGGCGGCGATCTGGCTGAGACCGGGGTGGCCGTCATGGCCGTCCCCGCTGCCCACGAAGCCGAAGCGATAGCCCGCCGCGAGGGCGTCGCGCACGAAGTTGCCGGGCACTGGATTGTAGATGAGGCCGGGTGCGTCGATGGCCTCGCTGCTGCCGTGGACCGAGACGATCTCGGTGAGCGGCTCGAGTACCGGGTCCGGCGGGAAGCTCCAATTCGTCGAGATCGGGCCGCCGGCGGAGTGATGGGCGAAAGTCAGGGCGGGCTGGCCGCGGAGCGCCGCCCAGAGCTCCAGGGGATCGTCGAAGCGGGGGTCGACGCTGGAGTAGACCTCGCCTTCGTCCTCGAAGTAGAGGACGTGCCGGTGGCCCTGCAGCCAGCTCGTCCACTCATATCCGAGTAGCGTGACGAAGCGCCCGGGCTCGTGATGGCGCTTCACGGCTGCGCGGATTTCGTCCCACATGTCGGCGTGGCTGTCGAGGGCCCGCATCCCCCAGTGGTCATGGTCGGTCAGCACAGCCACGTCGAGGGCCGCGACCTCACGTGCGTAGGCGAAGTAGCTGTCGGGTGTGCCCGTTCCGTCGGATAGCTGCGAGTGGCCGTGCAGATCGGCCCAGAGCACGCGGGCCGGGTCGGCCTCGACGAGGATCGGATTCGAGAGGCCCACCAGTCCTTCGAGCGAGCCCTGGCCCATCAGGCTGAGCCGGTGAACGCCGAGCTCGCGGGCGACGATGGGGATCGTGATCCGCCCAGCATGCTTCGCGGTCAGTGTGACGCGCTCGGGTACTTCGAGGCCAGGCGGCGGGTCGATGAAGGAGAGCGCGCCGGCGACCGTCGCGCCGGCATTGCCACGTACGTCGAGTATGGCGAGCGTCAGATCCACACTCTCACCCGGTGCGGCCGTGGTGGGCAGAGTGACTACGAGCCGCGCCGGAGGTCCCGCGAGGATGTCGACCCTCGGCTGCTCGGAGAGCAGCTCGCGTATGCCGTCGCCGTCGCCGTCCACCGAGAGATAGATCGCCGTCGCGTCCTCCGCGTAGGGGTCGACACGTGTGCCGAGCGCGCCGGCGCCGTAGACGATGTGGATCCGTTCGCCCGCGACCAGACCGCGGCCGCCGATCAGGATGACCAGGATCTCGCCCGAGAAGTCATCGAGCAGAAGCTCCACACCCTCGGCTTCAGTACTCACCTCGGTGTAGCCAGGGGCGTCGGCGAAGCGGACCTGCGGTGGGTCCCAGTCCCAGAAGGGCGGCGCCTGCAAATAGAGCGCGCCGCCCTCGGCGATGCCGAGTGGCCCGGCCTGGTAGACGATCTCGAAGCGCGCCGCGCTGCCGGCCCGGAAGGCGGGGCGGGGATCGCCGTCCACCAACCACGCGCGCCCGCCGCCGTCGGATGCGTGCCGCGGCGCGTGGATGTCCTCGACCAACATGTCGTGGGTGTCGATCTTGGCGTCCAGCGAGAAGCCGGGACCGAGCCGTGCCGACTCCTCGACGAGCGCGGGAGTGTGCGACCCAATCTGGGTTGGCAGCCAGGCGTCGTCGCAGCCGAATGCGCTCAGCCAGAGCAGGGCGAGGGCCAGCCGCGGGAAGCCGGAGCCCCGGGGCCCGAGTCGTCTGCGCTCGGCGAGATCGGGAGAATCCATCGTCCTGGCCCTGGGTTAGCACATTGTGAGCCCACATCCGGGTTGTGCCCCTCGGGGTAACTGTCGCGTAGGGGACCACAGAGCAAAGAACTACAGACTGTGTCTGATCTCACCGTTATTACGATCAGCACTTGCGCATCAGACGCACAGCGCAGAGCGCTCGTGCGGCTGGATGGCTGTCGCGACCGTGTGGGGTCGCAGAGGGATAGGAAGCCTTGAGCGGCATCAACGATCTACTCGGTCGCCATCCCATCGCTACCTACGCGATCGGCGGACTGATGCTGCTCAGCTCCTTGTTCGTGCTGGTCACCGATGGCGGCGAGGGCAGCGAGTCGGCTGAGGCGCTCGCGGCGGCGCGAAGTTTTTTCGAGCAGAACGCCGAGGTGGAGGTCTCGGAGCGCGACCGCCAGGTGCTCGGTCGTGACTTCGTCGATGTGGTCTCGCACGCGTATGATCTGCAGAAGGACGAGGGCGCCGGCCCGATCTTCCACTCCGAGCGCATGCAGCAGCGCACGCAGCGCAGGTTCGAGGCGCTGGCCGACGAGGCGTTCAACGCGCGGATGCGAGATTTTCCGGCCTGGCGACTCGGCATCGGACACGAGGGGACGCCGATCCCCAACTACCTCCTGCACGTCTTCGCACACGAGACCCTGCTGGCGCTGGTGGTGTCGCTGCTCTTCTTCGTACTGGCTGGCATCGGGCTCGAGGCGGCCTGGGGCTCGGCGATCTTCGGCGGATTCTGCCTGCTCGGCACTGTCTTGCCGGCTCTGGCCTTCCGCTTTCTGGACGCCGAGGGCGGCGTCCCGCTGAGTGGCGCGACGGGGCTCGTGGCCGCGTTGCTGGCCGCATACGCGGTGCGCGGGGCCGGTGGGAATTTCAACCTGCCGGCTTGGCTGCTGATGCCGGTCTGGGTCTTCGTCGAGCTCTTGTTCGTGCGTGCGATCTGGATCGACAATTTCCAGATCGCGCCCTTGGCCACGATCGGCGTGGGCGCCGCACTGGGTATCGTGGTGGCCCTCTCGATGAAGATCTTCAAGCTCGAGAAGAAGCTCGTGGATCTGTCCGATTCCGGCAGCCAGCCGCTGCGACATCCGGCACTCGATCTGGCCGAGCGGGCCGAGGAGGAGGGCAATCCCGGTACCGCCCTCGAGGCGCTCCGCAAAGCCCACGCCGAGGTGCCGAAGAATCGCGAGGTGGCGCTGGCCTACTGGACGATCGCACGCGAGCGTGGCGAGGCCGCGGACGCGATCAGCGCCATCCTGCCCGTCCTGCGCGACTGCGTGCGGTTTGGGGACGCCGCCAAGGCGATCGGATACTGGACCGAAATCACCACCTACGTGAGCGACGTCGAGGTCGAGCCCGCGCTCGCGATTCGCATCGGCGAGAGTCTGCTGGATGACAGTCAGCCCGAGGCGGCGTTGGATGCGCTGCGGCGGGCGGTCGAGCACCCGCGTGGTCTCGGTACCGGGCTGGCGCAGCGCGTGGTGCGCGTCGCGCGCGATCTGGATCCTGAGCTCACACATCGCGCGGCCGCGATTGCGCTCGAGGACGTCACGCTCGACGAGGCCACACGCGAGGGTCTCGAGGCATTGGTGGACGAGGTGCGCGCCTCGATCCCGCCGCTCGAGCCGGCCACACCCGAAGCGGCTCCAGCGCCTGCACCCGCGCCGCCGCAGCAGACGACCCGGCGTCCGGCGGACTCCGACATCGATCTCGACAGCACGGACGAGCTGACGGATCCAGAGGAGTTCGCGCAGCAGAATCACGGGTCCGCACCCGTCGGCTCTCAGACGGGTGCCGATCCCGACGACGTCGATCCCAATGCGCTCTCGCTACAGAGCCTGGAGCGCGAGTTTTCCGGCGATCTGGGCATGGCCGAAGGCGAGGAGCTGACGGATCCGAATGCCGAGGATTGGAACGATCCGTCGATGATTTCGGATCTCGACAAGGCGTCGGAGCAGGCGGCCGCACTCTTCGACCGCGGCGGACTCGATGGTACGCCCATCGAGGCGTCGGCTCCGCAGACTCCGCCCGCGGCCACGACGCCTACGTGCGAGCCGGGATCCGGTTCGGACACCGCACCGCTGGCGCCCCTGAGCAGCAGTCCGACGCTGGCCAGCCAAGGCGGCGGGGTCGCTGCGCTCGGCACAGCCTCCGCACTGACCACGGTCGAGCCCGAGTCCAGCCAGGCGCCGCCCGTCGATTCGTTGCCACCCGTCGGTGCCTCGCCGGGGATCGAGGATATCGCCCGCTACCAGCCGACCGACATCGAGCACGATTCGCTCTCCGCGCCCACGCCGCCGGCAAGCGAGCTGGCCGCGCCGGCTCCGCCTGGCCCGTCGCCGCAGTCGAACGCTCCACCCCGGACCGCGGTGCCGGCTGCGTCGCCTGCCCCGCCGGCGCCGACTCCGGCTCGCGGCCCGATCGAGGGTGTGAACGCCCCGGCGCAGGCCGTGGGCCGGGACCTGACGGACGTCGTGGACATCACGCTCACGGGTGGCAGTCTGCGCCGAATCAAAATCGTGACCGGCGTGCCGGTCGGCATCAAGCCGGACGCGCTCGAAATCGAGGTCGAGGGCCGCGGTGGCAGCAAGGTCCCCTTCGCACGCATCGATGCCGTGGCCGTGGCCGCGGTCTCGGGGCTCTCCGCCAAGCCGGTGCTCGTCATCGATCTCGCGCTGAACTGGCTGGACGATCCCGACAAGCCGCTCAAGGTGATCCGCCTGCACAGCCACCGCTTCAATCCCTCGCAGCTGGTGCCCTCCGAGGGCTCTCCGCTTCAGGCTCTGAAGCGCCTGGTGGCCGGCATTCTGCAGCGCAGCGGGGCCACACCGCTGCCCGACTCGGGCGCGGTGGCGGGCACACCCTTCAAATCCTTCCCCGACGTCGCCGCCTACCAGCGCCAGGTTCTCTGCGCCGAAGAGTAGGCTGGGCGATTAGCCCTGCAGCTGCACCGGAAGGCGCAGCACGCCGCGGATCGGCCCCGAAGTGATCCGTTCGATCCGATCCCCGATGAGCTGATACTCTGGAATGCGCGTCAGGATCTCGTCGAAAGCGATTCGCGCCTCGAGGCGCGCCAGCCCCGAGCCCAGGCAGTAGTGCTTGCCGAAGCCGAACGAGATGTGTTCGTTGGGCGTTCGACCGATGTCGAAACGATCGGGGTCGGGGAATTTGCGTTCGTCGCGGTTCGCCGAAGCGAAGAGCAGGAGCACCTTCTCGTCGGCCGGGATCGTGACACCATGTAGCTCGACGGCCTCTGTGGTGGTTCTCGCGAGCCCCTGCACGGGCGCGTCGAAGCGCAGGAATTCCTCGACAGCCGTGGGCATGAGAGCACGATCGTCGATCAAGCGGCGGCGCGCCTCGCGATCGCGATCGAGCTGCACCAGGGTGTTGCTGATCAGATTCGTGGTCGTCTCGTGTCCAGCCACCAGGAGCAGAAAGCCGAAGCCGATCAGCTCGCCCTGGGTGAGCTTGCGACCGCCGACGTCCGTAGCGATCAATCGGCTCAGCAGATCGTCTCGGGGCTGCTTGCGCCGCTCTTCGAGGATGCGCGTGAAGTACTGCGCGAGCTCCACAGCGGGGCCGCGATCGGCGGCCGGGTGGATGCCGTCGGGCTTGGCGGGATCGAATTGGACAATCGCGTTGGACCATTGCTTGAACTGGTCGCGGTCCTCGCTGGGTACGCCGAGCAGCTCGGCAATCACGATGGTCGGCAATGGGTTGGCGAAATCGCGCACCAGGTCCGGTGCTTCGCGATGAACCAGGTCATCGAGCAGCTCCTGCGTCACTTTGCGAATCGCCGGCTCGAGTCCGGCCACGCGGCGCGGTGCAAAGGAGCCGCTCACCAATGTGCGCAGCTGCTTGTGCTCATCACCGTCCATCATGATGAGCAGCGGCACCTGGCTCTCGCTTCGGCCATCGCTCTCGGGCAGGCCGACCGCGATGCCACGCCCCGAAACGAAGACGTCCGGGCGCTGCAGCGCGGCCGCGACGTCCGCATGGCGTGACAGGGTCCAGAAGCCGAGCGTCTCGCTGTAGTTGACGGGAAATTCGTCGCGCAGCTGTCGATAGAGAGGGTACGGATCCGCGTGCAGCGACGGGTCGTAGGGGCTCCAGTCCATGGCGTCCTCGATCGATCGGGTTCGTGATCTGGATGGGAGGTGATCTAGATGAGAGGTGATCTGGATGAGAGGTGATCCGGATAGAATAGGAGTGGCGCAGATGGTTGCCACGCACGCCATGCGTCCTCTGGAGTGCCACCTGCCGCCGGGGGGGGGCTCGAGATGGCGTCGTGGCCCCTCGGCGTGGGCGGGCGCCCTCTCCGCAGGGGCCGGTCTCAGTCGCGCTCCGGTGTCTCGGTCACGGCCCAGACGGCGATCGTCCCGTCTTCGAAGACCGGCTCGCCGAAGAGCGCGCTGAGCCGCTGCGCCAGGCCACGCGGCGCTGGTGGCATGAGCCCGCCGTAGCGTTGATGGCGCTGCATGTAGGCGGCCAGGTCGCCCCGCTCGGACTCTGGCTTCGCCTCCTCGTAGATCCAGCGCCAGTAGCGGGCGGTCTCGTCGGCCACGTCGAGGTGGACGACGACGAAATCGGGTGACGCATGTGCGAGCCAGTCGCGTCGGTCGAGGCTCACGTAGGGTCCGTCCGGGATGATCGGAAACTCACCCGGAAGCGGCGCCAACCAGGTTTCGGCGCCGTGTTGGAGCTGATACTGGCGGTAGAGATGGCGGGCGCGCGTGGTCAGTGCAGGCACTTCGAGGATACGCACGCGGCCGTGCTGATCCTCGCTGCGCTCGCCGAGCTCGCGATAAAAGCTCGGCGCGTCGGGCCAACGCGCGTCGAAGGCCGGCAGGGGCAGCAGCCCGAGGTAGGTATTGGCGTGCTGGGCCGCGGCGCCGCCGGCCGATCCCAGCGTGCCGGCGATGGCGAGCCACAATGCCAGGCCGGCGCCGAGCAATACCGTCGCTGCTGCGTCCGCCGGGTCGCGACGCAGCGCGCGCACTGCATCGGCGAGCCCGGCACCGACGAGGAGCGCGAGTGGGGCGACGCAGGGCAGGACGTAGCGTGCGAATGCATAAGCGTCGCCGTAGGGCCGCACCAGCGCGATCGCGAATGCGGGTCCGATGCATGCCGCGAGCAGCGGCAGCCCGAGAACTCCTCGCCGACGCAGCCAAGCGGCGGCCGCTGCCAGCGCCAGCCCGCTCACGCCCAGCGCGGGCCAGCGTCCACCGAAAATCAGGCCCGCGACGTGCGCGGGTCCGAACTCGCCGTAGTACTCGAGGCCCGAAGTGCGCGATTCGACGAATGCCGAGAGCGAGGATCCGCTCGGCCAATACGCCAGCAGGCAGAGCAGGCCGCCCGCTGCGAGGAGCGCGAGCAGCTCGAGGGCGCGACGTCGTCGCAGCCCGGCTTCGCGCCGAGGGTCGATGGTTGCCGCGAGCACGGCCGCCGCGTAGACCGGTAGTACGAAGCCGAGCGCCGTGGGGTGTGCCCACGGCAGCAGCGCAGTGACGCAGACCAATGAGGCGCTGCGCCCACGGCTGGGCGAATCGGCTGTGAGCGTTCGCTCCAGCAGATAGAGGAGGACCAGGGAGAGCAGGGCGACGAGGGAGTAGATCCGTCCAAAGCGAGCGTAGAAGATGAGGATCGGATTGACGGCGACCAGTGCGGTGGCCACCACGGCGGCCGGCTCGCCCACGATTCGACGCCCGAGTGGCCACACGGCAAAGAGGAGCAAGAGCGAGGGCACCCAGGCGGGTGCTCGGATCGACCAGTGGCCGGTACCGATGAGATCAAAGAGCAGTCGCTGCAGCAGCGGAAGGGCCAGACCCGATCCCTTGTCACCGAATGTCGTCAGCACGGTCTCGTAGCCGCCGGCCACGATCCGGAGACTGTGGAGCTCGTCGCCGAAGAGCAGAGCCTCACCGACACCCTGCAGTCGCAGTAGACTGCCGGCGAGCAGGGCGATCGCGAGCAGCAGGCCCGCGACGCGACTCCGCGGCCAGATCGACCGAAAGGGTTCGGGGAGAGTCGGGCTTTGGGTCAAGAGCGCGTCAGGCCCGGCAATCGATCGAGGCTCAGGGACCGCGGTGTCAGCTCGTCGAATGCCTTCATTGCCTTCATCGCCTTCAGGTCTCCGCTCGTAGAAGCGCAGAGGCGCGCTCCACGCGGAGACAGTCTAGCGATCGTGCGAGATCCGCACGCCTGGGCTCGATTCGTCTGGCTCGTCAGCGTTCACGAGCCGTATCACACCGTGTGGGGCCTAGAGTCTGTTGGCGAGATCCCGCCTTTCGTCCACATAGACCTCGCTATCGGTCGCACCGCTTGTCGCCCTACTACGGCCGCCTGCTGCGTAGCGGGGCGTGCTCATGCGCGCGAGATCGCGTCGGACCAGGACGGCCTTGGAGGTCGTCTCGTAGGGCGAATCCTCCGCGCGCATGGTCGGCTCCGAGTTCACCGCGAAAGCGGAGAGGGCCGCGCCGGCCAGCGTGAGCAGTGTGGCGCCGCCAACCAGGAGCAGGGCCGGGCCGGAGAGCAGGTTGCTCCGCGCCTTCTCGTGCGTCTTCGCTCTGGTGGAGGCCTGTTTTGCCGCCACTGTCCTGTCTTCTGGAGTCTTGTTTGGGGTCTCGTTCGGATCGTCCCGATCGATCGTATCCATTTCAGTCGTCCCCTGTCATTCCCAGTGCTCGTTCGTGGGTGCTTGCAGAGCCATCCCACGTCTGTCTGTGTCGAGCGTCACACTATTTTGAAGCAACGTCTGTGCCATGTGCAGGCAATCTGCACCCGCGCCTGTAGGGGCTCGATCAGTCGTTCCGCTGGCCACGCATTTCTGTGCATAGGCGGGGGGGGATGGGAAGGCATCGCCCCATTCCATGACACACGCTTCATCTCAAATCCCCGCTTCCGTGTGGCACGGATCCAGCGCTCGCTGGCCCCTCGGCAGCCCGGCAACGGAACGACGATTGCACTGACCTTCTCCTGAAGCGATCTGGCACCCGGTCCCACAGGCGGCGAAGCCGTGTCTTCGCCTCGCATCAAGAGAAAGAGAGGGATCGATGAGTGGGATCTGCGCTCCGAGGGCTTCCGGGAGAAGGGCTTCCGGGAGAAGGGGTTCCGGAACAAGGGATTCGGGGGGAAGGACTTCGGGGAGTCCGCACGGCGTCGGAGTGCTCGGGGTCGTCCTGTGTTGGTTGACGATCGGCTGCATTCACCCGGAGGCGTTCGAGCCCGCACCGGGTCTCCTGGAGTACCAATCTCCGCTCTGGCTCGCCGTGCCTGGAGGACGTGTGAATGCGGCGGGCGGCAATCTGATCGTGCAGCGGGTGGATCTCTCCATCGACACCCTATTTGGCGAGTTGGGTATCGGCGCCACATTCAACTCCACCGGTGGCGCCTGGCTGTGGAGCTTCGACATTCGCTACGACGGCGCCCTCTTCATCGACAAGACGGGTGCCGAGCACGCAATTGCCGGTCTCGCGCCGGGCGTGGCGATTCCCGGAACACATTGGGTGAAGCTCGATGCGCAGCGGATCAAGACCAAAGGTGGCCTCGTTCATTCCTTCGATCCGGTCAGTCACCGGCTGATGAAATTGACGTGGGACACTCACCCCTATCCCTATCTCGCACAAATTGTTGCGCCCACATCCGCGGGCGACCGCGTGGTTGCGATCACCCAGTGCCGCGAGGCGAGCGGCTGTCAGAACGTCTTCACGATTGAGTACGACGAGCATGGCTGCGTCGAGCGGATCGATGATCGGGCCGGGCGCACCGCGCTCTTCGAGCATGACGAGGCCTGCCGGACACTCAGGGCGCGCGACGGCTTGGATGTGGACCGCGGCTGGGCGGGGCGGCGCTACACATATCTGCTGGACCGACTCTGGAAGGTCGTGAGCTCGGAGGGCGAACGGGTGGAGTACGGATTCATCGACGGGCGATTGATGAGCGCGAACGCTGTGGCCGAGGCTGCTTCTCTCACCCGATTTCACTATGGACGCAACGATGCGCTCGGTCTCTTCTTCACCGGTGTTTCGGATCCGACCGGTGCATACTCGCTCTATCGATACGACGCGGAGGGGCGACTGCACGAATACGTGGATGCTCTCCACGGGCTCACGCGGATGACCTGGGCGGGCCGGCGACCCACGACGAGAACGGACCCGGCGGGCGTGACGACGGCTTGGGAGTGGGCGGACGACGACGCGATTCGAATCACGGAGCCGTCTGGCAACGTGATCGTCGTCGACTATGCGCCGGGCGCGCAGGATCGCCGAAATCCACTGGCTCGGCCCGTCCTGCGGATCCGCGACGACATCGGCGTCGTCCAGGAGCGGAGCTATGGCACCTCCGGTCAGGTGAGTGCGATCGTGGACGGAGCCGGGGATCGCACCCTCTTCACGTACGACAGCGAGGGCAATCGGGTTGGCTTCATCCCGGTCGTCGGCGCTGGAACCTCGCTGCACTACTTCGGCGAGCACGGGCACGCGAGAGAGGTATGGACCCAGGGCTTCGTGATGTATCGGGTCCATGACGAGGTCGGCAATCTGCTCGAGGGCGGGCGCGTCACCGAAGCGCTGGCCTCGCGCCGGCCAGGAATCGGGCGCCGCAGATTCGATGCCGATCGCAATTGGGTAGCCGTGGAGCTGAAAGGCGGCGTACCGGCCGATCCATTTGCAAGCGAGGTGGCGGAGATCCAGGTCGAATACCGGAGTGACGGGCAGCCGCTCTCCATCCGGCGACCCTACGGAGGCGATAGCGAGTTTGCATACGATGGCGCTGGGCGTCTCGTCAGCCGGCGCGACCGCGCGGACGGCACCTGGCAGGAGACCCGGACAGAGTTCGACGCACGTGGCCTGGTGACGGCCATCGAGCGCCCGAACGGAATGCGCGTCGAGAGCGATTACGATGCGGCGGGTCGTCGCAGCGCGCTGCGGCTCGTGCGGCGAGAGATTGTCGAGAAAAGGCTGCGCAATAGCTGGGTGAGCGGTCGTCTCGACCGCCGCCTCGACTCCAGCTACGTCGGTGCCGAGAGCTTCGGCTACGACGCAGCGGGGAGGCCGATTCGGATCGTCTTCCCGGGTGGCGAGGCACTCGAGATCGACTACGACGCGCGCTCGCGCGAGATCGAGCGTCGCTACCTGGATCCTTCGGGCGTGCTGCTACGCAGCATCGGCCTCGGCTGGGATATGGCCGACCGGCTGGTTCGCATCGAGGATGATGGCGTCGCGGTGATCGAGAAGGAGCTGGTTGCCGGCTTCGAGCGCACGATCCGGTACGGCAACGGCCTCGTGCGCGAGATGACCCACGACGACCTCACTGGCATCCTGCAGCAGAGCTACACGACCGATTCATCCGGTGAGCCGGTCGAGATCACGGCGACGAATTGGACGGAGTGTGGCAGCGATCTGATCTGCATTGCCACGCGGACGACGACCATCCAGCGTCCGATCGGGTTGCCAGAGACCCAGAGTGAAGAGGCCTACGCGCTCGGGATCTACACACCCGGCATGCTACTGCCAGGTGGGTTCGGTATGCGGCTACACGATTGGCAGACGATCTACGACCCGGATTGGGACGGCCGCGGGCCCAATCGGCAAGCGTTCGATGTACTCGGCAATCGCATCGGCGTGGCACCCGTCGATGAGCTCGACGCCTTCTTCCACTACAACGCCGAGCGCAACCGTCTCACGTCCTCCGATCTGCCCGAGCATCGCGACTATGTGTGGGATGAGGGGGGCTACCTGGTGCGGCGCGGCGAAGTCGACATCACCTGGGACGCGGGTGGTCGGGTCGCCACGATCGGGGACGACGTCTCGCTCGAGTGGGACGTACTGGGTCGGCCGGTGCGGAGCCGAATCGAGGGGCAACAGACCAGCCATCTCTTTGGCGGCGAGGTGCTCGGGGACGCCACGGGCACGCCGCTCTCACTCGATCTCGGAGAGCTGAAGATCGACCTCGTCATGGGCGAGCGTCTCTATCGCCATTACGACTTCCGCGGCAATGTGAAATGGGTGAGCGGCGAGAGCGGCGAGATCCTGCGTCACTACGCATATGGCCCTTGGGGTGTCGAGACAGCGCACGGGGATCATCCCGACGACGTGAGCTTCGCGCGCGGACGCAAGCTGGGCGATCTGCTGCTGATCGGAGCGAGGATCTATGACCCCGAGACGGGGCGCTTCGCATCGCCGGATCCGCTCGGGCACGTAGTGAATCAATATGCGTACACGCAGGGGAATCCGGTGACGTTCTGGGATCCGGGTGGAACGTATGCGCGGCCGGTGGGGCGGCCAATGGCGGACGTGACCATGGGATCGGGCCGGTCGACGATCGGAAGAACACTCGCCCAGCTCGGAATCGCAGTGGTGGGTGCGGGAATCCTGACCGGAAACCCGCACGTGACGTTCGGGGGCGCGGTTCTTACGCTGACCGGGGTCGTCCTGATGCTGCAGGGGCAGGAGACTCCTCTGCCCTGCTCGTGTGGACACGTCGGGATCATTGATCTGACTCCAGGTCAGCCGAATGCGGCGAGTGCGGCTGGCAAGGTCGAGGGCAGTGAGCTGACGTCGCCCGCGATGTGCGCACCCGCAGCCGCAGCGGCCCCAAAACGCTGGTGGCTGGGGCTGCTGATTCCGATTCAGGTGCTGCTGGGCGGACTCGTTCTGCAGCGAGCAACGCGAACCAGCGGTGGAAGAGCTTGACGGGGCGATGCAGTCGAAGCAGGTCGAACGATTCGAGCTGAAACGAGCCAGCCCGAGCGAGAGGTTCTTTGTCGCCATCCTCTATGCGGCCATCGTGGGTCTGTTCTCGGGCATGATCCATCTGATCGTCAGGCCGGAATTCATACACGCCAGGGAGTGGCCGTCTTCGCTCTATGCCGTGGCGGCGGGTGCAGCCTTCGCCGCGGCCGCTCTCGCCATGCTGTGGATGAGTCCCCGTGAAGGCCCACCTCCAATCGAGGTTCGAAGTGAGTCGATCCTGCTGCCCCGAAACGCCTTTGCACGGGGCAGGAAACGCATCGACGTTCGCTCGATCCGATCCATCACGTCGGCCAGACCACTGATTCGGAGCATGCTGATCCTCGATCTGAAGGGGACCTTTCCGATCTTCATCCGGGCTTCCTCCCTTGGCTCGAAATCCGCCGTGGATCGCCTGGCGCGACTTCTCGAAGATCGAATGCTGGAGCTCCCGGATGGGCCGAGCAGGATTCGATCGCTACATCGGTATCAGGAAGTTTCAAGGTCAGTCTGGTCTGCTCCTCCAAGATTCACACTCGTCATGTGTGGTGTTGCATCACTCGTCTGGATCGCGCAGCTGGGGTCCGGATCTCTCTCGGACACAGACCTTCTGCTGCGTCACGGTGCGGTCGTGTGGTGGTTGGTCGAGGCTGGGGATTGGCACCGGTTGGTCACGGCCTCTCTGCTGCACTTCCATCCATGGCACTTTCCAGCGAACGTGGTTGGGCTCCTGGTGTTGGGGCGAAGCGCTGAGGGCGCGCTGGGAAGCTGGCGGTTTGCGATCGTCGCGATGGTCAGCGGGCTCGGCACGACCGTCTACGTGGCCGGTCGATCCGCTGATATCGCAGTCGGGCTATCCGGCGTGATCTTCGGAGCCCTCGGGGCGATCGTCGTGGTGAACCTGGCTCGGCGAAGCGAGCTGGCCGCACCACTTCGACTGAACCGCTTCGTCGTTCTGAATCTCGTGATGTCGGTCGCCTGGGTCGAATTCATGCTGGATTGGGCTTCCACGCCGCTTCACCTGGCCGGGTTCGGCTCGGGTATTGTCGCCAGCCTCCTGCTGCTGCCAAGTCTCGATCTCGCGAAGACGACCGCAGCCCCCCCGGTCTGGATCCGTGTCAGCGCCACAGTCCTCACGCTCTTCTATGTAACGGGGATCGCACGTGGTTTTCACGACACGATCACAGCTGGCATGCTCGAGATTGTGGAGCGTGCCGTGCACTCGATCCACGATTCCCGCTTCGCGAACGAACAATTGATGTTCTTCGGAACCTTTCTCCTCCATTCACCCGGAGGACGTCGGGAGAATCTCGCGCGCGTGGCGAATGCGATCGGTCAGCGCGACTTCGGAGAAGATCGCGATTGGGCCGCCGGCGTGGAGGCGGCGCTACGCTTCCGTCTCGGGCAGCTCGACCGGGCAGCTCGTTTGATGCGGGAAGCTCTTCGGGTCGATGAGCTGGAGATCTTCGCGTTGCGGCTTGCTGAGATCGAGCAAGCTCGAGTCGATTCGAGTCAGGCCGGGGGGAGCGGGTCATCCTCCAGCCCGCGCGTCGCGCGTGTCGGATCAATCACCGCGGATGGTGGAGCGGACGCCCTCTCGATCGAGGCATCCAATCGGCACCCCGAAGGCCGGGAGATCATCGTCCTTCTCCATGGCGTGGAAGCCCCACTGGGGATCCTGCGCATCGTCGCAGCTCCGGGGACTCCCGGAGCGATCACGCTCTCGGGACTCGATGCCGACCTGATCGCCGCCCTGGACCGATCGACTCCGATCGTCACGTCCGTCGAGCCGGGGGCCTCTCCACCTCACCTTCATTCGCCGGGTGCGGTGTACTGGCGTTGGTGGCGCTTCGATCCCGAGCTCGATCCGTTGCCGCGGCCACTGGGTGCTTTCGCCGATTGATGCGCGCTGCCCGGCGGTAGCTCCCTCACGAGCAGGCTCTGCCCCACGTGCAGGATCGACCAGTAGAGATAGATCGCGGGTGAGAAGTAGGCTGCCGCAAAGGGTCCCACGGCCGTGCCCTCGCGCATGCAGAGCAGGCCGACGCAGAGTGCTGCCGGGAGCAGGTGTACGAATGCGAGCGTCACCATCGCACCCCGTCGTCTCTGGTCACGAAGGCGCCCAACACTCAGCCATAGCCAGCTCGCAAGGTGATAGAGGCTCGTGGCGGCGAAGACATCGCTGAAGCTGAGCCAGGCGAGATGGGTCAGATCGGTCGGTATCAGGGCGCTCGAGATTACGATCGACGTACCCCACATTGTGGCGCTGCGGCTCGTCGCACGCAGGATCAGCACGCCACCACACACCGCGGCCAAGGTCCGTGCCGGGAGCGTGAGCCGTGTCGCCACCCACTCCGAAGCAGCGCTCGACGCGACGATGAGCGAGGCGGGGTCTGCCTCACCGAGACTGGCCGCAGCGACCGCGAGCACCAACGCCGTGACGCCGAGTGCCGACAGATGGGGGTCGACCGCGCGCGGTAGCGGTCCAGTTCTGCGCTCGCGCGCATAGATCGATGTGAGAGCCTGGTCGTTCTCGACCGTGTGCCAGGTCGAGATCGCCAGCAGCATCAATACGATCTCTGGAGTGTGGACGAGTGCTCGTACGTAGGCGCCAAAGAGCAGGGTGGAAGCCAGCAGAGCCAGCGCCCAGACGATCGGTGTCAGCACCGCGCGTCCGGAGCGGAGCCACGCGGGGGTCGCCGCCGAACGAATTGCCGCGCCGATCCGATCACTCGAGAAGATCGCCGCCCCCACCAGGTGCCCGTACCCGATCGTGATCACCAACGCATAGTGAAGCTCGGAGCGCAGCGAAGCGTCCGGCACGAAGACCCCCGCCGCCGTCAGGTATCCGCCTACGCACAGCGCGCTGAGCGCGCGATTTCTCCAGGCGGCCCGCGGGGCGCCGGTGCGCTCCCCCGCCAGCCCGATCACACCCCGCCTCCCCGCGCCCACATCAGTGCCGACAGGTTCATGCCCGCATGCAGCCCGATGCAGAGGAAGACATCCTCGAACACGAGCCACGCCGCTCCGAGCAGCCCGCCCGCAACGAATGTGCCCAGCATTGGCCACGGCTCGAGATGGGGCAGGGCGAAGAGCGCGCTCGAGGCGAGGAGAGCGGGCAGGCGGCCGACCCATCCGGACAGAGCCGGAAGCAGGCGGGCGCGATAGAGGATCTCCTCGAAGACCGGAGCGAGCAGGAGTACCGCAACCCCCTCGCCGACTCGCACGCTCGCATTCCCATCCGGGTCTGTGGCTCGCCAGACCGCCATCGGCTCGAGCCCGATCGCCTCCCCCAGCACACCGATCCATCCACACAGCGACGGATGCACGATCCAGCCCACCGCGACGCCCACGATCAGCGCTCGCCCCAACCGCCACGGGTTGCGGGCGCGATCCAGCAATCGGCCCGAGGCGGCCAGCGTCAGTGCGGTCGCGGCCCCGAAAGCGACCAGCAGGGCTGCGTCCCGACCGAGGCCGCCGCAGAGCAGCGGCGCGACCGCGAGTACACTCCACACCGCGGCCAGGAGCGTCAGGGCGTCGCGAAGTACACCCGGCCCGGTCGCAGAATTGGTGCCACCAGATCTCCGGAAGGCAAGCATGCGGAGCGGTTACGCAAGCGCCGTGCCTGGTCGAGCCCGTAGCCAGCGGCCCCGCGCTCGCGCGCTTCTACACACCACCTGGCTCACTTCCACACCGCATGTGGACTCGACGGTGATCGCGGCGCCCCACACCATCCGACGAGAATCCGTCTGGAATCGGATTCGCGCCGCGCCTAGCCGAAGATCGCCGGGTCGACGTCCACCCCGATCGGGCAGTGGTCGGAGCCCTTCACATTCGGCTTGATGAAGGCGGCGCGCACGAACTTCATCGCCGCGGGGGAGGCCAGCACGTAGTCGATCCGCCAGCCGATATTCTTCTCGCGGACTCCGAAGCGCTGGCTCCACCACGTGTAGTGGTCTGGCCCGGGTTCGAAGCGGCGGAAGGTGTCGACCCAGCCGGCCTGGATCCAGCGATCGAGCTCCGCGCGCTCCTCTGCGCAGAAGCCGCTGGTCTTCCGATTGGCTTTGGGACGCGCCAGGTCGATCTCGCGGTGTGCGGTATTGAAGTCACCCATCACCAGTACGCGATAGCCGCCGCGGCGCAGTCGCTGTACGCGATCGAAGAGCGCGCGATACCAGTCGAGCTTGTACGGGATGCGACTGTTGTCGCGATCCTTGCCGCTGCCGTTGGGAAAGTAGCCGTTGGCGATCACCAGCCTGCCGAATCGCGCCAGCTGCAGCCGCCCCTCCACGTCGAAGCGATCCTCGCCCAGCGAGGTCTCGATGCGGTCGGGCTCACGGCGCGAGAGCAGACCGACCCCGCTGTAGCCCTTGCGTTCGGGGATCGAGTAGTGCTGGTGCCAGCGTTTGATGGCACGCAGCTCCTCCGGGATCTGCTCGGGCTGAGCGCGCACCTCCTGGATGCCGACGGCACGCAGCTCCTCCGGGATCTGCTCGGGCTGAGCGCGCACCTCCTGGATGCCGACGATCTCGCCGCGGCAGCGCTTCAGCCACCCAACGAAGCCCTTCTCGGCGGCGGCCCGGATTCCATTGACGTTCCACGAGTAGATGCGCAGTCTGTCCATATATCGTGTTGGCGGTCCTCGTTTGCCGCTCGGTCTCAAAATTCCCGGGCCCGGATGGTCTAGATCGACGCGAACCTTCCTTCCTTCCTTCGTCACGCGAGACGAAACTCGTCCCCCCCCCGCGACGCAGCACGGAGGGAAGGAGTGTCTCTCCGTATGGATTTTGCGGC
>JAFDDH010000164.1 GCA_019310975.1 Deltaproteobacteria bacterium | reverse complement strand
CCCCTGCATCCCCAGTGACGACGCAAGGCTCTCCGATGAGCTCGAGGCCTTCCTCGGGCGAGGTTCGCAGCCCATCTATGTCGGATTCGGCAGCATGCGGCACGCCAATGCCGATGAGCTGACGCGAACCATTCTGACTGCCGTGCGTGACGTCGGTGTGCGGGTGGTGCTCGCCCAGGCGTCATCGAAGATCGGAAGTGGCCTCGAAGGCCGAGACGATGTCTATCTGCTGAAGGAGTATCCGATTCCCCACCACATCCTCTTTCCGCGCTTGAAGGCCGCCGTTCACCACGGCAGCTGGATCACGACCCATCTCGCCGCGCGGGCCGGGATTCCGCAGCTCGTCCTGCCCCAGGCCAGCGATCAGTATCAGTGGGCCGACCGGATCTCGACGGCGGGGCTCGGGCCGAAGGGCGTCGACATGAATCGGATGAGGCCGCACAAGCTCAGCGCCGCCATCGCCCAGCTGGTGCAGCGCGAGGACTACGCGGTGAACGCGAATGCGCTCGGTGACCGCGTGCGCGGGATCGACGGCCCCAAGAACGCCGTGGCGCTCTTCGAGCGAATCAAGGGGGGGCTCGAGGCCGGCAAGCCCGTCCGCGTGGCCCTTCCCTGAGCCGTCCTCACAGCGGATGCGGGTCGATCGATTGCACCAGGCGCGGGCGATCCGGGAGCGAAACGGGTCGGGGATCGACCTCAGATCGATCCTGGCTCCAGCCTCATCCCGGGTTAGCATCTCCGTAGCAGCGATCGGCGCATGAGTCTGTGTCGGTCCCGGAGCAGGGATCAGTACGAAGGGGAAGAATGACGTCGACTGACCGACTGCACGACCGGATGATGGAGCTCCTGAAGAAGAGCGCCGAGGTCAAGCTCCGGGTCGCCGAATCCTGTGGGCGCGAAATCCTCCTGGCTGCCGATATGATCAGCGATTGTTTCCGCACGGGCGGCAAGCTCCTCCTCTGTGGAAATGGAGGGAGCGCGGCCGACTGCCAGCATATGGCCGCCGAGTTCGTGAGCCGGCTCTCCAGCGAGTTCGAGCGGCCTGGATTGCCGGCCATCGCGCTGACGACGGACTCCTCCTTCCTGACGGCCTATGCGAATGACTCGGGCTTCGAGGGCGTCTTCGAGCGGCAGGTCCAGGCGCTCGGCAAGTCCGAGGACGTGCTGATCGCGATCAGCACCAGTGGCAACTCCAAGAACGTCGTCCGCGCGGTCGAGCGGGCGAGCGAGATGGGCCTGAAGAGTATCGGCTTGCTCGGCTCCGAGGGGCGGCTTTCGGGCCAATGCGATGTCGCCATCGCAGTCCCGGACCCTTCGACGCAGCACATACAGGAGGCCCACCTCGCGATCGAGCACGTTCTCTGCGAGCTCGTCGAGATCCAGCTCTTCGGTCGGCACTAGCCCGGGGTGTGCGAGAGAGCATGACGCCCGATTCCGACGCGGCTCACTATCGGACGCATGCGTGCAAACCCCTGCGTATCGGCACCCTCGGTGCGGCGCGTATCACGCCGACGGCCCTGCTCGGGCCTGCCAAGCGCGTTTCGGAGGTGGAGGTCACGGCCGTGGCTGCACGCGATCCCGATCGCGCTCGGCAGTTCGCCAAGAAACACGGAATCGCGCGCGTGCTGCCGGATTACGCTGCCCTGATCGACGACCGGGAAATCGACGCGATCTACAACCCGCTGCCCAATAGTCACCATGCCGAGTGGACCATCCGCGCACTCGAAGCCGGCAAGCACGTCCTCTGCGAGAAACCGCTCGCTGCCAACGCCGGGGAGGCACGCGCGATGGCCGAGGCAGCGACGCGCAACGATCGGCTCCTGATGGAGGCATATCATTGGCGCTATCACCCGCTTGCCGACCGCATGCGCGAGATCATGACGGAGGGCGTACTCGGCGAGATTCGTCACATCGAGGCGAGTCTCTGCGTTCCGATGCTGGTGCCGGGAGATATCCGCTACCGCTACGACCTTGCCGGTGGATCCCTGATGGATCTTGGCGGCTACACGGTGAACATGGTGCGATACCTCGCGGGAGACGAGCCAGAGGTCCTCTCCGCCGAGGTGCGGCTTGCGCGACCGGACGTCGACCGCTGGGCTCGGGCCGAGCTCTCCTTCCCGGACGGGCGAACGGGGAGAATCACCTGCTCACTGCTCTCATCATCGCTGCTCAGGATGAACATTCGGGTCGTCGGTGAGAGTGGGCGCCTCGAGGTCTTCAACCCGATCGCGCCTCACGTCTTCCACTGGCTCACGGTGCGCAGTCACGGACGAACGCGTCGCGAGCGCGTTCGCGGTCAGAGCACATACGCGCTGCAGCTGCGCGCCTTCGTAGCGGCTCTGCGAAGCGGTACGCCGCCGACGAGTGACGCTCGCGATGGCATCGCCAATATGGCGGTCATCGACGCCATCTACACGGCCGCCGGCCTTCCCATCCGCGGCCTGTCCGGCGACGGCGGCGTTTGAGCCCAGGGCGCGCGGCGATCCCGGCGCGCCCAGCTAGATCTCCTCGAGCTCGCGGCCCGCCGTCTCGGGAATGAAGAGCAGGACGATCGGTGCGATGGGCGTCAGCACCAGAACCCAGGTAATGGAATCGGCGTGGCTCCCGGTTACCGTGTACAGGGCGCTCAGGATCCACAGCCCGAACGAGGCACCCAGCGTCGCGACGGCCTCTCGAATACCGGATGCGGTCGAGCGGAACGCGGTCGGAAAGAGCTCGGTAGCCAGTGCGATGTGCAATACCTGAATGCCACCGATGCTCAGCATGAGCATCGCAAGCCCCAGCGCGACCGCGACCATGCTGGTGCCATTGTAGAAGATCGCGATCGCGAGTGAGAGGAGCAGGGAGACGAAGATCGTGCCCGGCCTGCGCCCGAAGCGATCGGTCAGAATCCCCGACAACATATTCCCGAGAGGTGTCGCGATCCCGCAGGCGGCAACCAGGAGCCCGACCTGTCCGGGCGAGTAGCCTAGATCGTCCTGCAGATGCTTGGAAATGAATACACTGCCGGGCTCGAGGATGAACGCGACCGGAACGATGGCGCCCACCAGCGCGATGAGTCGCCACGGATAGAGGCGCAGGATATCGAGGAGAGGCTGCCACGCCGGTCCGTCCGTCGTGCCGATATTGCCCTGCTCCCGTTGGCCTGCGAAGCGCCTGGTCTCATTCAGGCTGCGCATGAGCCAAGGCACGCAGAGCAGCCCGAACCCGCCAATCACGAATAGAGACCGCCAGCCGAAGGGCAGGTGGTCCACGAAGGCATAGGCGAGCAGCGTGAGTGCTCCTCCCAGGCCACCCACGGCTGTCAGAATGCCGATGCCTCGGCCTCGGTTCTCGGCCGAGAGCTCCTCGCTGACGACGACACCCGCGAGGAGAACCTGCCCACCCAGGAAGAGACGCGAGCCGAACTGCAGCCACGCGAGCTGCAGGCCACTTTGCGCGAAGGCCGTGGCAATGTTGCAGAGTGCACAGCCCGCCACGGAAGCGATCAGGAGCCGGCGGCGCCCCATGCGATCCGCGAGGACCGCCAGCACGAGCGAGAAGAGCGCGCCGAAGCGAAGCAACGCGAAGAGCGAGCCCACTTCATCTTCCGAAATCGCGAGGCCGCTCTGAATCTGCGGCAGCGCGAAGGCAGTAAGCGCCATCGTGTAGAAGCTGCCAAGCGAGCTCAGGCAGGTCGCGGCAAGCACGCTTCGCTCGTGGCTCGTCATTGGGTGCGATCGGCTCTGCGCTGGCTCAACTAAGGTCTCCGCCCTCTTGATGGCGACGGGAGACGAGATGCCGGGCCAGCAACTTCACTCCTTCTCGAGCTTGGCGATCTTCTTCTGGAGGGAGGTGATGAGCTTCTCGAAGCCCTCGCGCTCGATGACCGCACTGTAGTCGGCACGGCGCAGCGTGATCTCGCTCACCTTGCCGTCGAGGGTGATGTCGATGATTAGCCAGCGACCGTCCACCTGGCGAAGCCGATAGTCGAACCTCACGTTGTCATCGCTCGGCTGGACGAACTCGGTCTTCACGAGGATCGTGCTTCGCGCGGCAGGCTCCTCGCCAAGGGTCGCGAAATGCTGTCCACCATAGCTGTTGAAGTTGCTCGCATAGTTGAACGCCGACAGACGGCGCGAGAGCTCGTAGTAGGTCGCTCGCTCGTCGCTTGACAGAGTGCGCCACGCCTTGCCGATGGCGATACGAGCCATGAAAGCGAGATCGAAGGTCTCATCGAGCACCGCGACGATGCGCTGGTAGCGGCCCTTGATGTCGGGCCCGCAGGCACCCTTCATACAATCGAGGAGAACGCCGTGCAGGGACTGGACCACGGCTACTGGATCTTCGGGGGGAGCCTCATCGACGCGAGGTGGTGTGTCGGCCGCCCATGTGATTGAAGAAGCTACGAAGATCAACAGAGCTGAGAGCAGTGTATGTCGTCGAGCGATCGGCATCGGAGGGCTCGTTCGATTCAATCGAAGTCGCGGCGAGCGCAGAATCCTAGCAGCCGTCTGCCGTGCGGACACCGAGCGCGGAGTGCATCCGTATCGCTTCCATCGCGACGCGTTCCCGAACCTCCACAGCACATCAGCGCTGGCGCGACTGCCTCGAAGACCGTAGATTGGAAGCCTCGAGGGTCGTGCCGCTGGGGGACACGGGTAGGACTTTGCGCCCTGCGAGCTGTGAAGCGCGCGCGTGTTGGACGGACAGGACGAGAGCGCGAGAATGAAGCGAGTCGAAGAGGTCCTGGGCCGCATCGCGGCCACCATCGTCGAGGCTTCGTACACTCACATCGCCCTCACCCTCGGGGCGAGCGTCCTGCTCACGGTTGCGTCCCTCTTCGCGGCGGCGACGATGCTCAAGGTCGATACCGACTCGAGCCGGCTGCTCTCCGAGGATATGCCGGTTGGTCGAACGAATCGCGCACTCGTCGAGCTCTTCCCGTCGCTCCAGGACAACATCGTCGTGATGATCGAGGCAGACGACGCGGACGACGCGCGCGATGTGGCGATCGAGGTGCGCGATCTGCTCGCTCGGGAGACCGATCGCTACCTCGAGGTCTTCTTGCCCGGATACGGCGACTACTACGACGACTTCGGGATCTACTACCTCGAGCGCGAGGAGCTCGACGACCTCGCGGCCCGGATCGAAGGCACCGGGGAGCTCCTGGCCACACTCGCCGATCGCAACGAGCTTCCGATCCTGCTCGGGGCGCTGTCGCACGTCATCGCCAGCGACCAGGGAATCGACTCACTCGGCGACGAAGGTCGGCGCATCCTGGAAGAGGTTGCACGGACCATTCGCAACTTCAGCAAGGGCGAACGTGCACCCATCGATTGGGACGAGTTGCTCTTCGAGGAGGTCGACGAAGGCCACACCAGCCCCCAGCTGGTGTTCGTCAAGCCGGTTGGCGATTTGACCGAGCTGGAGCCCGTGCTGATGGCGGTCCAACACATTCGAGGGCTCGTTCCTCGGCTCGAAGACCGACCGGGCCTGCGCGTCCGGGTCACTGGTGACCGCGCGACTCATGCCGAGGAGATGTCGCTGATCATCCAGGAAGTGGCCGCGGCCGGCGGCGCCTCACTCTTCCTCGTTGCCCTCGTCCTCTTCTATTGCCTGCGCTCACTCAGGCTGGTCCTCGCCATTGTGCTGACTCTTCTCGCCGGGCTGACCTGGACGGCGGGCCTCGCAGCCGTGGCTGTGGGGCAGCTCAACGCGCTGACGAGCGCATTCGCCGTTCTCTACATCGGGTTGGGCGTGGACTTCGGAATCCACTTCGCGCTGGACTATCTGGATCGGCGCGATGGAGGCGCGAATGTCGGTGATGCGCTGCGCACGACGGGCTCGAACGTTGGGAGCTCGCTCTTCCTCTGCGCGATCACGACCGCGATCGGCTTCTACGCCTTCATACCAACCGATTACAGCGCCGTGGCGGATATGGGCATCATCTCCGGAACGAGCGTCTTCCTGGGCTTGCTCGCGACCCTCACCTTCTTTCCAACGTTGATTGCACTGGGGCTCGGCGAATCCCCGCACGGATCGAGCTCGCTGCTGCATAGGATTGAGATAGCGCCGCCCCGTTTTCCGATCCACTACCCGCGTACAGTCTGCGGCCTGGCCGCGTTGATCACGCTCGCTTGTAGTGCGGCCGCCTTCTCGGTCCGCTTCGAGTTCAGCACGCTCAAGGTGCGCGATCCGCGGGTCGAGTCCGTGCGAGCACTCGAAGATCTCCTACATGACCCGGAGCTCTCGGTGTGGAACGTCGATGTGATCACCCAGGATCTCGAGGAAGCCACCGCCCTGGCCGCCCAGCTCGAGCGGCTGGAGGGGGTCGAAGAGGTTCGAACACCCCTTGGCTTCCTTCCCGACAACCAGGCCGAGCGGCTCGAGATCTTTCGCAACATGCGCGCTGATCTACTGACGCCGGTCGAGCTCACCGACGTGGAGAGCGGCGCAAAGCTCGATCGGATGCAGGCGGTCGAGTACACCATCGAAGGCTACTCCGTGGCGCTCGACATCGATGAGGAGCTGCGTGGCGATGTGGGCGCCGGAGACCCCATCTTGAACGCCGCGCACTCACTGCGAATCGCCCTCTACGAGCTCCTCGGCAGAATTCGAAGCGGCGAGGTGACGGACGCTCGGCTCGATGCCCTCGAGTCCGACGTATTCGGCGACCTGAAGGGTGTGCTCGAAGACGTCGTCGAAGCCCTACCGAATCGCGCCGTGAACATCGATGATCTGCCCGCGGATCTGATGTCGCGTTATGTCGCCGCAGACGGCCGCGTCCGGGTCGAAGTCTTGTCGGACGCGAACCTGAACGACCGCGGTGAGCTCGAGCGGTTTTCCGATCTCATTCATGCCGTGCGTCCGGATGCCGGAGGACCGGTGCCCGGCGCCATCGCGCTCGGTCGAGCCATGATCTCCTCGCAGAGAGAGGCACTCGTTACCGCCGTCGTCGTGATCGCCCTGGGTCTGCTCCTGCTCTGGCGCAGCATCAAGTACACCCTCTTCACGCTTGCGCCTCTCGTCATTGGCAGCGTCGGCACGGCAGCGGTCAGCGTTCTCGCAGATGTGCCCTTCAACTTCGCCAACGTGATCGTATTGCCGCTGATTCTCGGGATCGGAGTCGACAGTGGGATCCACCTGGTTCATCGTCATCGCAGCGGACTGGGTGACGCCTCCGATCTCCTCTCCACAACTACCGCCCGCGCGGTGCTCTTCAGCGCGCTGACCACACTGACGAGCTTCGCGACACTCGCCTTCTCGAATCACCTCGGGATCTCCAGCCTCGCCAAGCTGCTCTGCGTTGGAATTCTGTTGATGCTGCTTTCGAACGTGATCGTACTGCCGGCGATTCTTGCGTGGCTGGACGAGACCCCGGAATCGGATCGCCCAGGTGGCCGTCCTTAGCGCCGAAGCGAGGCGAAGCGCTTCGCCAGATCTACGAGAATCGAGCTAATATTTCACAGCACCTCGTGCTTGGCCGAGCGAAGTGGTATCCGATGCACGCCTCCGCTTCGATTCGAATCTTGGCCATCGCGATACAGGAGGCAGAGCAATGACCTTGATGACGATGGCCATCCTGGCGGGCGGGCTCCTCTTGATCGTGGCCGTCGCCCGATTCCTGACCAAGCCCAACGAGTATCCCGAGATCGACCTTGCAGAGATCGATCGGGAAGAGCTGTTTCAAGTAGGGGAGCGGCTGCTCCGAGAGTCCGAGTCGTGGTCCGCCGAATTGACGGACCGCTCCGTCATTCTCGCTTCGTCGCTCGAACCGTACATCGTGAGAGCGGTGCGCTATGAGGTCGAGGTGGAGGCCGACTTCGATGCGGTGGTCGCCTACGTCAGGGGGCTGAGCTATTGCCCGGTGCAGAGACGCGAGACCGACGACAAGATCGAGGAGATGCTCTACGAGAAGAGCACCGGCAGCACGAGTCACGAATGGATCCGGCGCTCCGTTCACGTCTCACCGCCGCCGGGCACGAATCGAGACGCCGTCGTCGTCTACTTCGAGGAGCGGCCGGATGCGAAGACGTACCGAGTCGCCTTTCGATCCGTCGACAGCATCGACGGCAAGGCGATTCCCCCCTTCGAGGGGGCGGCGCGCTTCATCGTCAACCCAGCGATCTACAAGGCCGAGGAGACGGCGCCCGGCAAGGCCCGAATCATCAAGGTCGAGGCGGTTGATCCCAGAGGCTCGGTCGGCGCAGTGCTGAACAACTATTTCGTCTCGCTCTTCTTCTTCAGGCGCTACATGTTCGATGAAGCCAAGGCGATGCGAGACGCCCTGCTCGGAGAGCAGGCCTGAAGCTTCTCGCGTGCGTCCGGAAAGAGGCTCGGGTCCGAAGCCTAGGGTGCGGATCGTGGCGGGTGGTTCGGATCGGGGCTGCCCTCCCGAGGCCAGCGATGCGGCACGTCGATCCCCCTCTCGCCGAAGAGCACGACGCGCCCGCGATCCGCCTCGGTGACGGCCGCGATGCCAAGCCGATTCGGCTGGACACCGACCTGGAAGGTCTGGCCCCGGTCGCTGCTCCGCGCCACAACGCCGCCGAGTCCCACGAGTACGACCCTTCCGTCGCTGAGAAGGGTTCCTCCCTGCAGCGACTGGTTCGTGTTGCTCTCCACCTCGTGCCAGGTGTCGCCGAGATCCTCACTGCGAAACACGTGTCCCCGCATGCCCCAGATCAACAACGTCTCGTCACCGAGCCCCAGTCCACTCCAGAACGAGCCCTCGTATCCGGGCAAGAGTGCCTCCCAGATCCGGCCGGAATCGCGTGAGCGATAGACCCGCCCCATCTCGGCGGCGATGAACACATTGTCGTCCCCCGCGCCAAAGATCTCGTTCAGGTGGAAGTCGTCCTCCGAGCCCTCGATCAGTGGGCGCGACTGCGCCCAGCCCCGCTTCTCGTCGGCGAAGAAGACCGAGGTCAGAGTCAGCCGCGTCGGCACGGAGCTCGCCTGACGCCAGCTCTCGCCATGATCGTCCGAGAGCACGATGTGCCCCCACTCACCCACCGCGACGAGCCGGCGGCCGGCGTGGACGGCGCCCAGCAGCAGGCGCTCTGTCGCCAGCGCGGAGAGCTGCGCCGCTTGCTGATCGGCCGATGCCGGAGCGGAGACAGCAAGCAAGCCCAGCCCTGCCACCACAGAGCGGATCAACGCGCGGCTCGCGCGGCCCGTCCGGAGACTCGAAGGCGCGGCGTGAATCACGTGTGGACCTCGGCAAGGCCCATGCGATCGGTCACGCGCGCGCGGCTCTCCGATACTGCGTCATCGGAGACCGCCAGCTCCCGGGCGATCCGCTCGACCAGCTTCTCCTCGAAGTCGTGGATCGCTCCATCTGCCGCAGCGATCTCCCAGAGGTGCTCGATCAGCTTGAGCCTTTCCGTCTCGTCGTAGGCCTCCTTGATCGTCGAGGTAAAGAGCCAGTCGTGCCAGACCTCGTCGTTCTTCCGATCGGCCACAGCGACCAGGCACTCGGCCGTCTCGTGATCGAGGCTGCAGCGCTCGCGAATGATGGCCACGATCTTGCCCTGCTCCTCCTCGCTGTGGTCTCGATCGACTCGCGCACACTCGACCATCAGCGCAGCGGCGGCAAGGTCCTCCCGCGAGAAGGCGGACTGCGGCGATTCATCGCTCTCCTTCGAGCTTGCCAGCCAGCTCCGGATTCCAGTCGTCAGCATTGCTCTTCCCTTCGTGGCGGGGCTGTCTTGCGTCGAGGAATCAGCATGTCGATCACCACAGCCAGAGCTGGCAGCATGGTGACGGCCATGATCATGTTGACGATGAACATGAAGGTCAGCAGGAGCCCCATGTCGGCCTGGAACTTCAGATCCGAGAAGGACCAGGTCCAGACGCCAATCGCCAGCGTAATGGCTGTGAATATCACCGCAGTGCCGGTCTCGAAGAGCGTCTGCTGGAACGAGATCGTGATGTCCAGCCCCTCCGCGAGATGGAACTGCAACCGATTGTAGATGTAGAACGCATAGTCGACCCCCACGCCCACGGCGAGCACCATCACGGGCATCGTCGCGACTTTCAGACCAATCTCCAGATCCTTCATGAACCAGTAGCCGAGGAAGGTCGCCAGGGTCAGCGGCACACAGCAACAGATGGTGGCACGCCAATCGCGGTAGGTCACGATCACCAGTGCGATGATGGCGAGGTAGACATAGACCATCATCGGGACCTCCGAGCGCTCGAGCTCCTGATTGACCGCAGCCTGCACGCCCACGTTGCCGCTCGCCAGCAGGATCGACACACCCTCCATCGGGCGGGTGTCGCGGAAGTTCTCCACCGCGGCGATTATATCCTTGATCGTCTCCGCCTTGTGGTCTGCCGTGAACGCGTAGACGGGCATGAGCGTGCACTCTTCATTGATGAGTCCAGTCTCCTCGGGAATCATCCCAACCGCCCGCACGAGCGCGTAGCGATTGCGCGGCATCGCATGCCACTTCAGGTTGCCCTCGGTCCAGCCCGCATTGACCTGCTTGGCGATCACCGGAACGGAGGCCACCGAGAGCACGCCGGGGACGTTCGCAATCGCCCAGCCAAACTCGTCGAGATAGTGCATCGTCTCGTAATCGATACAGGATTCGGCGGGCGTCTCGATGATGATGGTGAGCACGTCGAGGCCGAGAGAGAACTTATCGGTGATCAGGGCCGCATCGATATTGTAGTCCGAGTCGCCGCGCAGCTCCGGTGCCCCCGGCTGCAGATCACCCACGTGGCGCCCCTGGCTCTGCCAGACCGCGACACCAAAGAGCACCATGTAGAAGATCGTCACCCGCACCGCGATGCGCGGCTCCGCAATCACCGCCAAGCCGCGGATCAGCTGCTCGCGCCCCTCCCGCGCCGCCGTCTCGCGTGCGATGTAGCCCTCGTCGAAGCTGAAGAAGGAGGCCAGGATCGGCAGCAGGACTAGGTTCGTGATGATCTTGAAGGCGACGCCGATCATCGCCGTGATGCCGAGCTCCTGGATCATCGCGATCGGGATGATGATCAAGGTCCCGAAGCCGATCAGATCGGTGATCAACGCCATCGAGCCGGGAACCAGCAGGCCGCTGAAGCTCCTGCGGGCCGCCGTCATGCTGTCGGCGCCGCTGCAGACCTGCTTCGAGATCAGATTGATCTGCTGTACGCCGTGCGAGACTCCGATGGCGAAGACCAGGAAGGGCACGAGGATGGCCAACGGGTCGAGGCCGAACCCCAGCAGATAGATGACGCCGAACTGCCAGACCACCGAGATCAGCGAGCAGATGAGCGGCAGGAATGTGAGGATCCAGGAACGGGAGTAGTAGTAGACTGCGCCAGCCGTGAGCAGGAAGGCCAGCGCGAAGAAGACCACCACGCTGCGTGCCCCGTCGGCGATCTGACCCATCAGGGTCACGAATCCCAGGATGTGAACGTCGAAATCTTCGTCCACGTGCTTGGCACGGATCTCGGTCTCGAGCCGCGCCGCCAACTCGAGGTAGTCGAGCTTCACCTCGGTCCTCGGATCGACGTCCATGAGCTCGGCGGTCACCATCGCCGCTTCGTAGTCATTCGCGACCAGCAGCCCCACGAACCCGCCCCGGACCACGTTGTTGCGGATGAGAGCGATGTCGTCCTCGTCCATGTCGTCCGGCAGAACACTGGAGGGCACCACGTCGTCCGCCATCATCCCCTCTTCGGTGATCTCGAAGTAGCGGGTATTCGGCGTCCAGATCGAGGTGACGGTGCGGCGGTCGACGCCCGGGAGGAAGAAGACGTCGTCGGTCAGGGTCTGGAGCTTGGCGAGAAACTTCTGATTCCAGATATCACCGCGCTTGGCGCGAAGCACGATGATTACGCGATTCGAGCCGAAGAGCTGATCCTGGTAGTCGAAGAAGGTCTTGATGTACTCGTGGTTGCGAGGCAGCTGCTTCGCAAAGCCGGCATCCATGCGCAGATGGGTCGCGTAGTAGCCCATCACGAGCGTCACCCCGCCCAACAACATCAGGATGGGGATCCGATGTCGAAAGACGAAGTCCTCGAGAAGCTTGACCATTCGACCCCGACTCAGCGCCTTCCGGTCTTGCGCATGTCGTCGGGTGCGAATCCGGTGTCGCTCACCCGGCCGGTGTGGCCGGCCAGGTAGTCCGCTTCGAGCTCTTCGTTCATCGCCGGCGACACCACGTAGCGCCCGGCCACGAGATCATAGTAGATCGTGCCGTTGCTCACGCAGGACGGGATCTCGTAGATGACCTGGGGAAGCGACTCCTGGACACGCCAGAGGCTGCCGCGTCGGTCGTAGGCATCCACCACCACGATCAGCCAGCTGTCCTCGTCGATGTAGAAGACGCGCCGCGGCATGACGTGGCGCTTGCGCTCCCGGAGCGTCCCCTCGACCACCCAGACACGGTGCAGCTCGTAGCGCATGGCGGCGCGATTTGGGTATCGGGCCTGGACGAGCTCTTCGTATTTGAGGTTCGGGTCGACAAACTTTTCGGAGTTGTACGGGACGTAGAGCTCCTGCTTGCCGACGAGCTTCCAGTTGTAGCGATCGGCCGCTCCCACGTAGCCGTTGACCTGATCAATGGTCACCAGGTTCTGCCATCCCGGCACCGGATTGTCGTACTCGAAGTTCGGCGCTCGGCGGACGCGACGCTGCCCCGGGTTGTAGGTCCAGGCGCGAAGATGACCACTGGCCTGCGCGTGGACGAGGGTCATCTCGCCCGCCTTCTTCGGCGGGCCCACGGTGTGGGAGAGGGATTTGGTCCAGATGCCGTTGAGATCCGCAAAGGATTCCACATTGGGATCGCGATTCGTGAAGAAGAACTTCTGTTGCCGGCGGGAGGGAACGAAGCGGCCGCTCCGGGTGGGCACCAGGGTCGCCTCCATGCGGTCGTATGCGATCAGACCGTTGAAGACGGAGAGCTTGCCGTTCGTGATCACCTCGCAGCCATTGGCGGGGAAGGGAAAGAGGGGTGAGCTGAGGCCTTCCTGCACGTAGCACTCGTCGTCGACCCGTGCGACGCGGGCGTTCACCTTGACCTGTTCGTAGTCGCTCTCGGGATACGCGCAGCTCCGCTGCGTGGGATAGACGTCCATCCTGTAGCCGTCGTACGTCTTGATCAGCTCGATCTGGCCCGGGGAGAGCTTGTCCGCGTGTTGATCGACGTTGTCGGTGTCGATGGAGAAGAGGATCCTGTCGTCCTTGAAGAGATCGATCCGCCTCATCCCCGGCTCCCAGCCGGCCGGCGGCTCGGTGACACCCCCCGTCCAATCGGGGATCGTCCCCTGCGCATTGCCGGCGCGCTCGGCGCCGACCGGGGTCAGCTCCTCCCCCCCCAGGCGGGCGATTTCCTCCTCGCTGGGCCGTGCGAGTGCGGACGCGGCGATCAAGGTCAGCCCCGCTCCCAGCACGACGAGAGTCAAACTGCGCATTTACCTTCTCCTTGCTCGGGATCTCGATTCATGTTCACGCCCCCCCATCAGAACGAGTAGGATGCGCTCATTGCGAAGAAGTCCCGGTCCCGCGAGAAGTTCTCGTTGCCGGCTCCAAAGAAATTCGCGTAGCTGGCCTTGAACCCCCAGACCTGCAGGTAGTCGATCTCCAGCCCCACCGTGACAGCCTGGCGGCCATCGATGAAGGTCTGGTTGGGAGTGGTGCCCGAGAAGTCCTTCGACCAGCCTACAGTGGGCGTCAAGGTGATCGGAACGCCGAATGGATCCGCGTAGTTGACGCGCATCAGCAAGTTGAAGCCCCAGGAGGTCGCGTCCACGGTGCCGTCCGCGGTGCCCACACCCGCATAGGGGATGCAGGGTTGAGGGCCAACAGGGGGTTGCGACCGACTGATGCACTGC
>JAFDDH010000041.1 GCA_019310975.1 Deltaproteobacteria bacterium | reverse complement strand
CCGCTCTGCATCCTGATCGCGATCGTGCTGGTGATTGCGCTTCTGCGCCGGGCCAACGGCCCCGTACTGGCCGCCCTGGCCACCGTGTGCTTGGTCTTCTTCGTTGTCCTGCCACAGGTCTTCGAGGAGGTGCTGATCTCGCGCATCACCGCCACCTACGAGCTGAACGTCGACCATCGCCTCCGGCCCGATGGCGAGGAGATCAACTCGGACAGTGCGCGCTTCCGCGGTGAGGCCGAGGAGCTCTCTGACGACGACTTCGTGATTCTCTTCCTGGGCGACTCGTTCACCTTTGGATTCAGCCTGCGCTACGACGACGCGTACCCCTATCGCTTCGAAGCGCTCGCACGCGGCCTGGACTGCGCCGCTCCGATTCGCAGTGTCAATATGGGCTGGACGAGCGCTTCGCCCCTGCTCGGGCTGCGCCTGCTGCGGCAGGTGGGCGCCAAGTACCGTCCCGATCTCGTCGTCTACAACCTGGATATGACCGACTTCCACGACGATCTGCGTTACGAGCACAGGCTTCGCGAGCAGGACGACTTCGAGTTCGATACGTCGGCGATGGCCGAGCGCCTGATCGCCATGCAGATGCCCTGGGCGAGCTTCGCGACGCCTTGGCTGAGGACGGTGACGGATCGGCTGCGCTGGGTGGATCGCGGTCGCCGCGAGGCACTGCTGGAAACGCTTGCCGTTCCGGGCAAGGACGAGCGCTACTTCATCGTGCGCCGGCCGCTCGAAGAGTCGATCCCCGCCATCGAGGTCGGTGTGATGCAGAATCTCGACGACATGTATTGGTTCAGTCGCGACGTACTCGAAGCCGAGATGGCGCTGGTCGTCTACCCGCGTGCCTTTCAATACTCGAGGCGCGAGTCACCGCGCAGCTGGGAGCGCGGCTACGAGGTCCTTGGGCCCTACGTGAAGGAACCCTTTCGCTACTTCGAGGAAGTGGGCGATGCGCTCCCCTATCCAGTCTTCAGCCTACTTGCCGACTTCGAGGCCAGCGAGGAGTTCCCCCTCTACTTCGGCAACGATCCCCACTGGACACAGAGAGGAGCAGACTTCGCTGCGCGCGCGGTTCTGGCCAAGCTGCGAGCCGCCGGGCTGGTACACTGTGAGGCGCAGCCATGAGTGAGACCGAGTTCCAGATCATCAAATCCATCGGCTTCGTGGCCGCGCTCGGTCTTGCCGCTGGCGCGCAGCGCCTCTACCCCCATGCGCGGTCCGGCGGGAGCTGGCAGACCAACGCTCTGCTCTGGGGCACCAATGCCGCGATTCTGGGAAGCGTCTGCGCCGGCTGCGCGTGTACGGTGTCGCTCTGGGCATCGGATGCCGGCTACGGACTCTTCAACCGGGCGGCCGTGCCCGCCTGGCTGACGATTCCGGCCACGCTCGTCGTGCTGGATCTCGTGTCGTACTTCTGGCATCGCGCAAATCACCACATCAGCGTGCTCTGGCGCTTCCATCAGGTCCACCACTCCGATCCGACCTTTACCGTGACCACGGCACTTCGCTTCCATCCGGGCGAGCTGCTGCTGGCGCTTCCCGTGCGCCTGGTCGCGGTGGCACTGCTGGGTGTTTCGATTCCGGGCGTGATCGTCTTCGAGCTGATTTTCGCACTGTCCAACTTCGTCGAGCACGGCGACATCGACTTGCCTCGCTGGCTCGAGGCGAAGCTCGAGCGCGGGCTCGTGACGCCGGCCCTGCACCGGCGCCATCACAGCCGTGAGCGAGAGCTGCTGAACAGCAACTACTGCACCGTGTTCTCGCTCTGGGACAGGGCACTCGGCACCTATGGGGGGAACCGCTCGCAGGTGCACGTGCGGATCGGGCTGCCGGGTCTTCCGGCGAGCCCGAGCGTGCGCGACGCGTTGCTGATGCCGAGACGGGTCTACCGCGGCGAGGCGTAGTCCCCAGCGAGCCAGATCAACGCCCTGGTGTGGATCGGGTGGGCACGTTCTTCCCACTGGACTTCTGCACACGGCGCGTCGAGGGCGCAGTGATACACTGGCGCCAGTTTGACGCAGATGAAAAAAACCTCGGCCCGCTTCGATCCCGAAAGCTCGTGGGCGCCCATCGATGCGCGAATCGCCACCGAGCAGGACTCTCGCTGCCGCCAGCTCCTCGAGCAGGTCCGCGACCATATGCGGCATGAGATTCGCGGCGAGCTGCCGGAGCTGATGGGCACACTCGTCGATGAGCCCCGCTACCACATCTGGGGCGCGCCGACCGAGGCCGGGCCGAAGGGGCGCGCTGCTGTCGAGCAGTTCTACACGCAGATGATCGAGGGTGGCGGCAACTGGTTCCACTTTGCGATCGAGCGCATCGTGGTGGATCACGGCGGCGTCATCACGGAGGGCCAGATGCGCCAGCGCGTGCCCGGCGATGCCGTCGCGGCCTCCGGCGTGCTGGAGGTGGACGGCGAGCCGGTCGATCCGCTGGCCACCTACCTCTCGATGGGTCAGATCCTCACGGTCTGGCCGGCCGCCGAGGACGGGCGCCTGATCGGGGAGGACATCTACCTCGGCTCACCGCTGCTGGCCAGATTGGTGAAGCTCGAGGAGTAGCATCGGACTTTCCGGCTGCGCCTCTAGGGCGAGACCGTATGCGATCCGCTGGCGAGCAGGTCCAAGCTCTCGTCCGAGGTGTAGAAGTCGACCCGGTAGGAGCCGGGCGCCCAGCTCTGGTCGGGCCGCCCCATCCAGACGTAGCTGTGGTCGTCTCCGGGCTCGATCTGGTAGCGGCCGAAGAGCAGCACCTCGCCATCCTCGACGCGCACCCACTTGGCGAAGATCTCCTCGCCGCCGAGCTCTTCGCTCGCAAAGACCGCGTAGATTCGCGCGGCGTCGGCGCGGAAGTGGTTGGTCGGATTCGACGCGCTGTTGTCGGGCCCTACTTCGGTGGCGAATTCGACGTGTGCAAGACCCGGCGGCAGGTCCTCGGCGGGGGCCAGCGTGCCGTCCATGGCGATCGCGGCCAGTCGCGATACGAAGGCACGCATGTCGTGAACACCCTCGAGCTCCTCGCGCTCGTAGTCGGTCAGGCTGGTGACCAGGGTGATCAATTGCTCGTCGCTCATCTGGTCCATCGCGCCGCTCACCAGGGCATTCGGATCGGCCCCCCATTCAATCGCGTGCTCGGCCATCGCGCGCATACCCTCGAGCGACTCGGGATCCGCGAGGACCCTCTCCCCGGCCGTGCCCGCATCCGTCGGCCCCGTTGGACTCGCAGTCGAGGCGTTCGGTCCCGCTTCGGGCATCGGGGCGGTCGCGCGCCCGAGAACGAATCCCAGCCCGGCGGCGCCCAGCACGAGGACTGCGATCATCGGGGCTCTCTTCATGGATTGGCACTCCATCGTCTCGGGGGGGGGGGGGGGAGCGCTTCGCAGTATGTCACCGTCGAATCAAGCGCGCCGGTCCCCCTTGGGGTTTAAAAGCCCGGGAGAAGGCGGTCGGAACATGCGCTGCAAGGCGCCGAAATCGCGCGACCCCGAGTCCGATTCACGTTAGAATCCGGCGCGGTGCGAGCGGTGCAGGCCGCCGCGCGGCGAACCGTGCCCGACGCGGGGCGCGTCGCGACCCGCACCCAGCGCCACCGGCCCACCGCCATCTGGTGGAGGCCAGGCGGCGCTTGCAGTCATCCCGTAGCCCTGGGCCGCGCCCATATCGAAGCCGACCCACCCACCCCCGGATAGGAGAATCTCCCATGGTCGAGGCCGTCATCGTCGAAGCGCTGCGCACCCCCATCGCGAAGGGCAAGAAGGGCCGGGGTGAGCTTTCGGGTCTGCATCCCGCCACTCTGCTCGGCAAGGTCTTCGAGGCCGTCGTCGACAGGGCTGGCGTCGATCCCGCCGAGGTCGAGCAGGTGATCGGCGGCTGTGTGACCCAGGTCGGTGAGCAGGCCGGCAACCTGGCGCGCATCTCGTGGCTGGCGGCCGACAAGGGCTGGCAGACCGGCGGCACCACGGTCGACACGCAGTGTGGTTCGAGCCAGCAGGGCAATCACCTGATTCGCGCGCTGGTGGCGGCGGGCAGCATCGAGGTCGGCATCGCGGGCGGCTGCGAAGTCATGAGCCACGTCGGCCTCGGCGCCAATGTGATGAACGGTCCTGGCTTCTTCATCCCTTCCGAGGGCTGGAGCTGGGATATGTCCATGAGCCAGTTCGAGGCGGCGGACCGGATCGCCAAGAACCGCGGTATCACGCGCGATGACATCGACGAGTTTGGTCTGCGCAGCCAGACCCTGGCCGCTCGGGCGCGCGACGAGGGTCGATTCAAGAAGGAGATCCTGCCGATCGAGGCGCCGGTACTCGATGACGGCGGTGAGCCCACGGGCGAGATGCGAATGATCGACGCCGACCAAGGCATCCGCTCCACCACCAAGGAGGCACTCTCGCAGCTGCGGGAGGCCGCGCCGCCCTTCATGCACACCGCCGGAAACTCGTCGCAGATCTCGGATGGCGCGTCGGCGGTGCTCTGGATGAGCGCCGACAAGGCCAAGGAGCTGGGCCTGAGGCCGCGAGCCCGCATCATCCAGGACGTCACCGTCGGTACCGATCCCTACTACCTGCTCGACGGTCCCATCGATGCGACCAAGCGGCTGCTGCAGAAGACGGGCATGAAGATGAGCGATATGGATCTCTTCGAGGTCAACGAGGCCTTTGCCTCGGTCGTGCTCTCTTGGATGCAGGTGTGCGAGCCCGACCCCGATCTCGTCAACGTGAACGGCGGCGCCATCGCACTCGGTCATCCCGTCGGTGCCACCGGGGCGCGCCTGATCACGACGGCGTTGCACGAGCTCGAGCGGCAGGACAAGCAGACGGCGCTCATCACCATGTGCTGTGGTGCCGCGGTGGGCACCGGCACCATCATCGAGCGCCTCTAGAGAACCTGCAGAGAGATTCCAGAGAAGCTCTTGCGACGGCCCAGCAACGATCTGGAGACGCGGTCGAGAATCGGTAGAGAGCGAACGAAGAAAGATGAAGGAAGAGGAAAGAGAAGCAGAGATGAGTGAGATCCGATTCGACGATCGTGTGTGTGTCGTGACCGGGGCCGGCAGCGGCCTCGGCAAATCGCATGTGCTGGAGTTCGCCCGGCGCGGCGGGAAGGTGGTCGTGAATGATCTCGGCGGCGCCGTGGACGGATCGGGATCGGGCTCGGCGGCTGCGGACCTGGTCGTGAAGGAGATCGAGGAGGCCGGTGGCATGGCGGTGGCCAACTACGACTCGGTCTCGAGCAAGGCAGGTGGCGAGTCGATCATCCAGACCGCCCTCGACAACTTTGGTCGCGTCGACGTGGTGATCAACAACGCGGGCATTCTGCGCGACCGCAGCTTCGCCAAGATGAGCCAGGAAGAGATCGAGTCGGTCCTGGACGTGCATCTGAAGGGCGCATTCTTCGTCTCGCAGCCGGCCTTCCGCGCGATGAAGGAGAATAGCTACGGTCGCTTCGTCTTTACCGCATCGGCGGCTGGCGTCTTCGGCAACTTTGGACAGGCCAACTACGGCGCCGCCAAGATGGGGCTAGTGGGACTCTCGAATGTGCTCGCCCAGGAGGGCGTGAAGAACAACATCAAGAGCAACGTGATCGCCCCCATCGCGCTGACGCGGATGACGACCGGCATCATGGACAACCTCGGTCTCAAGCTCGATCCCGAGTACGTGACCTCGATGGTGGTCTATCTGGCTTCTGAGCAGTGTGAGCTCACCCACGAGATCTTCTCGGTGGGCGCCGGTCGCTACGCGCGCGTCTTCGTCGGTCTCTGCCCGGGCTGGGCAGACACGAAGTCCGAGGCGGTGAGCGCCGACGACGTGATGGCGAATATCGAGCAGATCCGCAGCCCAGAGGGCTACACGATCCCGGGCAGTGCGGCGGACGAGATGGTCGACGCGATGAAGCGCTTGAAGGCCTGATTCGCGTCCGTTGCGCCCGACGAGGGGCGAGGAGAGCGAATGGATTCGACGGGTCGAGGTGATGACTACGTGCATGTGCCGGTCGTGTACCGGCGCATGAAATTTGATCTCGACGCCGATGTGCCGCGCTACTGGCACAGTGAGAGCGCCTGGATCACCCACTTCATGAGTGCGCTCTCGGTTCTCTTTCCGGAGGGCGAGCGCTTCTTCATCGACTCCGTTCGTCATTACGAGCGCGAGATCGACGATCCCGATCTGGAGCGCGAGGTCAGGGCTTTCATCAAACAGGAGGCGCACCATAGTCATCACCATCAGGCCTACAACGACCGCGTCACCGCGCAGGGTCTTGGCCTGGACCGCTGGGATGCCTTCGTGGGGCGGATCCTCAGATTCGTGCGCCGCGTCGCGCCTCCCAAGGTTCAGCTCGCCGCCACCATCGGCCTCGAGCACTTCACGGCCGTATTGGCCAACCAACTCCTCACGAACGAGAAGCTGACTCGCGGCATGCATCCGGCCGTGCGTCCCCTCTGGATCTGGCATGCCATCGAGGAGACGGAGCACAAGGCGGTGGCCTTCGACGTTTACCAGCAGGTCGGGGGTGGCTACTGGACGCGTGTTCTGATGATGGCACGCATGATGATCGGCTTTCCGCTGATCCTCCACATCATCCAGCTGAGCCTCGTGCGTCGCGACCGAAGGCTCACGGACTGGCGCGACGCGCTGCGCTTCGCCCGCTTCGCCTGGGGCCGGGATGGCTTCCTGCGCGCGATCTGGCCGGAGCTGCGCGCCTGGTATCACCGCGACTTTCATCCCTGGCAGATGGACAACCGTCAGCTGATCGAGGCCTGGCGGGGCGAGTACGGGCCCCACGTAGTTGGGATGTAGAGTTGGGATGTAGAGTTGGGATGTAGAGTTGGGACCCAGCGTTTGCACGTAGCGTTTGGACGTAGAGTTCGGGCGTAGAGCCGGGGCGTATCTGGCGGTGGAACGCGAGGGGTTGCTGAAGGTCGGCGATCGACTGGAGGTCGAGTATCGGGCCCGCGCCGCGAGCGATTGGAGGTCGCCTCCTAGCCCCGCCCCGCTCCTCTCCTGGCGTCTGTGAGCTGGGTAGACGGTTCGTCAGTCGCGCTTGCGAGCGCGCAGGCTGCGCAGCTCGCCGGCTCGCTCACGCTCGTTCTCCATGGCGTCGGCCAGCGAGAGGGACGCACCTTCATGCAGGCTGCGCTTGGCCGCAGCCAGCACGTCGGGGTCGTGGGCCGCCATGCTGAGCGCGAGCTCACGCGCCTGTTCGAGCAGCTGGCCAGCCGGCACCGCACGGTTCACGAGTCCGATCTCCGCGGCCTCCGAACCGAGAATCAGCTTGGCGGTGAGCACCAGCTCCTGCGCCTTGGCCATGCCGACCAGGCGCGGCAGTAGGCTCGTGCTGCCGAGGCCAGGCAGGATGCCGAGCTTTGCGAAGGTGAGGCCTATCTTGGCGTTCTCGGCGGCGAGCCGGATGTCGCAGGCAAGTGTCATCGTTATGCCAACGCCAATCGCGTGGCCGTTGATGGCGGCGATGACCGGCTTTGGAAACTCCCATAGCTCGAGCGGAAGCTTGCGGACGAAGTCTTCCTCGCCGAGCTTCCGGCCCTGCGCGGCCGTCTGCGCCGAGAACGAGGCTTTGAGTGCCTCGAGGTCGACGCCCGCGCAGAAGCCCCGTCCGGCACCCGTGAGGATGACGACACGCACGTCCTGGCTGGTGCGTGCATGCCGGAAGGCCGCCACCACCTCGTCGCCCATCTCGGGCACGTAGGCGTTCAGCTTCTCGGGTCGGTTCAGTGTGATGGTCGCTACGCCGTCGGCGAGGGCGTAGCGAATGTTCTCGTAGTCTTCGCTCATGAGCCCGTGTACGGCGCCCAGCTCGGATTGCGCTTCTCGACGAAGGCCCTCGCGCCCTCCTTCAGGTCCGGGTGGTCGTTGTGGGCGCGGATGATGTCCCAAGTGTTTTCGAGTGCCTCGTCGAGACCGGTGTCCAGGCTCTGCCAGATGCAGCGCTTGGTGATGGCCAACGCGGTGGGTGAGTGCTGGCTGATCAGATGCGCGAGCTCGCGGGCGCGCGGCATCAGCCGATCGGGCGGCAGCACCTCGCCCACCATTCCCAGGCGATGGGCCTCCGCGGCGCTCATGCGCTCGGATCCACCGAGCAACGCCAGCCGCAGGACGGCCTCGAGCGGAATCTTCCGCGTGAGGCCGACCGGCTCGATGCCCGCGATCAGGCCCACCTTCACGTGGGTGTCGAAGAAGGTCGCGGTCTCGGAGCAGAGCACGAGATCGCAGTCGATCACGAAGTGCAGTCCGCCGGCCACGACCATGCCATTGATTGCACTCACCACGGGCTTCCAGCACTCGTTCTGGATCGGCGTGAGCTTATTCCAGGGCACGGATTCGCGTGGCATCTTGCCCGACTCGAGGGCCTCACCCGAGGCCACATCCGCCACGTCCATGCCGGTGCAGAAGGCGCGATCGCCGGCGCCGGTCACGATGGCGCACAAGACGTTCGGATCCGTCTTCACCGCCCTCCAGACCGCCTCGAGCTCGATCGCCATCGTGGCGTTGAAGGCGTTATGCCTCTCCGGCCGGTTCAGCGTGATGGTCGCGACGCCGGCTTCGTCCACGTCGTAGAGGAGGGTTTCGAAGCTTGGTGTGTTCGGCACGCAGGGAGCCTCCTTCTGAGATCGATAAGGTAGCGCGCAGAGGAGCTCCGATACCGAGACTGCGTTGCGGGATCAGTGCGCGTCACGAATGGGAACTCACCGCCTGCTTCTTGCGCAGCGCGTCAAGCGTGGACGCGAAGACGGGTTCGAATGGATTCTACTTCGAAGGCGGTTTGACGCCGTCGTAGAAGGGGTAGGGCGGTTTCATGATGCCGATCGGCTCGAGCTTCGACTTGAAGTAGCCCTCGAACTTCTCCGCTAGATCCTCGGTCGACCAGCCGCCGTCCTTGTGGATGGCTGTGCCGTAGCGAGGTTGCTCGAGAATAGCGACGCGGTCGCTGCCGGTTCCGAAGATCTGCCCACTGATCCAGGCCGCTGCGTCGCTGCAGAGGAAGGCGACGAACGCACCGTTCTGAGTCGGATCGTTGAAGGGCAGATCGACATCCTTGCCGTCCGGCCCCTTGTAGGTGGCCGACATGCGCGTCGTGCCCGAAGGGCTGATGGCATTCACGCGGATCCCGTAGCGGGCGAGCTCGAGCGCCCATGTGTAGGTCATGGATGCGATGGCGCCCTTGCTGCCCGCGTAGTTGGTCTGACCGAAGTTTCCGAAGTGCGCGGCTGACACGGTGTTTACGATGGCGCCGCCGGTGCCCTGGTCGCGCATGCGCAGAGCCGCTTCCTGGGAGCACATGAAGGTACCGGCCTGGTGAACGCGCACGACGCCCATGAACTCTTCGTCGGTCATCTTCAGAAAGGATCGGTCCCGCACGTTGCCCGCATTGTTGACCACTGCGTGAATTCCACCGAACTCATCGACGCACTGCGAGATGAGCGCCTGCGCACCTTCGCGTGTGCTGATGTCGCTGTCGTTTGTGGACGCCTTGCCTCCCTGCTCGGCGATCTCGGCCACGACCTTCCGCGCCTCTTCGAGATCGATGTCGTTGACCACCACCGAGGCGCCCTGCTTGGCGAGGTGCAGACAATGCCCGCGCCCGATGCCGCGTCCACCCCCGGTGACGACGGCGCTCCGTCCATTCAGCAAGCCCATATTTGATACTCCGTTCATTTTCGAACCATCTAGCCTAGGCGAGATCCTGCCCGCGCGGCAATCGGCTGCACGAATGCGATCTCGTCAAACTCGAGCAATGGAATTGGGGTTGTGGCGGCCCGAGCGGGTTCCGGCCGGGGTTCCTGGAGGAGGAGCCCAGAGGAGCAGGTCCGAGAGGAGCAGGTCCGCGAGCAGCAGGTCTTGGCGGAGCAGGTCTAGAGGAGCCGGTCGGCGAGGTCCGTGAAGTCGGACTTCGGCCGCGCGCCGACGAGCTGACCGACGACCTGGTCGCCGCGGAAGGCGAGAATCGTCGGCATCGCTCGAATGCCGTAGCGAGCGCTCGTCGCAGGATTCTCGGCCGCGTGGATCTTGATGACGCGTACGCGGCCGGCGTAGGCCTCGGCGACGGCCGCGAGGATTGGTGAGATCTGGATGCAGGCGGGGCAGTGGTCGCCCCAGAAGTCGACGAGGGCGGGCAGCGCATGCTGGGCCACCTCGGCCTCGAACGATGCGTCGTCGACGCTCAGGATCTGGCTCATCGGATCACCCCCCAAGAAAGAAGAGAAACCTCGCAATTCCGCAGGCCGCGTCGATCATACCGCGTTGGCGAGGAGCCGTCGCAAGCGAGCTGCGGGGGAGGGCGCGACGCCGCATACTCGCTCGTACTTTGCCGCGTGGCTCGCGCTAGCCAGGAGAATCTCCAATGAATCGTATTCTGCAGGGGCTCGTCGGGCTCTTCACTCTGATCTTCCTGGGGCTGGGCGTGCGTTGGATGTTCATGCCCTTTGCGGCTGCAGCGGAGAGTGGCTTGGAGCTGGCCGGCACGCTGGGAAGCAATACGGCACGGGGCGACCTCGGTGGCATGTTCATCGCGGCCGCAGTGATGCTGGTGCTCGGCCTAGTGCGGCGCGAGCCCGCCTGGCTGCGTGCGGTCGCACTGCTGACGGGCTGCATCGCCACGGGCCGAGTGATTGGAATGCTGGTGGACGGATTTGCGAGTAGCTCGGCCGTGCCCTTCGTGGTCGAGCTCGTGATGGTGGTGTCTCTACTCGCCCTGGTACGCACGATGGAGCCCGAGTCGCCCGCTCCCGGCTAGCGCCTGGCAATCCAGGAGGCCCGCGCTCTGGTCGATCTAACCGATCGGCGTCGAATCGAGCGCGCGATCGACCCCGGTCGGTGGTGGATTCAGTGCGGGCGACATCGGCCTGTGGAAGAAGAGGAGTGCCGCGGCCGCGGCTGCGAAGGGAATACAATATACCGCCTGCCCAGAGAGGATGGCGAGCACCAGGCCGTAGATGCCCACCGACTCGGAGAGCGCGAGGGTGAGCATGAAGTGGGGAAACGCAGCGGCGAGACCCTCCTGTGTTCGCGGGTCGAGTCTTCCCTCCTGGATCGGGCGCACCAGCATGCTTCGTCGATACATTGCCGTGCCGAGTGCGGTGCTGATCGAAATCACGGCCAGAATTCCAGCCAGGATCGGAACGTGGGCGGGGATGCCGTCTTCGTGGGGGCGGGCGACGAAGAATGCCGCCACGACGAAGAGGACCTGCGCGCACATGAGAACCGCCCACAAGATCCGTGTGACCTGATTCGCCAATTAATTTCTCCTCGGTTCGTCAGCCCCTTTGCCGGGCCGGTAGAATGCTCGGGCTCACGCCTCAGCGGGGAGCGTCGCGGTTGCCCCAGGTGCCGAAGTAGGTGACGTCGGCCGCGGGCTTGCGGCGCACGGGTCCGAAGCAGCCGATCGGGATTCCGATCGGGATCGTGACCACCACGCCGTACTCGAGTGGGATTCCGAAGCGCTCGTGCAGCGCCTCCTCGAAGACCTGATGCATGGTCGTGAGGGCGGCCCCAAGCCCCAGGGCCCGACAGGCGAGCAGGATGTTCTGTACGCAGGGGTAGATCGCACCGTAGTTGGGTGGCGCCAGGCCGACCCTCTCCTCCTCCGGAACGCGAAAGGGCCAGTCGCGCAGGCCGCAGACGAGTAGTAGCAGCGGAAATTCCTGCATGTGGTCGACCTGGTAGCGCAGCGCGCGCAGCTGCCGGGCCATCGGTGACGCATCGCCCTCGGGCACGTCGAGGCGGCCGAAGCGGCTCTCGATGCCCGCCCTGTAATGGTCCGCGAACCAGCGCTTGCCATCGGCATCCTGGATCGCGAGGAATGACCAGGGCTGGCTGTTCATGCCCGAAGGGGCCTTCACGCCGGCCTCGAGCACTCTCTGCAGTTGCTCGAGCGGGACCGGGTCCGGCTTGAGCCGCCGCATCGCGCGCATGTCGCCGACCAGGTCGAAGAAGGGAGGGTTGTGGCCCAGGTCGGTCATCGTGGTCGTGTCCTCCTCTCAGGCCAGCAGTGCCGCATACTCGTCCAGTACTGGCATTACGTCGTCCCGGGGTGCCGAGGGCAGGCGCAGTACCACTTCGGTCACGCCCATGTCGCGGTAGTAGCCGAGCTTGCCCTGGCTCGGGAATACGCCCATCGGCACGATGTGCAGGCTCGCCGGGTCGCGTCCCGCGGACTGCATCGCAGTGCGCAGATCGCCGAGCGATTGCTTCATTCCGGCGCCGCCGATCGGCATCCAGCCGTCCGCGTACTCGGCGATGTGGGCGAAGAGCTTGGGACCTGCGCCGCCCCCGAGCAGGATTCGCGGACGCGGCTGCTGGACCGGTTTCGGCCACTGCCACGACGGCTCCATGTGGATGAACTCACCGCTGAACTCGGCCACTTCGTTCGCCCACAATGCCTGCATGGTCAGCATCTGCTCGCGCACCAGCGCGCGGCGGCGCTTCACCTCGACTCCGTGATTCTCCATCTCCTCGTGGTTCCAGCCGAAGCCGATCCCGAAGACGAGTCGACCACCCGAGACGACATCCAATGTGGCGAGCTCCTTCGCGAAGGTGATGGGGTCGTGCTGGGCGGGCAGGCCGATTCCCGTTCCGAGCCGGATGCGATCCGTCACCGCGGCCGCGGCCGCCAGCGCGATATAGGGATCCGGCGTGCGCAGATACTCTTCGGCGAGCTCCTCGGTGCCGGTGGGCGGGGGTGTCCGCCGGCTGACCGGGATGTGCGTGTGCTCGGGGATATAGAGCGAGTAGAAGCCGCGGGCCTCGGCCTCGCGAGCCACCTCGGCCGGGCTCATCGTCCTGTCGGTGGCGTGGATGGTGACGCCGATCTCCATGCGCGTGGGCTCTCCTCGGGCGGGCTTGGGGCAGGCTGTGGGCGGGCTATTGGCAGGCAGACGAATGTAGCGACGATCGCCTGCAAGAGCGCCGCGCGGCGATCCCTGATCCCGCCCGCTATGTTGGGCCCGCCCAGCACTGCGGAGCACGGGCCGGCGCGTGCCGCAGGAGGTCGGGACGGCTCGATGATTGACGGAGCGGGGCACCACGAGACCGAAGACAGGGTTGAGCAGCCGGTGCCGTGGTGGCGCCGTCATGCGGATGTGTGGGTGTTGTTGGGCGTCGCGCTCGGCGTCCGGATTGTCGCGGTGGGACGCACCGCCGTGATCTTCAACGACGGTCCGATCTTCCTCGCGCTGGCCGAGCTGATGGAGGCCGGCCGTTGGAACGAAGCGCTGGCCCACGCCTACCACCCCCTCTATCCAATGCTCATCCAGCTCGCTCGCTTCGGCAGCCTCGAGGCCGAAGCCGTGGCCGTCGGGCTCTCGGTGCTGGCTGGCTGCCTGGCGGTACTCGGGCTACGCGCTTTTCTCGTCCAGGCCTGGGACCGCCGAGTGGCCTTTATCGGTGCCTTCCTATTGGCCGTCCATCCCTACGCGATTCGCTTCTCGGCTGACGTGCAGAGCGACGCACTCTACCTGGCGCTCTTCACCTCGGGTGTCGCCTGCGTGTACAAAGCGCTGCGCGAGCGGCGCATTGGGCTCGCATGCGCGGCGGGCGCGCTCTCGGGCCTCGCGTATCTGGCTCGGCCCGAGGGCGTCGGCATCGTATTGGTCGGGACGCTGCTCGCCGGCGTCGCATGGCTGCGCGGTGGCTGGGCGACGCGTGCGACGCTGCGCTGGGTCGCGGCACTCTGGGGCGGCGCGTTCTTGCTCGCACTTCCCTACGTGGCGGTGATGCGTGGCCTCGGAGCGGGGTGGCGCTTCTCGCAGAAGAAGTCGATCTCGATGCTGCTCGGTCTCGATCCCGCTTCGCTCGAGTGGCCAGTTCTGGCCGCCGACGAGGCTGGGGGAGCTCTCCTTGGCGTGGCTGTGATCGCCGCCATCGTCCTCGTCGCGCTCATATTCGCGATTCGTCGAACGTACGCGGCGAGAGGGAGTGCGGCGTCTCGTGTTCGCATCGGGCCGCGTGCGATCGCCATCGTGGCCGCGGCGCTCAGCTTGATCGCGCTCGTCGTCGCGCCGGCCGCGCTGCCGACCTTTGGCGCCGCCATCGTATCCACGTTTCGGCCGGAGATTCTACTCATGCTGGCGATCGGCATCGGCAGTCGCGTGCGCCGCGAGCCCCAAGGTCGCTCGCTATTCGTGTCCCTCTTCATCGGGCTCTACGCCGTGGTGCTCTTCGGCTTGCTGGTGCAATACGGCTATCTGAGTCGACGCCACGTGCTTCCCCCGCTCACGCTCCTTTTCGGTTACGCGGCCACGGGTGTACTTGCATGCGCCGAGCAGGTTCGCTCGCGCTGGAGCGCGGCTGGCTTCCTCGCGCGACTGGACACCGCCGCACTGGCGGGCATCGTGCTCGGTCTGGTTGCTGCAATCGGCCTACCGAAGGCCTGGCACGACCATCGCGGCGAAGAGCTCGCCGGTCGCCGTGCCGCCGAGTGGTTGGCCGAGCAGGATGAAGGCCCCGGCCTGGTCGCGGCCGATCGCAGCAAGCTCGGCTACTACGCGCAGACGGGATGGCGGCCGCTGCGTGATGTCAACGCCAGTCCGCGCCCACTCGAGGCACTCTGGGCCGAGCAGGTGCGGTGGGTGATCGTCGAAGGCGACTTGCTCAGCCAGGATGGGAATCCTGTCAGTCCACTTCTCTCGCGGCCGGGTTACCGTCTCGAAGTGCGCCACCTCGCCGAGACACGCGGGCGTCGCGCTGCGGTCTTCGAGATCGTTCGAGTCGGCCCGGGCTGATTGCCGGGCGCGCGGTCGCCTCACTCGTCGTCGACCGGCGCGACACAGATGGCGTGGATTCCACGGGTTCCTTCGCCGCGGGCCAGCGGATCCGGATCCTCGTGCCCGTATCCGGTTGGCTGGAGACCTCGATCTCACCGCCGTGGGCCTCGATGATCCCGGACGCGATCGCGAGCCCGAGGCCGCTGCCAGCGCCCACATCCTTGGTGGTGAAGAAGGGTTCGAAGATGTGGTGGCGCGTGTCCTCGTCCATGCCGTGCCCATCGTCGCGGATCTCGATCATCACTCGCTTGGGCGAGCCGTCGTCCGCATGATCACTCCGCGCGTGCAGGTGGATTTCGCCGCGGCCCTCGATTGCGTCGCGCGCATTGCCGAGCACGTTCTCCAGCACACGTGCGAGCTGCTCGGCGTCCGCGAGCACTGGCGGCACTCCCTTCTCGACCTCCAGGCTCACGGTCTCGTTCGGCGTGAGGTGACGACCAAAGTGGGCCGCGGCCTTCTCGAGCGCCTCGAGGGTATCCACGGGCTTTGCGTTGGCGGGCGCGCGGTGGGCGACAGTCAGGAGATCGCGCGTCATGTCCGCGCAGTGCTGCGCCGCCTCTTCGATATCCCGGGCCACAGCCTGAAGCGGGTCGTTCTCGTCGAGCGATTGCCTCAGCAACCACGCGTTGCCGAGTACCGGTGTGAGATGGTTGTTGAAATCATGGGCCACGCCACCAGCCAGGGTGCCGAGGGTCTCCATACGCCGCGATTCGTGCAATTGCTGACTGAGGCGTCGCTCTTGCGTTACGTCGAGCGAGATCCACAGCTGCCCCTGCAGCCTGTCCGAGCTCGAGCGTAGAGGTGCGGAGTACATGCGAAGCACACGATCGGCGGGCTCGAGCAGATGAATCTCGAGGCCCTCGACGCGCGCGGGCGATTCGCTCTGCATGCCTCGCAGGCACTCTCGGAGTGCGACACGCGACTCGGGCGCCACGCGCGGAACGCAGGCGGCCTCTACGTCACGCGAATGCAGCCCGACCCAGCTTTTTTCGGGGCCCTCCCCCAGGTGTTCGAGCAGGATCGGGTTCGTCGCGCCCACCATGCCGTCGCGATCGATGAACATGATGCCGGCCGGCGATGCGTCGATCAGTGCGCGCAGGCGGCTGCGTTCCTCCCCGAGCAGATCGGCCTGGTACTCGAGGGCGCGCAGCAGTTCGTCGCGGCGCGAGTGCACACGTTCCTCCACGACCATCAGCTGCACGAAGGCGACTGCGAGCGCGGTGCTGATCCAGCCAACATAGAGAGGGAGCGTGGGTGCTTGAAACAGACGGGCGAGCGGATCGATCACCGTCATCAGGGCGATGGCGGTGATCAGCGGCGCCAGCCAGCCCTCGGGCGAGCGCCAGCGCCCACTTCCCTCCTTACGCCAGAGGACCCACGCCGCCGTCCCGACGAAGGGCGGCACCGTCACGAGAGTGGTGAGATAGACCGCGCTTTCGCCTCCCAGAGCCGCCTGAAGGGTGCGCAGGCCTCCGAGCACAATCGCAAGCGGCACGATCCAGCTGGGCACACGCAGGCCTGCGAAGGAGAGGGCACCGGCGAGCAGAAAGCCAGCAAAGAGCTGAAGTGGGATCTGGGCCAAGAAGCCGGCCCAGACCGAATAGACATTCGCACCGGCCAGGATCCCGGCACTGTAAAGGGCGATCCATGCATTCGCCCAATGGGCGGTCACGGGTGAGTCGTCGATCCTCCTCAGAAAGAGGAAGACGACTACGGAAACCATACCGATGGGTAGAACGAGACCGAGGTCACTCATGGCCACTCGAGCACTCGGGCGGAATCCGCAGTGCGAATCCCGCTATGCCAGCAGAGGGGAGAACACGACGATCCGAGTGCCGGCACACCGCAACCGGCAGGAAAATCGTAGCCGCCGCGCGCCATCTGCGAACTGGAGTGATGCCCGAGAGAGGGCCTCGGGTATTCCCCTGACGCGCACCCACGGATACACCGCCCCGCGTCCGCGAGCACTCGAAATGGGGATCTCGCACCTCATATGTGTGACAAATTCGACCCATCATAAAGTGATTTATAATGGGCTAGATACTGAAGATGTGGTGAATCCCTGGCTCGGGTTCAGCTGAGCTCGTCGGACGAATGTCTCGGGATCGAGCCCGCCATGACCAGTCGCTGGCCATGAAGGCTGCCCTCGTGCTCGCCGCGCGCTACGACCAACATCGGGTCCACCACGTCCAGGGTGGCAGACCCATCCTGACCGCTCCCGAAATCCAAGGCTACGTCGAACGCAGTCCGGCATCCGGGTTGTCGCGGGCGCACTCTGCGCGTCAGACAGCGTCCTCGCCGCGTTCGCCCGTGCGGATGCGTACCGCGTCCTCGAGGACCGAGACGAAGATCTTGCCGTCGCCAATCTTGCCGGTGCCGGCCGCCTCCGTGATGGCGTTGACCACGGAGTCTGCGATGTCGTCGTTGACGACGACCTCGAGCTTGACCTTGGGCAGAAAGTCCACGACGTACTCGGCGCCGCGGTACACCTCGGTGTGACCCTTCTGGCGGCCAAAGCCCTTGACCTCGGTCGCCGTCATGCCCTGGATGCCGAGGTTCTGGAGGGCCTCCTTGACGTCGTCGATCTTGAAGGGCTTGATGATGGCTTCGATCTTTCGCATTGGCTCCCCCGAGCTGATGGGCCCGCCCACGCGGCCCCATGCCGAGCGCCGCGTGCGGGCGAAACGATCTCGTCGTCATCACGCCCCCGGGCGTCACCCGGAGGATGAATGTCGTGTTTAGGCGATCAACACCCTGGCTGCCATGAGGGTTGGACCCCGCGGGAGGGTGCGAGCTCGAGCGAAGGGTATGGCGACTTCTGCCGATCGGGATAGGGTCGGGTCGCAGTCCGGATGGCAGGCGCTCCGGTATGGAGGCAGGATGGGCGAGGAGGGCGAAGCCGTAGCCGGGATCGGTGCCAAGGCCGCTGCAGCCGAAGACCTTGCACGCTGGGCGTTTCGCGAGAACGGCCCGTGGGTGCTACGCCGCGACTCGATCGGCTGGCTCGACGGGCTGGATCGCCTGCGCGCGGCCGAGCAGGCCGACGTGCCGCGGCTATTGCAGCCGAGTTGGATTCCGCCACTGCGTCGCTTCGGCCAGGCCGCATGCGGGATCGGTGGCGCGCTCGTGCTGTGGTGGATCGGGGACCGCCGCCGTGGCGGTGAGGTGTCGCGAGCCGGACTCTCGCGACGCCTACGCGAGGCCTTCGAGCATCTGGGCTCCGCGTATATCAAGCTGGGGCAGATCGTGTCGTCGGGCCGCGGCCTCTTCCCGGACGAATTGGTGGACGAATTCAAGCGCTGTCGTGACCAGGTTCCGCCCGAGCCCTTCGAGGCGGTGCGCAAGGTCGTCGAGTCCGATCTCGGCCGCCCGCTCGAGGACGTCTTCGCCAGCTTCGATCGCGAGTGCCTGGCCTCGGCATCGATTGCACAGGTCCACGCGGCCACGCTGTGCAGCGGCGAGACGGTGGTCGTCAAAGTGCAGCGCCCGAAGGTCGCGCAGCTGGTCCGTCGCGACATCGCCGCCATGGCGTGGATCGCGCCGCGCCTGGTGGGTCGCATTCCGGTGGCCGCGCTCGCCAATCCGCCCGCGCTGGTCGAGCTCTTCGCCGAGACGATCCTCGAGGAGCTCGACTTCAGGCTGGAGGCGGAGAATATGCTCGACGTCGCGCATGTGCTGCGCGATGCCGGACAGGAGGCCATCGTCGTGCCCCGGCCGCATCCCGAGCTGGTGACGCGCCGGGTGTTGGTGATGGAGCGGCTCGAGGGCTTCACCTATGACGACGTGGCGGGTATGAAGGCCGCCGGCGTCGATACCGAGGCCGTGCTGCGCTCGATGATGATCGCCTTCCTGGAGGGCGCCATGATCTATGGCGTCTTCCACGGCGATCTGCACGGCGGAAATCTCGTCGTCATGGCCGACGGCCGTGTCGCGCTCTTCGACTATGGGATTACCGGCCGTATGAGCGAGGACGAGCGCACCGCCTTTCTCCGCCTGATGATGACCGGTGCCATGAACGACGTGCGAGGCCAGCTCGCGGCCATTCGCGATCTGGGTGCCCTCGACGCGGACGCCGATCTCGACGAGCTGATGACGACTCTCAAGCTCGATCAGCCCGTGAAGGATCCGACCAAGATGTCCGGCGAGGAGATTGCCACGGAGGTCCAGCAGGTCCTGAAGGTACTGCTCAAACAGGGTGCGCGACTCCCGAAGCCGCTGATGCTCTACGCCAAGGACATGCTCTTCTTCGACGGAGCCGTGGCGGAGCTCGCACCGGATCTGAATATGTTTGCCGAGATGGCGCGCATCTATACTTATTTCGTGCAGCGCCACGGGGCCACGATCGCCGCCCGCATCGGCTTCGATCCGGCGCAGACGAGCCTCGACCTGACGGGCGTGAAGGCCTCACTCGGCCTCAACGAGGGCGTTGAGTCGATCACGCATCGCGAACTGCAGGAGCGGCGCCAGATCATCCAGCGAAAGTTCGAGGAGAGCGGGGCGCGATTGCCCCGCATCGACCCGACGGATTGACGGCCCATCTGCCGTCCTTTGAGGAGGAGCCGACATGACAATCCTCGACGATCATTGTGCAATCGTCACCGGCGCCGGACAGGGCGTCGGACGCGGAATTGCGCTCGCACTCGCCAGCGAGGGCTGCGCGGTCGCTATCGCTGGGCGCACGGCGGCCAAGCTGCACGCCGTGGTGAAGGAGATCGAGCAGCGCGGTGGACGGGCGATCGCCGTCGAGTGCGAAGTAGCGGATCCCGGGCAGATCGAAGCGTGCGTGGAGCGTACGGTGTCGGAGCTCGGCGGCATCCAGGTACTCGTCAACAACGCCCAGGCGGTCCCGCTCGGGCCGCTGCTCGACGTCCCCGACGCTGCGTTCCAGGCCGGCTTCGACACCGGGCCACTCGCCAGCCTGCGCTTCATGCGCGCCTGCCATCCGCATCTGAAGCAGCGCGGCGGCTCGATCGTGAACCTCGGGACGGGCGCCGCACTGCGACCCGACCCGGTGGGCTACGGCGCTTACGCGGCCGTCAAAGAGGCGACCCGCGCACTGACGCGCGCGGCTGCGGTCGAGTGGGGAGAGGACGGCATCCGCGTCAATACCATCATTCCGCTGGCGATGTCGCCGGGCATGCAGATGTGGGTGGAGACTCGGCCCGACGAGGCGCAGGCGTTCATGAACACGATCCCGCTGCGGCGCGGCGGCGATTGCGAGCAGGACATCGGTCGCGCCGTCGTCATGCTCGTGGGCCCGGACGGTGGCTACATCACGGGCAGCACGCTGATGCTGGACGGCGGGCAGGCGTTCTTGCGCTGAGACCGGCATGTTCGGTGTCGATGGTCCCCGGCACAGCCGACGAGGACGATGACGGGCGATTCTCCTGGCAGGAGACGAACACCGCGGTCTGGGACTGATCCTTCCCGCTAGGCCTGGTCGTTGTAGATCTTCATCACCGTGTGGAGCAGCTCGATGGCCTCGCTCTTCGGTCGTTGGAAGGCGTTGCGGCCCATGATGCTGCCAAAGCCCCCGCCCTTGGCGATGCCCTTGATCTCCTCGATGAGCTCGCCTTTGCCCTTGGCGGCACCGCCCGAAAAGATCACGATGCGGCGGCCGTCGAACGCGCTCTGGACCACATGGGCGATGCGGTCCGAGAGGCTCGAGATATCGATGCCCTCGGCCTCGTAGACCTTGCGCGCGGCGTCCTGCAGGATGAAATCCGTGGGTGGCTTCACCTTGATGATATGGGCGCCGAGCTGTGCTGCGATCTGCGCCGCGTAGGCGATCACGTCGATCGCGGTCTCACCCTCCTTGCTGATCCCTTCGCCACGCGGGTAGCTCCACACGACGACGGCGAGACCGACATCCTTGGCCTCCTCGGCGATCTCGCGCAGCTCCGTATACATTTCGTTGCGCTCGGACGAGCCGGGATAGATGGTGAATCCGACCGCCGCGCAGCCGAGTCGAAGCGCGTCCTGCACGCTGCCGGTCACGGCCGGCTTGGGGTTCTCGGACGAGAAGAGCGACTCCGAGTTGTTGAGCTTGAGGATCGTCGGGATGCGCCCCGCGAACTGCCTGGCGCCGGCCTCGATGAAGCCGAGCGGCGCCGCGTAGGCGTTGCAGCCCGCGTCGATGGCGAGCTGGTAGTGGTAGAGCGGATCGTAGCCCGCGGCGTTCTTGGCGAACGAGCGGGCGGGGCCGTGCTCGAAGCCCTGGTCGACGGGTAGGATCACCAGCTTGCCGGTACCGGCGAGCGTGCCGGACTCGAGCAGCCAGCGCAGGTTCCCCAGTACGCCAGGATTGTCCGATCCGTACCAGCCGAGGATCTCTTCGACGCGATCCGCCATCTCCACCTGCCTCCTGAGGTCGTTGCGGCGCGTCTACCCTGGGCAAATCATGGGCTGGGCGGGTCGCGCCGGGCGCCGAGTATATCCCATCTGGTGGTGAGTCTCAGTCCATCGGCGCCGCAAGTTCGCCGTCCCCGGCCAGATCGAAGCAGAGGCCCGCTTCGGCCATTTCTGGCCTCCTGCCTGCCGGCCGATTGCTAGAATCTCGCGCAAGAACCTTGCAGGGAAGGACGGATCATGGATGTGGCCGGCAAGCACGTGGTGGTGACGGGTGGGGCCAGTGGCATCGGCGAAGCGATGTGCCGACGCTTCGCCGCCGAGAAGGCGCACGGAGTCGTGGTCGCCGACGTCAATGCCGTGGGGGCCGAGCGGGTCGCCAAGGAGATCGGCGGACTCGGCGTGGCCGTCGACGTATCGGACGAGTCCCAGATCCAGGCGCTCGTTCGCAAGGCCGAGAATGAATTCGGTCCGATCGATCTCTTCTGCTCGAACGCGGGTATCGGGGTTGGGGGCGGTGTCGAGGCCGCCAGTGAGGATTGGCAACGGATCTGGGAGATCAACGTGATGTCCCACGTCTATGCGGCGCGCGCGGTGCTGCCGTCGATGATCGAGCGGGGCGAGGGCTACCTGCTGAATACATGCTCGGCGGCCGGGCTGCTCAGTCAGATCGGGTCCGCCCCCTACTCGGTGACCAAGCATGCGGCGGTGGGGCTCGCGGAATCCCTGGCGATCGCCCACGGCGACCAGGGTATCCGGGTTTCCGCACTCTGCCCGCAGGCGGTGCGCACGGCCATGACGGCGGGCGCAGAGGGCGGCGGCGTGGCGGGTGTCGACGGCATGCTCGAGCCCGACGAAGTGGCGCAGATCGTCGTCGAGGGTCTGGCGGCCGAGCACTTCCTGATCCTCCCGCATCCGATCGTCGAGAAATACATGCGACGCAAGGTCGACGACTACGATCGCTGGCTTGCCGGAATGAGAAGATTGCAGAGCCAATTTCCCGGTGGCGGGATTCCCAAACGCTCGTGATGGGCTCGTCGTGTGCTCCGCCGTAGTGGAACAGATCCTGTTGGGATCGCGGGTGAGTCAACGACCGTTTCCGCGAGTAGACCGAGCCGTCGCAGATGGCCAGCGTCGCCTTCGCGCTCGATATCACCACCCTGACCTGGATGCCTGGGAGGCAATGAATGGTTGACGCGGCCCGAAAACGGGGTGATTCCCCAGCTATGCACTTATCCTATTGCGCTTGATGTCGGAGGTGATTTCGAAAGCGGGGCACAAAGCGCCTATCCAATCGTTCGAGTCATGAGAGAATCCGGGTGGAGCCGGACCATCGGACAGACGCAGCCGGTGTTGGGGGCCCGCATGGAGGAGATCCATGATCTGGAAGGTTTCTCTTCGGCACGCTCACTCGTTCTTCATCATTCTCTCACTCCTCCTATCCATTCCATCGATCTCGGCGGCCCAGGACACTGATTACGACCCGCAGGCCGAGGGCGACGAAGAGAGGTTCGAAGACCTCTCGGATGCCGAGGCAGTCGACGGGGACGACGACTTCACGAACATCGAGGAGATCGTCGTCACCATCACCAAGCGCAAGGAGACCGTCCAGGACGTTCCAAGTGCCATCACGGGCATTTCGGCAACGCAGATCAGTCAAGCGAACATCCAGAACTCGGGCGACCTGGTCACACTGATCCCGAACGCAGTCGTCAAGGGCCAGGGCGGCCCCATCACGATCCGCGGTGTCGCGCAATCGCACTCGTCCCAGTCTCCCGTCGCCCAACACCTCAATGGTATATTCCGCTTCAACGACGATGCCTTCGCCGGTCAATACTACGATCTGGCGCGGATCGAAGTCGCGCGCGGACCCTCCGGCACCGTGTACGGCCGCAACGCGACGTCCGGCGCGATCAACCTCATTTGGATGAAGCCGCACGAGGATGTGGACGTCTTTGGCGACGTGGCCATCGGCAACTACGAGCGACTCGAGTTCCGCGGCGGTCTCAACTGGCCGATTCTGGGCGCGGGTGACGAGCGACTGATGGCACGCTTTGCGTTCCAGCGCGCGAGCCACGACGGATATCTCGACAATCTGGAACAGCCGGACAGCAGCCGCGATCCGGCGGCCCAGGATCTCGAGCACTTCCGGGCCTCGTTTCGCTCCAAGCCGATCGATCCGCTCACGATCGATGTCCGCTCGTTCTGGACCCAGAACTACCCGGGCAGCGGTGCGTCGCGGCCGTGGTCGGCCTATCCCGAGAGCGGAAAGATCTTCTTCGGTGCCCTTGAACTCGATACGGACTCCTACGAATTCGCGGAGCCGATCCCGTTGGACGTTCGTCAGGTCCGCTCCAAATCGTTCCTGATCGGCCGGAATCGCTTGCAGCACTGGGGCGTCGACGCCGAAGTCCGATACGAGATCGACGGCGTTCGCTGGCTGGGCGATCTCGAACTGGTCGCACTGGGCGGCGCCGAGTGGCGGCGTGCAGCGGGCGTCAGCGACGCCGATGGCAGCGATCCTCAAATCCTCGACACCGAGCGCGACGACGAGACGGTCGCCGGAACGTTCGACCTCCGCGCGCTCACCAGCAATGCGGAGTACGTGAACTGGATCGTGGGCTTCTTCTTCTATCAACACACGCTGGACCGCTTCCAGCAGACCTTTTCATTCCTGAACATCCCCTCCCTCCCACTTACCACGGACCTCAACATCGACTCCACTCGACATGCCCAGAACAGCGGCTTCGCGCCCTACTTCAACATCAACGTCACGCCCTTCGACTGGCTGGAGGTCTTCGGCGGGTTCCGCTGGAACCAGGACAAGATCGAGGTGGACGAAGTCAACTTCGATTCGACGCCGCTCCCCCTGCGACCGGGGTCCGAATTGTCCGGCTCGCAGTCGTTCGGAGAGCCCACGGGTGAGATCGGTGTCAAGAGCGAGTGGACGGATGGCAAGATCGTCTATGCGAAGTTCGCTCGTGGCTACAAGGCCGGCAACATCGAGCTTCGTGCCGACGGCA
>JAFDDH010000163.1 GCA_019310975.1 Deltaproteobacteria bacterium | reverse complement strand
GTCCGGAATGATCTTCGATCAGATGCTCCCCGGATGGGGCTCCGTCAAGCTGCCCGGCTGTCCGATCCGAATCGACGGAACGCGCATCATTCCAGACACCCCACCGCCCCTCGACGCCGACGGCGACGCGATCCGCAACCACCGCACCCTGGACGAGCGCTGACCTCTGTGCGCCGCATTCCCGGTCGAGGCGAGCTTCCCTCCTCTGGACCCCTGGAGACAGTCGTATCCGCCCGCCCGCCGGACCCGCGATCCCCCGCGGCCGCCCGAGCGCTACGTCCCCGCCGCCTTCGAGCCTGTCCGCAAGGGTGGGGGGATCGGGCCTTGGGGCGAAATAAAGCGCAGCAGAGCGAGCCATTCGCCCCAAGGCCCGATCCCCCCACCCCGGACACAGCCTCCCACCGGCCAACTCCAAGACCACTGAATGATTCCATCCTCACCTGACCCCGCCAGCACGCAGAAATCCCACCCCACTCCCCTCAAGGAAGCCCGGAAACGTGTCGAAACACCCAGCGTACGAGCGGATCGCGTGCCCGGACCGAAGCACGCCGAGAGGACTCGATACGTCATGGGGATGGAGCTCAACGAGATCCTGAAGGTCGCCATCAAGGGTGGCGCCTCCGACATCCATCTGAAGTCGGGACTGCCACCGATGTTCCGGGTGGATGGTGCACTGGTCCCGCTGAAGAACGGCGACCGGATCATGCCGGACGACATTCAGACGATGGCGTACTCGATCATGAACCCGGCCCAGAAGGCCCGCTTCGAAGAGCATCGCGAGGCAGACCTCGCCTACGGGATTCCCGGCTTGGGCCGCTTCCGCGTCAATGTCTTTCAGCAGCGGGGCACGATCGGCATCGTCTTCCGCGTCATCCCCTTCGGCGTGAAGACCGTGCAGCAGCTGCACCTGCCGAAGGTGGTCGAGAATATTGCGGCGGAGCACCGCGGCCTGGTGCTCGTCACCGGCACGACCGGCTCCGGCAAATCGACCACGCTCGCAGCGATGATCGAGCAGATCAACACCGAGCGGACCTCGCATATCATGACGATCGAGGATCCGATCGAGTTCCTGATTCGCGACCGGCGATCGATCGTGAACCAGCGCGAGATCGGCGTGGATACGCACAGCTTCTCGAACGCTCTGCGCGCGGCCCTACGTCAGGATCCCGACGTCATTCTGGTCGGCGAAATGCGCGATTTCGAGACCATCGAGACGGCGCTGACAGCGGCCGAGACCGGCCACCTCGTCATGAGCACGTTGCATACCCTCGATGCCACCGAGACCATCAATCGCATCATTTCCGTCTTCCCGCCCTACCAGCAGAAGCAGGTGCGGTTGCAGCTCTCCATGATCCTGAAGTCCGTGATCTCCCAGCGCCTGGTGCCTCGCGCCGACGGCAAGGGCCGCGTGCCGGCCCTGGAGGTTCTGGTTTCGACGGCGCTCACGCGCGAGCTGATCGCCGACAAGGACCGCACCAAGGAGCTGCCGGACGCGATCGCGAGGGGCTTCACCACCTACGGTATGCAGACCTTTGATCAATCGCTGATGTCGCTGGTCAAGCAGAAGCTCGTCACCTACGAAGAGGCGCTCAAGAATGTCTCCAATCCGGACGACTTCGCGCTGCGCTTCCGGGGCATCGCCTCGACCTCCGACTCCAACTGGTCGGACTTCGCGAGCGAGGGCGACGGCGAAGAGAAGCCGGAAGACGAGATCGACAAGGCGATCGGCGGCGACGACTTCAACATCGATCGTTTCTGATCGGTCTCGTCGCCCGCCCCGCCCCCCCCCCGATCCTGCATAGCGCTTCGCATCCGGCCCCGAGAACGGCGCTCAGTCGGGGCCTCCGGTATATTCCGGCCTCCGGACGACCGTGCTGGCGTTCCTGGGGGCATCCGCGATGGCGAAGACCGCCAACGAAATCCGTGAGGAGTTCCTGCGCTTCTTCGAGGAGCGCGGGCACCGGCGTGTGAAGAGCTCGTCCGTGGTACCCGACGCGGATCCGACGCTGATGTTCGCCAACGCCGGGATGGTGCCCTTCAAGCGGGTCTTCCTGGGTGAAGAGGTGCGCGACTACACGCGTGCCACCACTTCGCAGAAGTGCATCCGCGTCTCGGGCAAGCACAACGATCTCGAGAACGTCGGCCGCACCCCGCGCCACCACACCTTCTTCGAGATGCTCGGGAACTTCTCGTTCGGTGACTACTTCAAGGCCGATGCCATCGAGTACGCCTGGGAGCTGCTGACCGGAAAGATGGGCTTCTCCCAGGAAGAGCTGGCCGTCTCGGTCTTTCGTGATGATGACGAAGCCTACGACCTCTGGCGCGACGCGATCGGCCTGCCCGAGAGCAGGCTCTACCGCCTGGACGAGAAGGAGAACTTCTGGGCGATGGGCGATACGGGGCCCTGCGGTCCCTGCTCGGAGATCCACTTCGACTTCGGAGTGGAGCCTGGTTGCACGAGCCCGATCTGCGATCCGTCGTGCGAATGTGGCCGCTGGATCGAGCTCTGGAATCTCGTATTCATGCAGTTCAACCGGGACGAGAGCGGCGAGATGACCCCGCTCCCCAGGCCCTCCATCGATACCGGGGGTGGGCTGGAGCGCTGGGCCGCCGTCCTGCAGGGCCACCGCAGCACCTGGGAGAGCGACTCCTTTACGCCGCTGATCTCTCGCGCGTCGGACATCTCCGGTGTGGCACTCGGCGATGACCCAGAGAAGGACGTGTCGCTGCGCGTCGTCTCCGACCATGCCCGCACGCTGGCGATTCTGATCGGGGACGGTGTTCTGCCCGCCAACGCCGGCCGCGGTTACGTGGCGCGCCGCATCCTGCGGCGCGGTGCGCGCCATGGCGTGCTGCTCGGCCTCGATGAGCCCTTCCTCTACCGCATCGCCGACAAGGCCATCGACGAGCTCGGCGGTGCCTACCCGGACCTGGAAGAGCGCCGCGCCTACATTCTGGAGCGAATCCAGCGCGACGAGGAGCGCTTTGCCACTACGCTTTCGAAGGGTCTGGCGCTGCTCGAGGACGAGATCCGCGAGGCCAAAGAGAAGGGGCAGAGCTCGCTGGACGGTCAGACGGTATTCAAGCTCTACGACACATTCGGCTTCCCACTCGACCTGACGGCGGACATCCTGGTCGGACACGACATGGCGGTCGATCAGGCGGGCTTCGACGGCGCCATGCAGGCGCAGCGCGATCGCGCGCGCGCGGCTTGGGTTGGCAGCGGCGACGAGGCGGTAGCCGAGGTCTACGGCCGCATTGCGGCCAATGTAACGTCGCAGTTCCGCGGATACGAAGCCAGCACATGGACTTCGCGATTGGTGGCGCTGCTGGTGGAGGGCAAGCCCGCCGACGTCGCGCGCAAGGGCGACGAGGTTGAGCTCATCTTCGAGGAGACCCCATTCTACGCCGAGAGCGGCGGGCAGCTGGGCGACCGCGGTGTCATCAGCTCGGAAGCCGGCCGCGTCGATGTCAGGGATACCCAGAAGCCCGTCGACGGCCTCTTCGTCCACAAGGGCGTGGTGGTCGAGGGCGAGATCCGCGTCGACAGCGAAGCCAGCCTGCAGGTCGACACCCTGCTGCGCGAGGCAACGGTCAGGAATCATACCGGTACGCATCTATTGCACGCGGCATTGCGCAAGGTGCTTGGACCGCAGGCCATGCAGAAGGGATCGCTCGTCGGACCGGATAGGCTGCGCTTCGACTTCACCCATGACTCCCCGCTGACGGATGACGAGATCGAGCGAATCGAGGACTTCGCGAATCGTTGGATCGAGGAGAACTCGGTCGGTACGACACGGCTGATGAGCTATGACGACGCCGTAGCGGCCGGCGCCATCGCGATCTTCGATGAGAAGTACGGCGACGAGGTGCGCGTGGTCTCCTTCGGCGAGCGGAGCACGGAGCTCTGCGGCGGCACCCACGTCGAGGCGACCGGTGATATTGGACTCCTGAAGGTGATCTCGGAGAGCGGCATCGCAGCGGGCGTGCGCCGCATCGAAGCTCTCACCGGGCTCGGTGCTCTCGAACACATCCGCGAGCAGGAGCAGCTGGCCCGCGAGGCAGCGGATCTGTTGAAGGTTCCGCTCGGCGATCTGCCTTCGCGGGTGGAAAAGCTGCTCGCCGAACGCCGCCAGCTCGAGCGCGAGCTCGAGCAGGCCAGGACCGCGCAGCGTGGCGACGCGGCCGGCGATCTGCTCTCGCAAGCGCGCGATGTGGACGGCGCCAAGGTGCTCGGCGCGCGCGTGGACGACGTCGACGCGAAGTCGATGCGCGCGATGGTAGACGACCTACGCAATCGACTCGGAACGTCCGCGGTGTTGCTCATGTCCGAGACCGGTGGCAAGGTGCTGCTGGCGGTCGGCGTCACCAAGGATGCGACCGATCGCTGGAAGGCCGGTGACCTGATCCGCGAGGTGGCGGGTGTGGTGGGCGGGGGTGGAGGTGGGCGGCCCGATTTTGCGCAGGCCGGCGGCAAGGATGCGTCGAAGATCGACGCCGCGATCGACAAATTTCTCTCGCTCTGCGGAACCAGCTAGGCGCGGCCCGATGGCCAGCGACTACGCGATCAGCCGTTTCGCCTCGTGGCGCCGGCCGACCAGGGTGGTGGCGGTCGGTGACGTGGCCGTGGGTGGAGCGAACCCGATCCGCATCCAGTCCATGACCAATACGGACACCATGGATACCAAAGCCACCGTGGATCAGATCGAGCGGCTGGCCGCGTCGGGCTGCGAGATCGTGCGCGTGACTGCGCCTTCGATCCGAGACGCCGAGAATCTCGCTGAGATCAAGCGGGCGATGAAGCGGCGCGGCGTAAGGGTCCCGCTTGTGGCGGATATCCACTTCACACCGAACGCCGCAATGGTCGCTGCCGAGCACGTCGAGAAGGTGCGGATCAATCCGGGCAATTACGTGGACAAGAAGAAGTTCGAGGTGCGCGAGTACAGCGATGAGGAGTACCGACTGGAGCTCGAGCGGGTGGCCGCGCGCTTCCGTCCCCTGGTAGTGCGCTGCCGCGAGAAGGGCGTGGCGATGCGCATCGGGACCAACCACGGCTCGCTCTCCGACCGGATCATGAACCGCTACGGTGACTCGCCACTCGGCATGGTGGAGAGTGCTCTCGAGTTCCTGGATGTGTGTGAGGACGAGGCCTACCACGAGATCATCTTCAGTATGAAGGCTTCGAATACCCACATCGCCATCCAGGCCTATCGGCTATTGGCGGCACGGCTCGCCGAGCGCAGCGGCAGCGAGCCCGGCTATCCCTTTCACCTCGGCGTCACCGAGGCGGGTGACGCCGAGGATGGGCGCATCAAGAGCGCGATCGGAATCGGTGCACTGCTCGAGGAGGGGATCGGCGACACGATTCGCGTCTCACTCACCGAAGACCCGGTGCGCGAGGTGCCGGTGGCGCGGCGAATCGCGGCGCGTGGCGAGCGGCGCTGCGCCGAGGATCTGCGGGCCGCGTCGATCGAAGTGGCCACCGCCGACCTGCCGAATCCCTTCCACCACGATCGCCGGCGCACGCCAGCGTCGGACGTCGGTGGGCTCGTGCTCGGGGGCGACGAGCCAATTCGTGTCGAGATCGATCTCGGAGATCGGGTCGATTGGGGTTCACCGGATGAGACTGCACGCGCCCTTGCGAGCTCCCTGGGCACGCTGCGCGAGATCGAGTGCGAGTCCCTATTGGCCGACGCCACCGACGAGCGGGCAATCGCCAACTTCCCCGCATGGACGGCGGCGCTCGAGCGGGCGGGCGTCGCGTTGCCCGCCGCCGCGCGTGTACCACTCGGGCTGCTTTCGGCCGGTGCTGGCGTGCCCAAGGGCGCAGCGCGCATCGCGGTGCCGGTGAGTGTACGGGACGGTTTCTGCGCCATGCAGGCGGCCGCCCAGGCCGCCGCCATGAGCGGCACCGCCCTCGAGTGGAGCCTGGAGGCCACACGCGACACGTTGGCCGACCTCGTCGACCGGGCGCTTTCCGCGCTCGAGAACGCCGCACCGCCCTGCGTGCTCTTCTCGGTCGCTGGAGATCCACAGCCCCACGCTCTGCGTCTGCTCGCGGCGTGCTTGGCCGAGCGCGGCCAGGCCACGCAGCCCCTCGTGCTGCGTCCAGGCACTGTCGCCGGCGCGGCGGCCCCCGGCTCGGAGGACGGACTCGTCGAGGCGTCCATCGATCTCGGTATGTCACTCTGCGATGGGCTGGGCGACGTTGTCTCGCTGCCGGCGGGCTCCGATCCTGCGGCGGCGGTGGATCTCGGCTACCGGATCCTGCAGGGGGCGCGGCTGCGTACGACGCGCACCGAGTACATCTCGTGTCCCTCGTGCGGGCGCACGCTCTTCGACCTCGAGGAGACGACGGCCCGCATCAAGCGGGCAACCGGCCACCTGAAAGGGGTGAAGATCGGCATCATGGGCTGCATCGTGAATGGGCCCGGCGAGATGGCCGACGCCGACTTCGGCTACGTGGGATCCGGCCCGGGCGTCGTCACCCTCTACGTGGGCAAGCAGATCGTCGCCCGCGGCGTGCCGGAGGCCGAGGCCACCGAGCGGTTGGTGGCCCTGATTCGCGAGTACGATCGCTGGCAGGAGGAGGACGCGGCCGGCGCTTAGCGCCTACTCCCACTCCTCCCATTCGTCCCGCGCGGATCGCTTCAAGTCCTCCGGCTGCTCATACCAGTCGGCCGGGGCCGCCACATCGGGCAGGGTGCCGCGGTTTTCGTCCACGAAGGTGCGCACGATGTCGTAGGCCTCGAGGCTGCGCGACGCGGCGATCTGCGGATGCGCACGCCCCACGATCCAACTTGCGCCGAGCACGACCACCATCGCGATCACCACGCCCTCGACGGTGCCGAGCGCCGCGCCTCCGATGCGATCGGCCCAGGACAGACCGACCAATCGCGCGCCGCGGCGCAACACCCGCCCGATCAGCGCCACCACGGCAATCGTCGTGATCGCCAGCACCGTCCCCATGATCCATGGCGCCACGCCAGCGCTGATCTCACCCTCGGAGAGCTCGACGAGCAGCTCGGCGGCGGGGGCAGTGAAGATTCGCGCCGCCAGCACGCCAGCCGCCACGGAGGCGATCGAAAAGCCCTCGCGGATCAAGCCGATGAAGAGACCGCGCAGCATTGCGATGACCAGCACGACGAGCACCGCGCCGTCCAGCCAAGTAAAGGTTCCGTCGCTCATTCCCGGGCCCCCCTCCCGAATCTCCTCGCCCCACCACTCACCGCTCAGCCGCTTGCGCCGCCCGCCGACGAGTCGCCCCGGGCCAGGCGTGCGTACATCTTCACGTCCTTGCGCTCCGGCCGATCGCGCAGCACCACCTCCCACTCGCCGAGCGCCTCAGCGGGTCGTCCTAGGGTGTAGTATGTCAGCCCGAGCTGCACGCGCGCATCCTCGTAGGTGGGATTCGTGCGCAGCACACGTTTGAACTCGCGTGAGGCCTGGTGGGGCAGGCCGGCCTCACGCAACACGACGCCGAGACGTTGGCGGATATCGTGAAATTCCGGGCAGCGATCGAGTGCCTTGCGGTATGCGTCGATGGCCTCGCGTCGGTCGCCCACCTCCGCGTAAGCGTCGCCCACGGCGGCCTGCAGATTGGCGAGCTTGCCGCGGGTCGTGACGTCGAGCTGCCCGTTCTCTGCGCGAGAAACCTCGGCGGCTCGCTCGGCGAGCTCGCGTGAGCGGTCGAAGTCGCCGTTGCGCTCGTACACCATGGCCAGCGCCAGCAGCGCCTCGGCGTATTGCGGATTCAGCCGAATCGCCTTGCGGAGGCTCTCGGCGGCGGCATCGAGATCACCCTTCTGATCGAAGAGTACGCCCACCATGTAGTGGATGTCTGCGAAGTTCTCGCGCGTGCGAAGCAGCGCCGCGAACGCCTCGAGGGCGGGGTCGATCTCGCCCCGCTCGAAGTGTCTGCGCCCACGCGAGTACGCGTCGCGCTCGGTCGTGTTCATCTGGACCGGCTGCGCCATGCTCCCCTCCTCGCGTCACTCGGTTCCCGAAATCCGCTCCCTGGCGCGCCAGGAGAAGCGGGATTCGCCGAAATTCTCCAGGACCACATGATACAGCCGCAACGCCTCGTCGATCCGCTTCATGTGCTCGTAGCAGATGCCGAGCTTGAAGAGTGCCTCCGCGTCGAGCCCGAGCCCAGGGTACTCGTCGATGACCCGCCGGTAACGCGTGGCGGCCGATTGGTATTGCAGGCGCTTCATGTAGAAGTCGCCAATCTCCATCATGTTGTTCGCGAGGCGGGTGCGCAGCTGCTGGAGGATCACCTCACCCTCCCGCGTCTCCGGATCGTAGGGATAGCGAGTGCTCAGCAGTTCCAGGTACTTGAGCGCCTCCTTGGTCGAGGTCTGGTCGCGGTTGATGGATTTGATCTGGTTGTAGTGGCTGAGTGCGGAGCGCAGCACCGTATACGGGACCTTCGGGTTCTGCGGGTGAAGATCGCCGAAGTCACGGTAGTAGGAGAGGGCCTCGTCGTAGCTGCCCTCGTCGAAGTAGGCATCCGCGATCCTCAGCTGGGCCTCGACCTCATATTCGCTGTAGGGGTAGTTGTCGATGATGGCCTGGAAGGTCTCGATCGCCTTGCCGTAGTTCACATGGGTGTAGAGGCCCAGGATATTGCGTCCCTCCAGGCGCCTCAGACCCTCTGCGTAGAGCTCGTCGGCCGGCGGCACTTCCTCGAAATCCGCGCCGTCCTTCGAACAGCTGGGAAGGCCCGCCCCGAGGGCCAGCAGGGTCATCACGACGGCGACGCGATTCATGGGTGCCGTGCATCCTCGTACGCAGAGTCGGCGCAAGCTATCGGGCCGGCCCATGCGTGTCAATTTGCTAAGGTCTCGCTCCCCATACTCTGCCTGTGCGCGCAACTGCCCGCCGGCCATCATTTTTCCCAAATTCCTGCGGGAGACACAAGCGATGAATCTCGAGTCCGAGCGCAAGCTGAAGTTCGACTGCCGGCTGCACGGCCGGCGTGACTGGGTAAGCGACGAGGAGCTCCAAGCCGAGCTGGACGCGCTGCCCGATCGCGCGGACAATGTTCTT
>JAFDDH010000162.1 GCA_019310975.1 Deltaproteobacteria bacterium | reverse complement strand
CTCCTGTGAGGGCACGTCCATCACGATCTCACGCAGCCCGATCCGGACCATGCGATCGACGCCGGGGATGATCCATTTCAGACCCGCGGAGCGGACACCCACGTAGCGACCGAAGCGGAAGACAACACCTCGTTCGTACTCGGGGAGCACCCGCACCCCGGCAAGACCGAAGGCCGCGATGATGCCCAGTAGAATCGCAATCCCCATTCCGCCCATTTCCTACCCCCTCTTCAAGGTCGTTGACCGTCCCCGACAGTTAGCGCGGTTGAGAGGCGCGGCGCACCCGGAGCTTCAGCCCATTGACTGCCACGACCTCGACTGGCTCGCCCGCCTCGATGGTCTGATCCGACTCGACGTTCCAGTACTCGCCGCGAATGAAGATCTTGCCCTCGGGCGAAAGAGACGTACTCGCCTGGCCCACCAGGCCGACCATCTCGTCGACACCCGCCGTCTGCTCACGCAGCATGCTGCGGCCGACCAGAAATACTAGCGCGCCACCGAACGACGCGAGACCGAGGACCGAGGGCAGCAGAACCGACCAGAAATCGACGTTCAAGTCGCTCACCTCCGGCGCATCAAAGACCATGGTCCCACCGAGCAGGAAGCACGCAATGCCGGCCGCAAAGAGCGCCCCGTAAGAGGTGACGAACATCTCGGCCATCAGTAGCCCCAGACCCACGAGGATCAGCATCAGGCCCACCCATGAGAAGGGCAGGATTTGCAGCGCGAAACCGGTGAGGACCAGACAGACCGCCCCGACCACCCCCGGCAGGATCAGCCCAGGGTTGTTGAACTCGATATACAGGCCCATCAGGCCCGCGAGCATCAGGATCACGGCGACGTTCGGGTCGGCGAGAAAGTTGAAGATGCCCTGGAGGATGGTCATCTCGAGCAGCCGGACCTCGGCGTTCGCCAGCTCGAGGGTGACGGGATCGCCGGCCACTTTAACCTCGCGCCCATCGATGGCCGCAAGCAGCTCCTGGCGATCCTCGGCGATCAGGTCGATTACGCCGAGCTCCAATGCCTCCTCGGCGTCGACGGCCACCGAGTTTCGCACGGCATCGACCGCCCACTCGACGTTGCGTTCGCGCTCTTTCGCAATGCTCTCCATATAGGCCGCCAGCAGGTTCTCGGCCTTCTCCATCGAGACGTCGCGTGCGGCTTTGCCCTCCTCGTCCTCGCCCTGCCCCCCGCCACTGCCGCCGAGGCCCACCGGATGGGCAGCACCAATCGAGCTGCCCGGGGTCATGGCCGCGACGTTCGCGGCGATGGTGATGAAGGTGCCGGCCGAGGCGGCCCAGGCGCCCCGCGGTGTCACGAAGACGATGATGGGCACCTTGGCGTTGAGCATCGCCTTGATGATGTCCTGGCTCGAGCTGACCAGCCCGCCGGGCGTATCGAGCTCGATCAGGACCGCGGAGGCACCGTCCCTCTCGCTCGTCTCGATCGCCTGCATGATGTAGTCCGCGGAGGCGGGATTGATCGAGCCGTCCACCACGATCCGATTGATGTGGCCCGCCTCGGCCGCGCCCGGCCAGACGAGGGCACACGCCAATCCCACCCATACCCACAGGAAACCAGTTCCCAGCGCTCGGAAGAGTGTGGACTTGGGCCTCATTGACGCTCCCGTCTCAGCTTCTCGACCCGGTCGAGTATCTGTGCCGCGATCTCTGGCTTGGAGAGCAGCGGGATCTCCTCGACCTCGCCGCTTGGCGATACCAGGAAGACCGCGTTGGTGTCGACATCGAAGCCCGCATCGCTGCGCGAGATGTCGTTGGCGACCAACAGGTCGCAGCCCTTGCGCACGATCTTGCGGCGAGCGGCCGCGACGACGTCGTGACTCTCCGCCGCGAAACCCACCACGAATCGGTCGCCCTTGCGTTCGCAGATCTCGGTCAGGATATCCGGATTGGTGACCAATCTCAGGTTGAAGCCGGCCTGTCCCTCGAGACTTTCCTTCTTGATCTTGTGATCCTCTTGCACGGCCGGTCGGAAGTCCGCCACGGCCGCCGCCTTCACGACGATGGTGCTGTCCTCGAGCTCGGCCATCACGGCGTCGCGCATCTGCCTCGCCGAGTGCGCATCGATGCGGCGCACACCCGAGGGCGTGGAGAGCGACGTCACCCCCGCCACCAGACACACGTCGGCGCCACGCCGCGCGGCCTCGGCGGCCACCGCGAAGCCCATCTTGCCCGACGAGCGGTTCGTGATGCTGCGAACGCTGTCGATCGGCTCGGCGGTCCCGCCCGCAGTAACCAATACCTTCTCTCCGCGAAGCGTATCCGGGCCCAGCACGAGGGTGGCCGCCGCCACGATGGCTTCGGGCTCGGACATCCGTCCCAGCCCCTCCCACCCGCAGGCCAACTCGCCGGTCTCGGGGCCGACCCGATGGACGCCGCGCTCGCATAGCCGTTCGACGTTGGCCTGCGTGGCCGGATGGCTCCACATGTTCACGTTCATCGCAGGCGCCACCAACACCGGAGCGCGTGTCGCCAGCAACACCGCCGTCACCAGGTCGTCCGCCATTCCGTGACACATGCGCGCCAGGGTGTGTGCGGTCGCCGGTGCGACGATCACGAGCTCCGCCCAGTCGGCCAGGCGGATATGGTCGATCTCCCCCTCCTCGGATGCATCGAAGAGATCCGTTCGCACCGTCTCCCCGGTCAGCGTCTGCAATACCATCGGCGAGACGAAGTGGCGCGCCTCGGCGGTCATCGCGCAGCGCACCACGTGGCCGACACCGCGCAGGGCGCGCACCAACTCCGGGATCTTGTATGCCGCGATACCGCCCGTCACGGCCAGCAGAATGCGCCGGGGTTCCATTGCAGCGGGTCCTCTCTCACTGACTCGCACTCGACGGGGCGGGCTCCGAAGTGAGCGGATTGCGACGGCCGCCCCCCGACCTTCCATCGCCGTTCATTCGACGCCCGCCACCACCGCACGGGCAAGGCCGATCTCCCCAAGGGTACAGAACCCCCTCGCGGCGTCCAAGCGAACGAACGAGGTCTCATCCACTATCCCGTGCAGCCAGCCGTACGCAGGAGCGACTCCACCTGTCGGATTCGCTGGGCCAGTCGCTTCGGACCCCCCGCCTCCGCGTAGAGGCGCACGACCGGCTCCGTCCCGGAGCGCCGCAGCATCACGAAGCCGTCATCGAGTGCGAGTCGCAGGCCATCACGCGAGTCGACTTCACGCACGCACGCGTCACCCACACGATCGGGTGGTGCCGCGTGCAAACGATCGAGCGCCCGATCCAGTTGGGGCGTGCGGACGAGCGCGCGCCGACCGCAGGCCGAGCGTCCATGACGTAGCTCGAGGGCGTCCATGCAGGCACCCACGCCTCCGCGCTGACTCGCGGCGATCTCGCACATCAGCGCGCCGGCCAGGATGCCGTCCTTGTCCCGCCCCATGCGGGCCAGAGCGAACCCCCCACTCTCCTCGCCGGCCACATCGGCGGCGCCAGAGGCGAGGTGCTCACCGAGATGCTTGAAGCCTACGGGCGTACGCAGCACGGGCAGGCCGTTCTCGGCGGCGACCTTCTCGACCAGTGAGCCCGTGCAGTGTGAGATGGCGACACCGCGCCTCACGCGTCCGCTGCGTGCGAGATGATCGATCAGCAGCGCGATCACCTCGGTCTCGCTCAGGATGCGACCGCCGCGCAGCACCACTCCGAACCGATCCGCGTCACCGTCGGTGGCCAGGCCGACGTGGGCGGCCCGCTTGCCGGTCATCTTCGCAGCCAGGCCGGCCAGCCGGGCCGGCGTCGGGTCGGGCGCCTGCCCACCGAAATTTGGATCGCGTTCACCGCGCAGTACGCTGACGCGGACGCCGATCTCGCCGAGCACGGCGTCCAGCACGCCGGCCCCGGCGCCGTGCATGGCATCGTAGACCACGCGCAGCCGCGCCGAGGCGATCCGCTCGCAATCGAGCAACGAGAGCAGCGCGCGCCGATACCCCGTCACGAAATCGGCGCGCCGGATCGCGCCGGTGCCGTGGATGGCTGGCGGCGAGACCGCGCCCACGCGCGCCTCGATCTGTCGCGCATCCGCGTCGGCGAGCCCACAGCCTGTCGCGCCGAAGACCTTGAGACCGTGGTACTCCGGCGGATTGTGGCTCGCCGTCAGCATCAACCCACCGGCCACGCGGCGACGTCGGATCGCGTGAGTAAGCACTGGCGTCGGGATCACGTCTCGAGCCAGCGAGGGCGCGAGCCCCTCGGCGCGCAGCGCCGCGGCGGCGATTGCGGCCATGCGCGCACTCGCGAAGCGCGTGTCATAGCCGAGCAGAACACCCCGGTGCGGTGACTGCTCGCGCAACCAGTGCGCGGTGGCAGCGGTCAGGGCGCGCAGCGCCGCGAAGTCGACATCTTCGCCCAGAACGCCGCGCCAACCGCTGGTACCAAACCGGATCGCCACCCCTTCGCCCGTGCGCTCGGCCTCGCCCAATGCCCCGATCTCCCCTGACGCCAATCGCCTGCACGCGCCTGCCTCGTCGCGAGGGCGGCTTCAGGCCGAGCCGAGCTTCTGCGCAAGGCGCTCCGCCACGAGGGGCGGAACAAAGTCCGCGACGCTCGCCCCGAATCGAACCAGCTCCTTGAGCCGCGAAGAGCTCACATAGAGATAGTCGAGACTCGAGGCCAGGAAGATGATGTCGACACTCGGCTCCAAGTGGCGGTTCATGAGCGCCATCTCGAACTCGTACTCGAAGTCGGAGACTGCGCGCAGCCCACGAATGATCGCGCAGGCGCCGATCTCGCGTGCGTGCTCGACCACGAGCCCGTCGAAGGTCTCGACCTTGACGCGCTCCACGCCCTGCAGGATCCCATGCAGCATCTCAACTCGCTCGGATGAGCTGAATGTTCCGGACTTCTCGACGTTGCGCGCCGCGGCCACCACCACTTCGTCGAAGAGCGAGAGGCTGCGATGAATCAGATCGAGATGACCGTTGGTGGGCGGATCGAAGCTAGCGGGAAAGAGCCCGATCCTGGGTCGGCTGGATTCCGCGGTCATGGCCTGGTACTCCCTCCGGTTGCTTGAGTCGGATCCTCGGGCACGAGCCAGCGTACGAGCGTGTCTCCATAGATCCGCTCGTCCTCCTCGACCAATCCGGGAATCGGCGGGACAGGATGGCGCTTCGAGCACTCCACGACCACCACTGCATCCGGCGTCAACAGGCCGCTCTGCGCCAGCAGCGCCAGCACCTTCTCCGCCTCGTCGACGGCGTCATAGGGTGGATCGGCGAAGACCAGATCGAAGCGATCCCCCCTGCCGGCGAGATGCCGGATCGCCCCGCGGGCATCCATGCGCAGGACCCGAACCCCCTCCTCGATTCCCAGCTTCTCGAGGCTCCGCTGCAGCGCCGCCACGACCCGGCCGGAGCGCTCGACACTCACCAGAGATTTGGCCCCACGGGAAATCGCCTCGATCCCCAGCGCACCGCTACCGGCGAAGAGATCCAGCACCCGCACGCCGGGCGGCGACCCGAGTCGGGCGAAGACCGACTCGCGCACCCGGTCCGAGGTCGGGCGGACGCCCGGCGGTGCCGCGCCCAGCTTGCGTCCGCGAAAGCGTCCAGAAATGACTCGCAGTGTCCCCTCCTGACTCACTTGCGCACCCGGCTCGGTGCTCCGACGAGGTCGAATCGCCTCGGAATGGAAAATATCGTCACACTTCAGTCATACACGGTTCTGTTTATTGGGGGATCACCCTGTCCAGCCTCAAGTGATTCCCTATTCCGCGTATTCAAGTCCATCAAAATGATGTGTCACGATGACACATCTACTCGACAGCTAGCGGTGCAGATCGATATTCGCACAGCCTACACCGATTCGACTCAGGTGAACACACGATCATGACTTCGGCATCTACGGGGTTGAATGCAGTGACACCGATGTCTACACTGCGGTCGCTGTTCGGGGGGTGATGACGCAATCGTGTGACACGGTGGCGAATCTCGTCGGAAGGTGTTGTCTCGTCGGAAGGTGTTGTCTCGTCGGAAGGTGTTGTCTCGTCGGAAGGTGTTGCAAGACGAGGGCAGACGTCGTGCGAGCGTTCCATCGATTGCCCGTCGCATCCATGTGATGCTCTACCCAATTTCTTGATGACAGCACCGAGTGACGCTCTAACCAGCCAAAAGGCCGGAAAGCGAAGACCACGACCGAACCCCAAGCAAACAATGAAACCAATGAAAAGAGAGAAGGGATTATCCAAAATGGCCAAAGCTGCAGTGCAGCGTATCAAGCGGAAGCTCCCCGAGCGGATCGCCCAGGTGCGGGGTGACCGATCCCAACGGCAGTTCGCGCGCGATCTCGGCGTGTTCCAGCAGAACGTGAACCGCTACGAGAACGGCACGACGCCGCACACGGATTTTCTGATCACCCTCGCGACCAAGGAGAACGTCTCTCTCGACTGGCTCCTGCTCGGCAAGGGGCGAATGCGGCGCAGCCGCTGACGACTTCAGGGCCCGGCCGCATCGGCCGGGCCCTTTCCTCTTCTTGCCCATGAATCCTGCGTTGATGCCCCCGAGTCGACTGGTTGGAGGCCCGAAGGGGCCGTAACCGTCACCCACCAATAGTGGAAACGCGGTTCCCAATCCCCAAGGGATGACACACCGCCGGCCGCTTCAGCGATGTGCAGCGGCACGTCCGATCTCCGGGCGCCATCGACGACACCCGGAGTGGCCCACGGCGAGGGGCATGCTTCTTGCTCCTGCCCAGTGTCAGCCACCGCCGCGTGGCTCTGGGAGGGGTTCCGGTCCCACGGAGCTCGAAGGATCTGTGCGCGCCCGATCGGGGGATGCGCTCTGGAAGGTTTATTGGCTCGATGCTGCGTCTGCTTGCAGGTGTCTCGTTGTTGCTCACTGGTGCTGATCACTTCACGACCTGGCTGTGTCTCCGCTCACCCGTCAGCGGCTGGGACGTTGCAGAGGCCAATCCCCTGGCTGACTGGCTCTTCGCCGCTGCCGGGCTGGTGCCGGGCCTCGCCATCGACAGCGTGGTCACGCTCTCTGCGGTGGCGTTCCTGGTGACCACCGTAAGCCTCTCGCCCGGCCTCAAGACCGGCTTCCTCGCCCTCATCAGCCTGACCACCGGTTATGCGGTCGTGAACAACGTCCAGGCCATTCACGCGATGGGCCTCTGGCCGATCGGGATCGGCTGATCATGCGTCGGGTCATGGTCGTCTGGCTGGCCGCTCTCGGCTTCGGTGGCATGTCGTGTCACTTCGGCACACTCGGCGCCCCCGCGCGCGATGCGGCGCGGGCGAACATCGAGGCCGCGCGCCCATCGATCGCGCTCGCCGACGCCGCGACGCACACCCTGGACCTCCACATGGGTGAGGCGGAGATGGGTGAGGCGGAGATCCTCGCCGAGCTGCGCCGCCGGCATACCGCGCTGGCCGACCACGAGCTCGTGGTGCTCTCGCGCACGATCGTCGCCGAGGCCCACACGCACCAGCTCGATCCAGCGCTGGTGATGGCAGTCATCCAGGTGGAGAGCGGCGGCTACCACCTGGCCGTCTCACCCGTCGGCGCGCTGGGTCTGATGCAGCTGATGCCCGGCACCGGAGAGGAGCTCGCGCGCAAGCTGGGTATCGAGTGGTGTGGCGCCAAGACGCTATTCGACCCGATCATCAATGTGCGGCTCGGCACCGCTTACCTGCGCGAGTTGACGAATCGCTACGACCACATGCCCACCGCACTCGCCGCCTACAACTGGGGTCCGGGTCGCATCGATCGCAAGATTCGGCGTGGTGCACGCGTGCCCTCGGGCTACATCGACCAGGTCATGAAGGCCTACGATCGCGACATCGTCCGCGCCGGCCGATCCTGACCCAGCGCGCTAATGCGCCAGCTCGGCCACCCAGGCGTCCACGGCGGACATGGCGCCCGACGCTCCTCCCGCGTAGCGGTTGACCAAGATGGAGAATACGCCGAGCTCGCCATCGGCGAGCTCGGCGAAGCCCGAGAGCGCGGTCACGCGCTGATCCGAAAGCAGGCCCGTCTTGGCGCGGACCTTGCCCTGCGAGCGCCGGGTGCGCTTCTCGAGCGTGCCGTCGCGAGCGGCGATCGGGAGCGAGGCCACCAGCTCGGGACCCAGACGAAACTCGCGGCCACCCTCTCGCAGCGCCTCGACCAGGCTGGCCGGCGTCACGCGGGCATGCGGTGAGAGCCCGGAGCCGTCCACCACCACCATCCCCTCGCTCCAGAGCCCGCGGGCACGCAGCCTACGCTGCATCTCCGCCAGGCCGTCCGGCCAGTTGCCCGCGCCGCCCGTAGAGTGCACAGCGAGGGATTTGACAAGACCTTCGGCAATCGAGTTGTTGCTGTACTTCATGAAGAGGCGCACGATTTCCGAGAGCGGCCGCCCCTTGAAGACGAGCAGCTCCACCGGCAGTGACGCCTGTCCGCGGCGCACCTTCCCCTCCACAGCAATGCCCACTGCCTCGAGCTGAAGCTTGAGCACCGCGCCCGCATAGAGGGCTGGATCGCTCACACTGCGCGGAAAGACGTCCTCGGCGTCGCCGACACGCACAGTGCCGCGGACGCTCACGACATCGTTCGCACCGCGCTTCTGCGCGCGATGCACCGAGAGCGAGCGCTGCGCCCGCTGCGTCCCGGTGACGGCAAGATTTGAGACTTGCAGGTAGGGGACGGGCGGATCCACGCTCACCCGGACCGGATCGCCGGAGCGCGCGCCCGGCCGGACCGCGACGAAGAAGGCGCCGTAGTTGGCGGTGAGCGCGCCCACGGGCGCGTGATACGCCCGTGACGAGACGCTGCCCCAGTCGGGATGCCAGAAGACTGCATCGAAAGCCGAGTCGTCGACCAGGATGTCGCCCTGCACACGCCGCAACCCGCCGCGATGCAGATCGGCGGCCAGCCGCCACCAATCCTCCGAGTTGAGCACGGGGTCGCCGCCGCCGAGCACCGCAAGATCAGTCACCTCACCCCTGAGCCCGGGCCTGGTATTGGCCTGGATGATGGTCTCGAAACGATGCGCTGGCCCGAACACCTCGAGCGCGGTCAGGGCGGTCAGGATCTTCATATTCGAGGCGGGGATCAG
>JAFDDH010000040.1 GCA_019310975.1 Deltaproteobacteria bacterium | reverse complement strand
CCCGATCAGCGTGACCACCAGCGTGGTCGCCAGCGGCATGAATGTCATCAGCGCGAACGATCGCGAGAGTGCGCGACCGCTCTCAGCCGCGTAGATGCGCTGGATCGCCTGTGGATAGACGACGCTCGCCAGCCCCAGTAGCAGGATCGTGCTCAGCCAATTCGCTCGGCCGGCGCCGTCCGGCATCGCGACGCGCCGAGCCCGCCGGCCTCGCCCAGCAGCCAGACCAGGAGTGTGGCCAGGCCCGCGCCCATCAGAATACCCTGCGCGGCATCCGTCCAGGCCACGGCCCGCATCCCGCCGCGGGTCTCGTAGAAGAGGATCAGGAACGCCAGGCCCACCACGCCCCACTCGTAGGGGACGAGATCGCCCGTCACCAGGCTCGCCACCTCGCCCATCGCTTTGAGCTGCGCGAGAAGGAAATTGGCCAACGCGCCCACCATCAGGAGTCCGACCGCCAGCGTGAGCCAGCGACCCGCGGTGTCATCACCGAAGCGATCGCGCACCCAATCTCCCGGCGTCACATAGCCGCGCTGCACCGCCGCGGGCCGGAGCTTGGGGACGAGCACGTGGAATACGACGATGATGGCCATCATGAAGCCGGTGGCCATGATGAAGCTATAGCCGCTGCGATACGCCCGGCCCGGGTAGCCGAGCAACGAGTTGCCCGAGTAGGCCGTGGCGTAGAGGGTCAGGAAGAGAACGAAGACGCCGAGCTGGCGACCGGCCAGAAAGTGGTCACTCGGAGACTCGTCGCGCCGCGCCCGCCGGGCGATCTCCGCCACGATCAGCATACCGGCGAGATAGACGATCAGGGCAAGCACCCCGAGCTGTGAGAAGCTCAACGATCGGCCCCCGAGCCCGGCTCTTCGCTCTTCGGCGCGTTCGTGAGCCCGAGCGACGCCGGCAGCTCAGCATCGTCTCGCACGTCTGTGAGCAACCAGGCAATCGAGTTGAGCACGGCCACGGCGGCGTAGCAGCCGAGCGCCACAGCCACCCAATCCGGTAGGCCGAGCACCAGGCGCAGTGGCGCATCCTCAGCACGGTACCACGGGATCGAGAACACATAGAGGACCCCGATCGCGACCAGCAGGATCATTCGCATACGCCGCTACTCCCCCTCATACCGGCTCGATGCAGGCCGGCTGGTTGTTGCGCGGGCTATTGACCAACGTGCTGACGCGAATCGACTCGAGCATATCCTCGGGTGCGGCCACCAGGAGCCCCTGCACATCCTGCGGCTCCGCCAGCTTGGGATCGAGCCAGCCCGCGTAGTCCGCCGCGTCGAGCAACACCGGCATTCGGTGGTGGATGCGCGCCACCACTTCGTTGGCGTCGGTGGTCAGCAGCGTGCACGACTCTACGATTTCGCCGCTGACCTTGTCCGTCCACTCTTCCCAGAGCCCCGCGATCGCGAGCAGGCCACCGTCCCGGCGGCGAAAGTAGTGCGGGACCCTGGGTGCCTTCGAGCCGGCTTCGGGCCGCTGCCACTCGTAGAAACCGTCCGCTGGCACAATGCAGCGTCTGCGCCGCAGCGCATCGCGGAACGAGGGCTTCACAGCCGCCGTCTCGGCGCGGGCGTTGATCATGCGACCTGCGGCGCTGCGATCCTTGGCCCAGAAGGGGATCAAGCCCCAGTGGAGCAGACCGAGACGCCGGGAGCCGTCTTCATCGGCACGCACGCCGACGACCTCCTGGGTCGGTGCGACGTTCCAGCTCGACCCGAGCTCGAGCAAGGCCTCACCCTGCGCCACGTCGAAGGCCTCGGCGATCTCGCGCGCCGATCGCGTGAGCACCATGCGGCCACACATGCGGACTCCCCCTCTGCGCCGATCTGCCAGCCGGCAATCTCGGACTGCTACAGTACCGCGGCCCGCGTGTTCGGGCCGCGGCCAGGGTCGTTCTGCACGGCCGCACGCGCGACCACGCGCCGCCTTCTCGGCAGCGACCGGGTCGGTCACAACGGGAAGGATCAACGATGATGTCCGGGCCCGGCGAGCCCCACGAGAGCGGACACGCATCCCCGCACGGACGCGCCATCGCCGAGAGCGAGGCGATTCCGCTTCCGACCCTGGTCGCACGCAGCATGATCGGCGGCATCCTGATGGGGCTTGCGAACCTCGTGCCCGGCATCAGTGGCGGTACCATGCTGCTGGCCGCGGGCGTCTACCCCCTCTTCATCGAGTCGATTGCCGAGATCACGACTTTCCGCTTCCGGCTGCACGCGGTAGTCGCCCTCGGCACCATCGCGGCCAGCGCCGGTGTGGCCATCCTGTTGTTGGCCGGCACGATGAAGAGCCTCGTCGTCGAAGAGCGCTGGATCATGTACAGCTTGTTCATCGGGCTCACCCTCGGCGGCGTGCCACTGGTCTGGCGGCTGGCGCGGCCGGCGACGCCGGCTCTCTGGCTCGGCGCAGCCGCCTCCTTCGCCTTGATGGTCGTGATGAGCCTCGGCGGATCCGCGCGTGCGGGTGACGACGCCAACCTGGCCCTGCTCACGCTCTCGGGCCTGGCGGGCGCATCGGCGATGATCCTGCCAGGCGTGAGCGGCGGTTATCTTCTGCTCTTGCTCGGGCAGTACGAGCCGATCCTGGGCGCCATCGACACGCTCAAGATCGGTCTGCTCGGCGGCGATGCCGGCGGCTTCGATCTCTCCCTCGTCCTGCAGGCGATGCAGGTCGTGCTGCCCGTGGGCATCGGCGTGGCGATCGGGGTGATTGGTGTGAGCAACCTGCTGCGCTGGCTGCTCGATCACTACGAGAAGCCGACCCTCGGGATCCTGCTCGGATTGCTCCTGGGCTCGGTCGTCGGCCTCTATCCCTTCCAGGAGCCCGTGGCCCCCGACCCGGGCTACGCGCATCGCGGCAAGCTGCTCACCGCCCAGGAGGTGGCATCGCTCGACGAGAGGTACTGGCCACTCGAGCGATTCACGCCCGGCGCGGGTCATGCAGGCGGCGCCCTGGCGCTGATCCTGGCGGGACTCGGCGGCACGCTGCTCGTCGATCGGATCGGCTCAGCCGATGACGAAGCCGACGTACCGGCACACGGCTGAGGGCGTGCTGGGCGTGCTGGGTGTGCTTCGAGAAAGCTGAGAAGAGAAGGCGCAGGGTGCAATCGGGAAGCGTGCCTCCCCAATCGCGACGCCTTCACTCCGTCCCCGGCCCGCAGCTGCAGCGCAGCTCCCCGCCCAGGTCCGCGCCGCACAGGCGGCCTGCCCGGACACGCCGAACGCGCCTTCGCCGCGCACGCTTCTTGCATCTCTTGTCGCCGAGAATCGGATCACGACGGGAGGGTTCGGCCCGCCACGGCCCGACCCACGGACCACGATGCCGCGCGACTTCAATCAGGGCCTCTTCTTCATGCTCGGCTTCCTCCTCGCCTTCTACTTCCTGCTGCCCTTCCTCGGCGTGCAGGTCTGAGACCGGAAGCGTAGGTCTTGAGAGCGCGTACCTCGTCGCCGCGCAGGGGCCGCGTGCCACCGGGCGGAAGCGATCCGAGCACAAGCGGTCCCATGCGCACGCGAACGAGCTTCCTGACCGGGTTGCCAAGGATCAGCATCGCGCGCCGTATCTGGCGATTGCGCCCCTCGACCAGCGTCAAGTGAAAGATTGTGCTGGCCGAATCGGGGTCGAAGTGCAGCTTCGCGACCTTGGCTGGCGCCGTGCGCCCGTCCTCCAGTCTCACGCCGGTGCGCAGTCGGGCAATCGACTTCTCCAGCAGCTCGCCCTTCACCGTGACCCGGTACTCCTTCTCGCTTTCGTGCGAGGGATGCAGCAAGCGCTGAGCGAGATCGCCATCGTTGGTCAGCAGCAGCAGGCCCGTGCTGTCGCGATCCAGGCGGCCGACCGGATAGACGCGACCGACACCCGGAGGCATGAAGTGCATCACGGTCCGCCGACCGTGCGTGTCGTTCACGGTGGTCACGATGCCCTTGGGCTTGTGGAGCAGCCAGTAGCGCGGCGCGTCCACGACGAGCCGCTCGCCGTCCAGCTCGATCACGTCCCGGCCCGGATCGGCCACTTCGCCCAGCTCGGCGCGGTGACCGTTCACGCGCACGCGGCCGGCGCGAATCATCTCCTCGCAGCCGCGGCGCGAGCCGTGGCCGGCACCAGCCAGCAGCTTCTGCAGGCGGACGCGGCCCTGCGCCGGAGCGGGGGGCGTCGCAGCGGTACGCGCCTTGCGACGGCGCTTGCGCACGTGGGTGGGGGAGCGGCCGTGGGCCATGGCGACGGATCAGTCTAGCGGCTCTTCGCCCCCGCCGGTCCCACCTTCTTCGTCGGCCTCGATGACACGGTCCGCGTCGGCGTCCGAGACGGCGCCGCCGGCGGTGTCCTCAGCCACCTCCGCATCCACCTCCCCGGTCTCCTCGTCGACTGCATCGCCGCCGAAGGGAAGCTCGACGCCCTGCTCGCGCGCCAGCTCCTCCAGCTCGCGCAGCGAGGGCAGGTTCCCCAGCGACTCCAGGCCGAAGACCGAGAGGAAGCGTTTGCTGGTGCCGTAGAGGATTGGACGCCCCGGTACCTCTCGGTGTCCGACGATCCGGGTGAGGCGGCGATCCAGCAGGCCCTTGAGCACCGCTCCGGTGTCGACGCCGCGCACCATCTCGAGCTCACCCCGGGTCACCGGCTGCTTGTAGGCGATGATCGAGAGCGTTTCGAGTGCCGCCTGTGACAAGCGCAACGGCCGTTCCCTGCGCAGCTGCTGGAGATAGCCCGAGAACTCGGCCCGCGTGCGGATCTGGTGGCCGCCGGCCACCTCCCAGATCTCGAAGGAGCGATCCTGCTCCTGGTACTCGGTGTTGAGCTCGTTGATCCGATCCTTGGCCACACCCGGCGAGCAATCGGGCACGATCTCCGCGATCCGCGCCAGCGGGATCGGCTCGGAAGACGCGAGGATCAGGGCCTCGATGATTCTGCGCTGCTCGGATGCATCCATTCGTTTGGCCTCACATGGTCTCGGTGATGCGTTCATTCCAGCTCGGACCGTCGACATCGCGCTCGGTGGCACGGACCCGGATCGGACCCACCGGTGCGCCCTCTTCGTCCTGCCCCTGGTAGAGCTGCAGCGCAGCCAGGCGGGCCAGCTCGAGGATCGCCAAGAAGGTCGCCACGAGCATCCGGCGACTCGGCGACACGGCCAGCCCGGTGCGGAAGATCTCCATGAACTCGAGGGCTTCCACTTCCTCGAGCAGCTCCATGACGTAGATCATGCGCTCGCGTACGGTGACTTGCTCGGCCTCGACGGCGTGGATCTTGGCCGCCTCGCGGGCCTCCTCGAGCACGCTGCGGAACGCCTCGATCAGCTCATAGAGCCCGACCTCGATCTCGCGCTCGGACTCGGGCGTGCCCGCCGGCGCCGAGCCGCGCGCCTCGAAGATGTCGCGCCCCAGCAGCCGCCGCTTGGAGAGCGTTTCGGCCGCCTCCTTGAATCGTTGGTACTCGAGCAGCCGCGCCACCAGCTCGGCGCGCGGATCGATCTCCTCGCCCTCTTCGTCCTCTTCCTCGGGCGGCAGCAACATGCGCGATTTGATCAGCGCGAGCGTGGCCGCCATCACGAGGTACTCGGCCGCGACGTCGATGTTGAGCTCCTCCATGAGCTCGATATAGACGAGGTACTGCTGGCCGATCAGGGCGATCGGGATGTCGGTGACGTCCACCTCGTTGTGGCGAATGAGATGGAGGAGCAGATCGAGCGGCCCCTCGAAGATCGGCAGCTTGACCGAGTAGGCGGGCTCACCCAGTGCTGCGCGGTCAAAGGGCGCCAGGGGCACCGGCCCGCTGTGCACACCGCTCTCGCTCATGCGTCTTCTCGGCCCGGGGGGAGCTTGTTTGGAAGGGTCGCGTGGCGAAAGCGACCCCAGAAGTATGAGGGATTGCGCCGATTGCGGCAACGGCGCACGCCCTTTAGCCACGCCGGGTCGCTTTTCGCCGCCCCCCGGCGCTCCTCTTGGCCGGCGCCTTCTTCTTGGCGGCGCGGCGCGTGCCGCGTGCGCGGCTGCGCACGATCTCCTCGGCCAGAGCAATCGCCTCCTCACGATTGGCCACCTCGCCGTCGAGCAGCGCGGCCCGAATGCGGCCAAGCAGGCGGCCTAGAGCAGGTCCCGAGAGCCCCAGCGCGAGCAGATCGTGGCCACTGACGGGCAGCCGCCGCGCGCGGTCCTCGGCCGCCCAACGCACGATCCGCCGCTGCACGGCGGGCGGAGCCGAGCAATAGAGCGCGTGGACCTCCTCTTCGTCGGAGCCGGTCAGCAACGCATCCACGGCGCCGCGCCCGCGTGCGGCCTCCAATGCCGCCAGGCGCTTGTCACGCAGCGCCGGAAAGTCCGCGATGCGCTTCACCCAATCGCCGCGCACCGAGAATCGTCGCAGCGTGCGGCGGCGCAGCGCGGGAGACTGTGGGGCCAGCCACAGATCGAGCCCAGACACCCAGGGCCGAAAGCGACCTGTGCGCCAAAGAGGATGCGCGATCGCCCTCCCCAATCGGCGCAGCGCTGTCAACGATTCGCGCGGCAGACCGAGCCCCGGCTCGAGGGCGGGCAGCACGTGCCAGTCGGCCAGCTGGCGCAGCGCGCTCGCCGGATCCAGCCCGATCGCGGCGTCGCTGAAGCACTTCTCGATCTCGCGTCGCAGCCGGTCGCCACTGACCGCGCCAAAGGCACCGTCCCGCAAGGCACCACGCAGTGCGGAGCGCGCGTCTCGGGCCAGGCTGAAGCCGAGGCGCGGCGCCAGTCGCGCCGCCCGCAGGGCGCGCGTCGGATCGTCGTGGAAACTGCGGGGGTGCAGCACGCGCAGACGCCGATCGGCGAGATCGCGCAGGCCGTTCGCCGGATCGATCACGACACAGGGGCCGGCGCAGCCGAGCGGCACCGCCAGGGCGTTCACCGTGAAGTCGCGCCGCAAGAGATCCTCCTCCAACGTGCCCGGCTCCACCTGTGGCAGCGCGCCCGGGCGCTCGTAGCACTCGCGCCGTGCATGCGCGATGTCGATCGTGCAGGCCGCCGCCTCGAGCCGCACGGTGCCGAAGCGACTGTGCTCGACCACCCTCGCTCCCTCGGCTGCGGCGGCCCGCGCGATGGCACCCACGTCCACCCCACTTCTGCCTGCTTCCGGCTCGATGAGCAGATCGACATCGCGAATCGGACGATGCAGCAAGAGATCGCGCACCGGGCCACCGACCAGCAGCACCCGCGCCCCGATGCGCTCGGCCTCCGCCACCACCGACTCCACCGACTCCAGAGTCTCGATTGGCAGATGCTGGAGAATCTCGTCACGTCCGAGCTCGACGCTCATGTCGGGCCCGATCCACCGGATCCGCGCGGATGGTACTTCTCGATCGTCTCCCGCAGCCGGCTGCGACTCACGTGGGTGTAGATCTGCGTCGTCGACAAATCGGCATGGCCGAGCATCGCCTGGATCGAGCGTAGATCGGCACCGCCCTCCAGCAGATCCGTCGCAAAGGCGTGACGCAGAACATGGGGCGAAACCCGTTCCGGCGGCACGCCGGCACGCAGCGCCAACTTGCGCAGGAGCGTGAAGAAGTTCTGGCGCGTCATCGGACCCGCGCGACGTGTGAGGAAGACAGCGTGGCTGCGATCGGGCTTCTCTCCGAGCAGCGTGGATCGGCCATCCCGCAGGTAGCTCTGCAATGCCTCACTCGCCGCATCGCCCATCGGCACGACCCGCTCGCGCTGACCCTTGCCGACCACCCGCAGCAGGCCGGCACGCAGGTCCACAGCTGCCAGCGGCAAGTCCACCAACTCACTCACGCGCAGCCCCGCACCATAGAGCAGCTCTACCATGGCGCGGTCACGCAGGCCCATCGGCGTGTCGGTCGGGATGGCATCGAGCAGGCGCAGCGTTTCATCCGTGCGAAGCACGCGCGGCAGCGGGCGCAGCTGCCGCGGGCTGGAGATACCCTCCAATGGGTCGTGTGAAAGCAGATCGCGCGAGGCCGCGAAGGCGAGCATGCGACGCAGTGCCGAGAGCACCCGCGCGCGGCTGCGTGCGCCGAGACCACTGGCCTCAAGGCCCTGAATGAAGCTGGCCACGTGCTCGCGCTGCAGATCGTCGGGACGCGTCACGCCTTGCCCGCTCACGTGGGTGACGAAGCGGGCCAGATCACTCGCGTAGGCCTCGACGGTCTTCCGGGCAAGACCGCGCTCGAGCCGGGCGTATTGCAGGAAAGCGTCGCGGAGGACGTCGACGGACTCCGTGGACGTCGCCCGCGGCGGCGTCACGGGAGACCCGCTTCCGAGCCCTCGTCGTCGGGCGGCGCCGCCGCATCCAGTAGCGCCTTGCGCAACTGCTCGAGTCGTTCGGGATCACGCAGCTTTCGACCCGATGGACCCTTGAGATAGAAGGTGTCGGTGACCTGATCCTTGATTGTGGCGGCCTTCGAGATGTAGATCTCGAGGCCATTCTCGCCCAGGCAGCGCGTTATGTCATAGAGCAGACCGATGCGATCGTCGGCGATTACGTCGACCAGCGTGTAGAAGTCCGATTCGGAATTGGAGATGATGACGCGCACGGGCTTCTGGAAGGGCGGCTTCGGCTGGCCCGGCGCCTTCCGCCGGCGGCGCACCATGTCGGCGACATCGATGTCGCCAGCCAGTACCCGCTGCAACGCTTCATCGAGTTCCCTCCAGGCCAGCTCGCGCTCTTCGTCCCCACCGGTCGGTGTACTGAGCCGGTAGACCTCGAGTGCGATGCCGCTCCGACTCGTATAGACGTGCGAGCCGAGAATATTGAATCCGAGCCCGGTCATCGTGCCAGCCACCTGCGAGTAGAGGCCATGGCGATCGCTCGTGCAAAGGATGAACTCGGTGAAGCCACCGCGCATCTCGCGGAAGGCGGTGTTCAGCAGCACTCCACCACCGTGCGCGAGCACCACCTGGGCGTGCCGCGCGATCTGGCGGGGCGTGTGGGTAATGAAGTAGCGGCGCGGCATGCCGTCGAAGAAGGCCTGCACCTTCTCTGGGTCGACACCCTGCTCATTCAGCTCCTCGCGAGCCCCCTGACGACGCACCTCCACGCGTGCTTCGATCAGCTCCATCGCCTTGTCGGGATCATCGGCGCCGGTCTCGAGCATCTCGGCCGACCGTTCGAAGAGCTCGCGCAGGAGCTGTCCCTTCCACTCCGTCCAGGCGTCGCGCGATGAGGCCCGGATATCCGCGAAGGTGGAGAGGTAGAGGTTGCGCAGATTCTTGCGATCACCGCAGAGCTGGGCCAGCTCGAGGATCAGCTTCGGATCCGAGAGATCGCGACTCTGGGCCAGGTGAGACATCAGCAAGTGGTGCTGCACGATGAAGAGCACGCGTTCGCTGCGCTCCTGCGAGAGTCCCAATCTCACCAACGTCTTCTGCGCGCGGACGGTACCCTTGCTCGAATGGTGCCCACCAAAGCCCTTGCCAATATCGTGCAAGAGGCAGCCGAGGAAGAGCACCGTCCGGTCCTGAACCTCCTGCATCAGCTCCGAGAGTTCCGGCATCGCCTCTCTGTACTTGCCCCGCCACAGGCGCCGCAGCTCCTCGACCAGGAAGATCGAGTGCACGTCTACCGTGTACGTGTGGTAGACGACGTGCTGCCAGCGGCATACGATGTGCTCCCACTCGGGTACGAAGGCGGCGAGAAGCCCGGTGTCGTTCATCACCGTCAGGCTTCGCGTGACACGGTTGCGAGCGTCGAGGATGCGCATGAAACAGGCGATGAAGGAAGGATCCGAGCGCTGCTCGTCACCGATGAGCGGGAGGTTCTCGCGGATGAATCGTTGAGCCATGCGCGAGAGCGGAACGTCGTGTGTCTGGGCCACTGAAAATGCCAGCAGCATGCGCAGTGGGCGCTCACGCAGGTGCGCGGAGTGGGGGATCTCCAGCTCGCCCTCGCACAGGCAGAAGCCCTCCTCGACTTCGACCGAGCCGCCCCCCTCCTCGCCCCCCTCACTCGCTCGGGAGGCGCACTGCGCGATCACCAACTCCGAGCAGCTCTTGATCACGCGGGCGTGAAGATAGTAGTCGCGCATGAATCGCTCGACGGGAAGGTCCGGATTGTCGGGCTCGAAGCGCAGCTCGACGAGGCTCTCCTCCGGGGCCCCCGACTCCCGTTCCAGAGGGGCGTAGTCGGCCATCGAGCCGTATCCGAGACCCTCGGCGACCTGTTCCTGGAGCTCGAAGCTCATCTGGTCGTTTGCGCGTTGCGAGACGAGATGAAGCTCGTTGCGGACACGCCAGATGAAGTCGAGCGCCGTACGGAACTCTTCCATCTCACTCTCGGTGAGCAGGCCGAAGTGGAGCAGATCATCGATATCGCGCAGCGCGGGCTGCGCCCCTCGCGCCACCCAATACGCGGTGTGATAATCGCGCAGCGTGCCCGCGCCTTCCTTGACATTGGGTTGGAGCAGGAAGAGCGACTCGCCGTAGTCCAGATGGCGCTGATGGAGCAGCTCGACCTGCTCCTCGATGAAACCCTTCGTATCCTGCAGGAGCTCGCGTCGGATCGTGTCGGAGAACACGTGGAAGAACTCACCGTCGCCGCAGAGGAAGCGCACCGTCAGGACTGCGGTGCAAACGGTGACGTCCTCACGCCCCATTGCCACGGTATCCTCGATGGTGCGAGTCGCGCAGCCGAGCTTGACACCGGCATCCCAGAGCCAGTATTGCAGGCGCTCGGCTACGGTGGCGACATAGGGGGTGAGCTCGTCGCGATAGAGAATGAGCAGGTCCACGTCGGAGTAGATCGACATCTCGCGTCGTGCATAGCCGCCCACGGCCACCACACAGACGCCCATCTCGAGATCGCCGCCATCGGCCAGGATGCGCTCCTCGGCCAGGGCGAAGAGTCGACGCAGCAAGCGATCGGTGAGATCCGAGTTGGCCTGGTTGACCACTCGACCGGAACTCGACTTCTCGTGAAGCTCGGCCAAATACTCGCGTACATCCGCCAGATGCAGCCGCACGGCCTCGGCGACCATGCGGTCGTCCTGCACGCCCATCTGACGCAGCCGATCGAGCCGCGCGTCTGCCGAGGGAGCAACGCTCATCGCGCCCCCACCTGCGGTAGGCCAGAATCCGACCTCGCCTCCGCAGTGCGCTGGCGGCCGCGATTGCGATAGTGGCCGAGCCCCGAGGCGATCTGCGCCGCCAAGGTGTCCAGGTAGTCCTCACTGCGCAGCAGCTTGGCGTCCTGGCGATTCGTGAGGAAGCCCGTCTCGATCAGGATCGCCGGCATGCTGGACATGAAGAGTACGTAGAAGGGGCCGCGCTTGACGCCAAGGTCGGGCACGCTGCGATGCGTCTGGGCCAGGCCAGCCACGAGATCATCATGCACGAAGGTGGCCAGTGTGCGCGAGTGGTGCGATGCCTCTGAGACGCGCAGCCGCGAGAGCGTGCGCTGCAAGCTGTCGAGCTGTCCGGGTTGCACACCGTTCTCGCGCGCGGCGACCTCCAGGTTGTGGCGCTTGTGCCCCTCGTCGAGGTAGTAGATCTCGATGCCCCGAAGCGCGCGGCTTCGCGCGGCATTGGAATGGATCGATACGAAGATGTCGCCGTCGGACGATTCCGCGATCGCCGTGCGTTCCTCCAGATCCACGTAGCGATCTCTACTTCGCGTCATGACGACTTTGAACGAACGCGCGCGCAGGCGCCTGGCCAGGAGCTTGGCAAGGCGCAGGTTCACGTCCTTCTCGCGGATCCCCCCGATCCCGATCGCACCGGGATCCTTGCCCCCGTGGCCGGGATCGATGACGACCGTGCGCAGTGGCCGAATCGCCATCGGCAGGCGCACAGCCTTCTTCTGGCCGCCGCCCGTCGCGGGGCTCGTCCGCGCCCCGCCGCGCGCGCCGTAGACGTCCACCACGAGGCGGTCAGGCGACGGCAACGTGAACATGCGATGGGATCCGTAGCGCTGCAGATCGATCACGAGTCGGCTCTTCCGGAGCGTGTTCTGGCCCAGGCGCACGGCCTGCAGCAACCCATCGCCCACCGGCACGCCATCCTTGTACTCGCGACCGACCCAGATCTCCGGCAGATCCACGTAGAGGCGCTCCGGACGCTTCGCGCCACGATCGGCCGCCAGCCGCACCAGAGCTTCCTCCTCGATCTGCACGGGCCGTGTCAGCTCGATCACGACTCGCGTGTAGTCCGGGTAAGACCAGGTCCGCACCGCCTTGACGTCGCCCAGGCCGCTTGGCCGCTCCACACCCATGAGCGACGGGACGAGCAGGCAGACGATGCCCAGCAGCAGCCGACGGCTGCGACGTTGCCGAGTGCCGGGCGTACTCACGGGCGCCTCCGCAGTCGGTCGCGCCAACGCGAAAGCGCCTGCAGGGCATCGAGTGGCGTGGTCGCCTCGACGTCCAATGCCTCGATCTCGGCCAGCACCTCGAGCTGCTCGGTGCGTGAGACCACATCCGTCGGGGGAAGCGAGAGCGCCAGCTGACGCTCGTCCGTCTCACCCTGCCCCTTCGCACCGCTGATCGACGGGAAGGGTTCGCGATCGCCGGATTCGAGTTCGTGCAGGATCTCCTTGGCGCGCTCGACGACTGCGTTGGGCAGCCCGGCCAGCTGCGCGACCTGGATTCCGTACGATCGGCTGGCACCCCCCTCCACGAGCCGGCGCAGGAAGACCACCTCGTCCTGCCACTCGCGCACCTCGAAATGCGCGTTGGCGACATGTCGCCTGGCCCGTGCGAGCTCGATCAGCTCGTGGTAGTGGGTGGCGAAGAGAGTACGCGCCTCGAGGCCCGGGGTGTCATGCAGGTACTCGGCCACCGCCCAAGCGATCGAGAGACCGTCGAAGGTGCTGGTGCCACGGCCGATTTCGTCCAGGATGATCAGGCTCCGCGCCGACGCCCGTCGCAGGATCTCCGCCGTCTCACGCATCTCGACCATGAAGGTCGATTCACCACGCGAGAGCCGGTCCGAGGCCCCGACGCGGGTGAAGATGCGATCCACCACACCGATCCGCGCACTCTCCGCGGGCACGTAGCTGCCGATCTGTGCGAGCAGCACAATCAGAGCCACCTGCCTGAGATAGGTGCTCTTGCCCGACATATTCGGGCCCGTGAGGATGAGGATCCGCGTGTCGCTGCAGGAGAGATCGGTGTCGTTGGGAACGAATCCGTCGGCGCTGCCTCGACGCAGCACGCTCTCGACCACCGGGTGACGTCCGCCACGCACGAGGATGCGATCCCCCTCGTCCACCTGGGGCCGCACCCAACCCTCGCGTCGCGCGACCTCGGCCAGACTCGCCTCTGCGTCGAGATCCGCCACCGCCTCGGCGGCCGCGCGAATCCGCCCCGCAGCACCCACCACGGTCTCGCGCAGCGTCTCGAAGATCTCGCGTTCGAGCGCCGCCGCGCGCTCGGCCGCACCCATGACGGTGCTCTCGACCTCACGCAGCGCATCGGTGGTGAAGCGTTCGACGTTGGCGAGCGTCTGCTTGCGCTCGTAATCGGCGGGCACCTTCTCGAGCTGAGTCTTGCTGACCTCGAGCGAGTAGCCATGCACCGGGTGATAGCGGACCCTCAGGCCACCGATACCCGTACGCTCGCGCTCGGTGACCTCGAGACCCGCGATCCACTCGCGACCCTTGGCGGCGCTCTCGTGGATGGCGTCGAGGTCAGAACGGAAGCCCTTGCGGACGTAGCCGCTCTCGTTGGCGCCGCGAGAGCCACGCGCGATGACGGGCGGCTCGTCGACCAGCGCCTCGGCGAGAAGCTCCGCCAGATCGGGCAGCGGCTCTGGGGCGCGTATCCCGTCGGGACGATCCACCGGCTCGCGTGTCTCGGATTCGAAGAGCGCGCCCTCCTCGACATCGAGGGCGGCGCCCACGTCTGGCAGTGCGTGCAGCGAATCACGCAGCAAGCCGAGATCGCGAGGCACCGCGCCCGGGCGCGCCGCCTTGGCGAGGATGCGCTCGAGGTCCCGCACCTCGCCCAGCGCCTCGCGCAGGTGCGCGCGGGCGCGATCCTCCTCGGCCAGCCACGCCACAGCCTCTTGTCGATGTTGGATGGCGGTCGGGTTCTTCAGCGGATAAGCGATCCAGCGCGCCAGACGGCGCGCCCCGAGCGCCGTGCGACTGCGATCCAGGATCGACACCAACGTGCCCTTGCGACCCCTATCCTCGCTGTTCTCGAAGAGCTCCAGGTGTCGGAGTGTGGCCGCATCGAGAATCACCGTGTCGCTGAGCTCGTAGTGCCGCAGGCGCGGCGCATGCGAGAGCGCAAAGGGCTGATTCTCTCCGAGATAACGGAGCAGCGCCGCCGAGGCACGGCGCGCGCCGGCCGATTCGCAGGCCTGGAGACCGTCGGGAACGACCGGCAGCTTGGTCGGATCGAAATGCTCGCCTGGAACCGTCGTGACCACCGCGTCGGGCAGCAGGATCCGAAGCCGGTCGGCCAGCGCATCGCGTAGCTCCGGCAAGACCAGAACCTCGCGCGGGGAGATTCGCTGCAGCTCCTCGAGCAGTGCCTCGGGCAGCGGCTCGCCCGAGGTGTCGTCGTCCGTCGCGGTGGCGCGAAAGTCCCCCGTCGACGCGTCGAGCGCCGCCAGCCCGGCCGAGCCCGAAGCATCGGCCGCCGCCAACGCCACCAACGAGACTTCTTCTCGCCCGTCGATGCCCTCGGGATCGCCCACCAGTCCGGGCGTTATGACCTCGACCACCTCGCGCCGGACCAGGCGTCGCGTGGTGAGCTGTTTCGGATCCTCGACCTGCTCGCAGATCGCCACGCGATGCCCCAGCGCGGCAAGCTGCTTCACGTACTGGTCTGCGCTGTGCACCGGCACCCCGCACATGGGCACGGCGTCTGACTTGCCCTTGTCGCGCGTGGTGAGGGCGATATCGAGCAGCGGGGCAGCCAATACGGCGTCGTCCAGGAACATCTCATAGAAATCGCCCATGCGATAGAAGACGATCGCGTCGGGATGCCCGGCCTTGATTCCGAGGTATTGACGCATCATCGGTGTGTCGAGCGCCGAGACCATCAGATCCTCTCCTTGCGCTTCGCTCCGGTATCGAGGGCATCGAGGAGCACTCCGTATCGCCTTGCGAGCTCGGAGTCCGCCTCCGGATCGACAGCGCCCAGCACGAGCCGGCCGAGGGCGACATGGGCGGACACATTCTCGGGATCGCGTTCGACCAGGGCCTCCAGCAAGCTGCGCGCCTCGTCGGGCTCGCTCGCGTCGCAGAGCAGCCGCACGAGCGCGAGGCAGGTCGGGGCGTCGTCCTGCAGCCTGGCCAGTCTCTGGCGCAGCATCCGCTCGTAGACGGGCCTCTGGCCCTTGGCGATGAGCTGGTGAGCGATCTGCTCCAGCAGCTCCGGGGCTTGCGCGGGCGCGAGATCCAACGCGCGCTCCCATCTGGCGAGCGCCTTGCTGGCGCGTCCAGACTCGGCATCGAGCTCCGCGGCCAACACCAGCGTAGCCACGGAATCGGCATCAAAGCGAAGCGCCTTACGAGCGGCACGGCGCGCCAAATCCAATCGCCCGTCCGCGCGGGCCCGCTGCGCGATACTGCGCATCAGCTCGGAACGCCGTCCCGGCTTGGCGCGGCCCTCGATCCTCTCCAGCCGGCGCAACAACTTCCAGGCGCGCTCCGGATCCCCCGCCTCGACGAGCAGATCCAGTAGCGCGCGCAGTGCATCGGGGCGGCGCTTGTCGTGCTCCAGCACCTCCTCGTAGGCCGCGATTGCGCGTCCCGTGAACCCGCCATACTGGAAGTCCGCCGCCAGCTCAGCCAGCGAATCCCGGCGCTGGTCCGGGTCGAGGTCGCGGCGCAGGATCAGAGTCTGGTGCAGCGCGATGGCGCGGCCGACCTCGCCGCGATGCCGGTACAGACGTCCAAGCGCCAGATAGGCGCCCACGTCACGCGAGTCGGCGCGCACGAGTTGGCCGAGCGATTCTTCGACCTGCGCCCAGTCGCGGTCCAGCGCGGCCAGCAGGCCACGCCTGAGCAGATCGCCCTCTGCTCGCGACGTGCGCGCAATCCTGGATCGCTCGAGCCAGCGCACCGTCCCTCCCGAACGTTTCGGCTCCCGCTGCGTGTGGATGCCCCCCGCATCCCACGAAATCGTTCCGCCGCTAGCCGCCACTTCCCCCGCTCGTCGTTGCAAGAATCGGTTCCGCAGAATCCTCCACCCCACGTTCGAGCGGCAGATTGCGAAGTTGGTGAACTTCAGACTCCAGCTCCCTCAACGCCTTGCGGTAGCGCCGGGTCTCCATGCGCGCCCGCAGACTTCCGAAGCCCATTCCGATTACCGCCAACCCGAAACCGATCCCACAGACACTGGCCAGCAGCTTCCAGAGCAAGACGCCCTCGAGCGTAATCGCCACCAGGTCCACGGCGATCGGCTCGGCGTTGCGCTGGATGAACTCCACGCAGGCCCAGACGAGCCCGATGAAGAGCACAACGACGAATCCTCTGCGCAGGAGCGTCATGCGCGGCCCGCCCCCCCCTCGAGGCAGCCGGCTCAGGCGGAGGCCTCCTGGCCGCTCTCGGTCTCCTCGGGCACATCCGGCGAGTCGTCCACCATCTCCTTCAGCTCCTTGCCGACCTTGAAGAAGGGGGTCCGCTTGGCGCTGATGTGCACCGGCTCACCGGTCTTCGGATTCCGCCCCTCTCTCGCCTCGCGAATCTTCACCTGAAAGCTCCCGAAGCCCCGGATCTCGATTCGCTCGCCCGAACGCAGAGCCTCGATCATGGCATCGAAGATCGTGTTGACGACGACCTCGGTGTCCTTCTTCGAAATGTGCGGCGTGCGTTTCGCCACCTCTTCGATCAGCCCGCTCTTCGTCATCTCACTCCCCAGTGATTACGGGGAACCGGGGCGCGGCCAGTCCGCACCCGGTCCCCCGGGCCACCCTACTCCGTCGAATCTTCGGACTTCTGCGCGAGCTTCTCGGCCAGCAGATCGCCCAGGGTCGTGGTCTGACTCTGGGACTGCTGCGCGGCCAGCTCCTGCAGTGCCCTCCGCTCCGCCTTGTCGTTCACGGCACGGATCGACAACGAGATCTTCTGCTCATTCGGATCCACCTTCACGATCAGCGCAGTGACCTCCTGACTCTCACTGAACGCATCCGCGGGGTTCTCGACCCGCTCCTGCGCCAGCTCGGAGCTGTAGACCAGGCCGTCGATCCCCTCCTCGAGACGCACGAAGACACCGAAGTCTGTCACGCTGCTGACGTGGCCCGTCACCTCGCTTCCGATTGGGTACTTCCTCTGGATGTCGTCCCACGGATTCGGCGTGAGCTGCTTGATGCCCAGCGAGAACTTCTCGTTCTCGTTATCGATCTTGAGCACCACCGCCTCGACCTCGTCACCCTTCTGGAACTTCTCGCTCGGGTGCTTGATCTGCTCCGTCCACGAGATGTCCGAAACGTGGACGAGACCGTCGATCCCTTCCTCGAGCCCGACGAAGACACCAAAGTTGGTGATATTGCGGACCTGACCAGTGACCTGGGAGCCCACCGGATAGCGGTCTTCGATCACGGTCCACGGGTTGTCCTCGATCTGCTTCATACCGAGCGAGATCTTGCGACTGCGCTCATCCACATCGAGGACCACGGCCTCCACATCATCCGAGATCGAGACCACCTTCGACGGGTGCTTGATGCGCTTGGTCCACGACATCTCGGACACGTGCACCAGCCCCTCGATGCCCGGCTCGAGCTCGATGAAGGCGCCGTAGTCCGTAAGCGACACGACTCTGCCCTTGAGCCGCTTGCCGATCGGGTAGCGCAGCGCGGCATCGACCCACGGATCCGGCTGGATCTGCTTCAGGCCCAGCGAGACACGCTCGCTCTCGGGATCGAACTTCAGCACCTTGACCTTGATCTCATCCCCGACGTTGAAGAGCTCGCTCGGGTGATTGATTCGGCCCCACGACATGTCCGTGATGTGGAGCAGGCCGTCGATGCCGCCGAGATCGATGAAGGCGCCATAGTCGGTCAGATTCTTGATCACACCGTCCAGAATCTGGCCGGATTCCAGGCTCCCCAACGTCGTCTCGCGCAGCTTGCGGCGCTCGGTTTCGAGCAGCGCACGCCGCGAGAGCACGATATTGCCCCGGCGCTTGTTGAACTTGATGATCTTGAATTCGGCCTTGTCGCCGATCAGGCCCTCGAGATTGCGGACTGGCCGCAGGTCGACCTGGGAGCCGGGCAGGAATGCCTTGACTCCGATATCCACGGAGAGGCCACCCTTCACGCGTGCAACGATGGTGCCCTCGACGGCTCGATCACCCTCGTAGGCGTCGCTGATCTCGTCCCAGACCTTGAGGCGCTCCGCCTTCTCCTTCGAAAGAATGACTCGGCCGTCCTCGTCCTCGCCCTCTTCGACGAGAACCTCGACGGTGTCGCCAACGGCGATGGTCAAGGTCCCGTCCTCTTCCATGAACTCCCACTTGGCGATCATGCCTTCGGACTTGAAGCCCACGTCCACCTGGACAAAATCGTCATCGATGGAGAGGACCTTTCCCCGTGCGATCTCGCCTTCCTTGATGCCCGGGGTCCCGCTGTTCATGAGCTCGGCGAAGCTGGGCTCCGTCGAGCTGCTGTTGATGGTTTCAGTCATTGGTCGTTTTCGACACTCCTAGGGTCGGCCGGCCCCTTTTGGCCAGCCTTAATTTCCGGGTTTGTGCCCCCGGATGGGGCCTCCTTCGGTCCATCTCTCTCCGTCTCCGCCGCGGACGTGACCGCGGTGAGGGCGTTGTGAGCGGACTCGAGAAAGTGGTCGCGAGCCTCGGCATCACCGGATTCCAGCGCCGAGGCGAGCTCCTCGAGGGAGCTTGCAAACGCCTGGAGCGGACCAGCCAGAGCCTTGCGGTTCTCGTGGAGGATCTCCCCCCACATGCTCGTATCGCTGTGCGCGATGCGCGTGAAATCGCGGAAACCGCTACCCGCCAGCTCGCCAGCGCCCCGGGGCGCACGTTCGAGCGCCCGCGCGAAGGCGAAGGCCAGGACATGAGGTAGGTGGCTCACCCACGCAACTTCGGCATCGTGCTGCACCGGATCGCGCTCGCTGACGCGCGCGCCGAGCGCGCGCCAGAAGTCGATGACACGCTGGGTTGCAGCGCGCTCGGTCGTCGGCAGCGGCGTGACGATGCAAGAGGCACCATCGAAGAGATCGGCCCTGGCGTGCGCGACTCCACGCAGGTGACTCCCGGCCATCGGATGCGCACCCACGTAGTCGACGCCGGCCGGAACCACACCCGAGAGGCGATCCGCCAGCATGCCCTTGACGCTGCCGACATCGGTCACCAGGGCACCCTCCGCAAGGTGAGGCGCCGCCTCCTCGAGGACACCCTGCATGTGGCCCACCGGTGTGCCCAATACGACGAGGTCCGCGCCGCGGACAGCACCCGGGATATCGGCCACCTCGTCCACGATCCCCTCGGCCAGCGCCCGATCGAGCGGCGCGCGCCGGCGACCCGTGGCCACGATGTGGCGCACCACACCCGCCCGGCGGGCCGCGAGCGCGACCGAGCCGCCGAGCAGCCCGAGACCGATCACGGCCATGCGCGCGAAGGGCGCTGTCACGCGTTCGCCTCCGTCTCCTGGATGCGCTGCATCGCCTTCACGCAACGCTGATTCTCATCCGGCGTACCGACCGAGATGCGGATGCAGTCGTCCAGCCCGAAGCCGCCGAGCGGCCGCACGATCACACCCTGGCGTAGCAGCGCGTCGTAGTAGCCGCCCTCACCAGTCCGGACGAGCACGAAGTTGGCGTCACTCGGCCAGACGCGATGCCCCAGCGCACTGAGCTCGCGCGTCAGGAAGTCGATCCCCTCCGAGTTCATCTCGTAGGTACGGCGGGCGTGCTCCGCGTCGTCGAGGGCGGCCAGCGCGGCCTCCTCGGCGAGGCGGTTCACGTTGAAGGGATGACGTGCACGCTCGAGGTAGCCGACGATTTCTGCGCTCCCGATTCCATATCCGACACGCAGCCCGGCCAGCCCGTAGATCTTGGAGAAGGTTCGCAGCACGATCGTGCCAGGCCGCTCGGCGATCAGTGCGAGTGTGTCCGGATAGTCGGGCCGGCGCACGAACTCGAAGTAGGCCTCGTCGACCGCCAGCACCACGTGGTCCGGCAGCGCGGCCACGAAGCGTGCGAACTCGTCGCTGCCAATGCTGGTTCCGGTGGGGTTGTTCGGGTTGCAGACGAAGACGATGCGCGTGCGCTCGCTGATCGCCTCGAGCATGGCCGAGAGATCATGCCCCATTGCCTCGGTGAGCGGCACCTGGACGACCGTGCCCCCCATTCCCTTCACGACGATCGGATACATGGCGAACGAGGGCCAGGGCATCACGGCCTCTACGCCCGGCGCCAGGAAGGTCTTGGCCAAGAGCTCCAGGATCTCGTCCGCCCCGCAGCCGAAGACGAGCTGCTCCCGGGCGACACCGAGGCGCTCCGAGAGCCGCGCGCGAAGCTCGAAGCAGGCGCCATCGGGATAGCGGTTCACGTCGGACGCAATTTTGCCGAGCGCGGCCAGCGCCTTCGGCGAGGGTCCAAGCGGATTCTCGTTGGAAGCCAGCTTCACAGAGCCGCTGATGCCCAGCTCACGCTCCACCGCCTCGATCGGCTTGCCCGGCGTGTAGGGCTCGAGGTCGAGGATGTGCGGATTGACGAGGCGCTCGAGACTCATCGCGCATCCCTCCGCCCGAGCTGGCGCCGCGGCTGCTTCATGGCCCGTGGAAACGAGCCGAGAATCTTGTGGGAGTGTGCATAGGCGGCCGCTTCGTCGAGCGCCTTGCCGACGGCGTCCTCGCTCTCATGCCCCTCCATGTCGATGAAGAAGACGTACTCCCAGGGCTTGCCCTTCATCGGGCGCGATTGTACGGCGGTCAGGTTGACGCGGTGGCGCGCGAAGGGCTCGAGCAGCTGGTAGAGCGCACCGGACTGGTCACGCCGCACGGTGAAGGCCGCCGAGGTCAGGTCGTTGCCGCTGCACTCGGGTGTCTCCTTGCCGATCACCACGAAGCGGGTCGTATTGCCGCGATGGTCCTCGATGTCACGTGCCACGAACTCGAGCCCATAGGCGTCGGCCGCCACCGAGCTGCCGATGGCGGCCACGCTGGCATCGGTCGCGGCCAGCTGAGCCGCCGCCGCCGTACTTGGAGTGTCCCGGACCTCGGCATCGGGCAGCTTCGCGAAGAGGAAGCTACGGCACTGCGCCACCGCCTGGGGGATCGAGGCCACAACACGCACGTCCTCGAGCCGACCACTCTTGGAGAGCATGTTTTGAGAGACGTCGACGAGCACCTCGCCACAAATGGTCACCTCGCACTCCATCAGTGCGTCGTAGGTCGGGTTGATGGCGCCCTCGATGGTGTTCTCCACCGGGATCACGCCGAAGTGCGCCTCGCCGCGCTCCGCGGCCAGAAACACCTCTTGCATGTGGGAGACGGGCAGAAGCTCGGCCTGGGACCCAAACTGCAGCACCGCCGCCTGATGGCTGAACGTGCCCTCGGGCCCCAAGTAGGCGATGCGCACACGCTCCTCGAGGGAGCGCGTGGCCGAGACGATCTCGCGAAAAACGTGGGGGATCGCCGCATCCGGGAAGGGCCCGTCATTGCGCTCGACCAGGGCCGTGACCAGATCGCGCTCGCGACTGGCCACGTAGACGGGGCTTCGCCGCCCGCCCTGCTTGACGCGGCCGACCTCTTGCACGAGCTGTGCGCGACGGTTCAGGCAGTCGAGCACCTCGCGGTCGACGCCGTCGATGGCGTCGCGCAGGCGAGCGAGCTCGGCGACGACGTCGTCGCTCTCTCCCGTGCCCGGCTTTCGGCTCGACTCGGCCATGCTCGCTCAATCCCTCGTCCAGGTATAAGTATCCGCTTCGCGCGCACACAAGGGCACGCTTCGGACAGGCGCGCCCGCGAGCCGCGAAAAACCCGCTAACCCCCCGAAAAGACTCAGGCAAGATAGATGAGTGGCCGCGCCCTGCCAAGCGCAGCGAAGATGAAATCGCCTGAAACGACAGGGAGTTATGAACTCTCCCCGGCACGCACCCCGCGGGCGCGTCAGGATCCGCTCTCAAATCAGCTAACCATTCGTCGTTTCAGCGCTTTTCGGGCTCCCTCGTCAAGCCGCCGCTGCACCCGGTCGATAACGCACTCGGACTAGAGACCCGAGATGACCACTCCCGATGACATAGAGGAGCTGGGTGCCGAGACTGCGCCCCTGGCCGGCCGGCAGGCCCTCAACAGCATTTCGACGCGGATCATTTTCTTCGTCTTCCTGTCCACCTTCGTGACCGCGCTGGTGGTGAGCTGGATCTCCATCGACACCATTCATCGCACCCTGCGCAGCCACGTCGAGGCGCGTTTTCCGGTGGTCCTCGAGCGCCGCGCCGAGGAACTCAACGAACAGCTCGCCGCCACCCGCCAGGCGCTCGGGATCCGGGCCGCTGAAGCGGGTGTCGAGCATCTCCTCGGCGGCACGGGATCTTCCCAGCGCCTGAACGACACCGCTCTTTCGCTGCTGGACGTCTCGCCCTCCCTGCGCGGCCTGGTGGTGATCGATGCGGGGGGCCAGGAGCGCGCTCGCGTCGGCCAGGTTTCCGACGCCATTGTCGAATCGCTGACCGCCGACATCGAGGGACAGAGCGCATTCGGGAGTGGACACGACGAGCAGAACATGCCGTGGGCCGCCCTCGTGCTCCCGATTGGTGACACAGCGGAGGCCGGCAGCCCGCCCGGGGCACGCCTCGCTGCGGTGTTGCGCGCCACATCCTTTGTGGATCTCTTGCTGGTGCTCCCGAGCGATCAGGCGCCGGGCCGCCTGGTGATGACGGATGTGCGGGGCCGCATCGTGCTCACCGCCGATGGGATTCCGGACGCCGAGCAGGCCGTGGCGCTACCGGTCGTACGCATGCTGCGCGAGGGCGCGAGCAAGGTCATCGAGTACGGCGACCCCGACGGTGGGCATATGCTCGGCAGCATAAGGCCACTCGAGCAGATCGATTGGCTGATCGTCGTCGAGGCCCCCTTTGCTGAAGTCTCTGCCCCCGTCCTCTCAGCCGTGAAGCGCATCTTCCTGATCGACCTCGCGATCATCCTGATCTTCAGCTTCCTGGCCTTCAAGATCACGTCGGCCATCATGCAGCCCATCGAGGCCCTCTCGGAAGGTGCCGCCCGCATTTCCCAGGGCGACATCTCCCACGAGATCCCGCCCCCGCGCAGCAATGATGAGATCGGCTTGCTGACGCGCACGTTCAACCAGATGATGGTCATGCTGCGCCGCAGCCAGCAGGAGATCGAGCTGGACAGGCTGCGACTGACCGAGCAGAACGAGGAGCTGCAGCGCGCCAACGAGGTGCTCGCCCAGCTGAGTATCACCGATGGATTGACCAAGCTTCACAACCACCGGTACTTCCAGGACCACCTTACGCGAGAGATCAAGCGCCTGTCGCGGACCGGCGAGCCACTCTCGATGATCCTCATCGACCTCGACGACTTCAAACGCCTGAACGACTCTCACGGCCACTCCGCAGGGGATGAGGTCTTGATGAGCATCGCCTCGGAGATGAACGATTCGGTGCGCGAGAGCGACCTGCTCGCGCGCTACGGCGGTGAGGAGTTCGTGATCCTCGCGCCGAATACTGCTCTCGACGGCGCCGTCGCATTGGCCGAGAAGATTCGCATGTCGATCGAGACCAAATCCAGGATCATCGACGACAGCATGCGCCCCGTGCGCGTCACCATCTCGTGTGGCGTCGCCCAGTATCAAGGGGACCGAAAACGCTTCTTCCAAGCCGCCGACCGCGTCCTCTATCGCGCAAAGGCGCAGGGCAAGAACTGCGTCATCGCAGCCAACAACGAATCCTGACCCCGCTCCCTCCACGCTGGCAGTGTCGAACCCGCACGACCTCCGATGGGTCGGGGGATGGCGCCCTGGGGCGAACTCAAGCGCAGCAAAGCGAGCCATTCGCCCCAGGGCGCCATCCCCCGACCCCGGCCACCGCTCCACATCGCCCCTGCTAACGTCACCCTCTATGACTCGCGTCGTCAGCCTCTCGGGTGGAATCGGTTCCGGCAAAAGCACGGTCACGAAGATGTTCTCCGAGCTCGGTGCGGTGACGGTGGATGCCGACGCCATCGTGCACGAGTTACAGGCGCCGAATACACCGATGGTGCGCGCCATCGGCGAGGAGTTTGGCGACGGCGTCGTCAAGGCCGACGGCGCCCTCGACCGAGAGGCGCTCGGCGCCATCGTGTTCCGAGACGGCGAAGCGCGGGCACGACTCGGCCGCATTGTGCACCCGCCGGTAATCGCCGAGTTGATGCGGCGCGCCGAGGCGGGGGTCGACGCCGGCGCACCGCTCGTCGTGCTCGACATCCCGCTCTTCTTCGAGGGCAAGAAGGCGGGCACGGGCAGCGCCACTGCGCGTCGCTACGAGGCTGAGATTCTCGTCTGGGTACCGC
>JAFDDH010000401.1 GCA_019310975.1 Deltaproteobacteria bacterium | reverse complement strand
GACTGCCACGTCCTGTCGCGGCGCGTCCTGGCGAGCATGGCGGCCGCGCGAGGCGTGTCCACGTACCACCTGCGCTGCTTCGTTGCACGAGCGGGTGCGCCCGAGATCGACGTCGACTTCCTTCGCCGGGCGATCCGGGATCGCGGTGGCCGGGTCATCGAGAGTCGTCTGCGGCCGCCCGACGATCTGGCGAGCCGCACGGAGCTCGCCCTTCGCGGGCAGTGGATGCACCACTTCTTCCCAGAGGCCCGCGTGCTCTACGGCGAGGATCCCGTGATCGCCCACTATCTCGAGCGCCACGACACGCTTCACCCCGAGAGCAGCCGCGAGGTCCGAGACCTCGACGACCCGCGCATCAAGGCCCTTCTCGAGCGACTTCTCGAGCCGATCCGCTCGAACCAGCGCGAAGTCGAAGCCCTGCTGGCCCGCGGTGCCGTGTCGCAGGCCAGTGGGGCCGCCGCGATCACCCGAGCCGGCCGCGACCTGTACCGACCCTACGTCGAGAACGCACTGGCCTTCGTCGCCGACGGCAGGCAGGTGCCGATCTGAAGCACCACCGGGATGCCCAAGAGAAAGCCGCGCCTCAGTACTGCATCAGCGAATGCACCCGCTCCACACCGAGTCGATCCCGCGCACCCAGCCCGTCCAGCTCGATCAGGAACGCACATGCCACCACGTCGCCCCCGGCCTTGCGGACCAGCTCGACGGTCGCCGCAGCCGTCCCGCCGGTGGCCAGCAGGTCGTCGATGAGCAGGATCCGATGGCTGTCGAGCACCGCATCCACGTGCATCTCGAGCGTATCCGTTCCGTACTCGAGCTCGTAGCTCACATCGAAGGTGTCGTAGGGCAGCTTGCCCGCCTTGCGGACGGGCACGAATCCCGCGCCCAGCTCCAGCGCCACCGGGATGCCCAGGAGAAAGCCGCGCGCCTCGATGCCCAGAACCTGGTCGATGCGCTCGCCGCGGAAGGGCTCACAGAGCAGCGCCACCGCGTCGCGCAGCGCGTCTATTTCGCCCAGGAGCGGCATCCAATCCCTGAAGATGATGCCCGGCCTTGGGAAATCTGGGATGTCGCGAACCAGACCCCTCAGCCGCTCGATGACCCGATCTTCGCTCGCCTGCACGCTGCCGCCTCCTCGAGAATCTCGCACGTCACGGAAGATAGAGCATCGGATTCTTGGGGGCTTCGCGGTGCCGGATCTCGAAGTGCAGGTGCGGGCCGCTGGCATTGCCGCTGGTCCCCACGTCCGCGATCCGCTCTCCCTTGTCGACGAGCTGCCCGCGCCGCACGTGAAGTTTGTTCGCGTGGGCGTAGACGGTTCGGTAGTCGCCGGAGTGCTTGACGATGACCACCCGGCCGTAGTCGCCCAGCCAGCCCGCGTGGATCACCTTGCCCGACTCCGCGGCCACGATGCGCGAGCCCCGCGGCGCCCCGATATCGATGCCCTCGTGCGCCCGGCCCCGCCGCCGTCCGAAGCGCGAGGTCACCTTCGCAGTGTGCATCGGCCAGCCGAATATCAGCTCGCTCGAACGGCTCGCCTCACGCCGTACATCGCGGCGCGCCCGCGCGGCCGCCCGCGAGTCGACGTTGGCTGAATGTCCGTTCGTGACCCGCGCGTGGCCGCTCCGCGCCGGCTCCAGCTGCGGGATCCAGATGCGCTGACCGACCGAGATCGTGGTCACGTCGCGGATGTTGTTGGCCTCGGCCAGGGTATCGGCGGGTACGCCGTAACGCAGACCGATGCGGTAGAGGTTCTCGCCCGGCCGGATGGTGTGATAGAAGCCCTGCGAGTAGCGGGCGCACGACGAGAGCGTGACCGCGGCCAGCGCGAGTACGAGGCCGAGGCGCAGCAGGCGAGCGAGCCGCGTTAGGCCGCCCAGCCGTTCTCGCCGATCAGGTCGACGAATTGACACGGCCCCAACACCTCCCGCGTGAAGCGGGTCTGGCCGGTGCGACGCATGCGCACCAGCTCTTGCTTACCGCGTGGCCCGAAGGGCCCGACCAACATCCCACCCATCGCCAGCTGGCCGAGCAGCGGGCGCGGAATCTCGGGTCCACCGGCGGTAACGACGACACGGTCATAGGGCGCCTCCTGCGGCCTTCCCTGAGTGCCATCACCGAGGTAGACGATTACATTCGTCACCCCAAGGGTATCGAGGGCGCTTCGGGACGTGGATGCCAGCTTCGGAATCCGCTCGATCGAAACGATGCGAGCCGCCAGCTGCGAGAGGATCGCCGCCTGATACCCCGAGCCGGTCCCGATCTCGAGTACCTGCTCGTGCCCCTCGAGCTCCATCGCCTCGGTCATGGCGGCCACGACGGCCGGCGCCGAGATGGTCTGCTTCTCGCCGATCGGCAGCGGCGTGTCTCGATAGGCCTGCCCACGCAGAGCCTCCGGGACCAGGAGGTGCCGCGGCACGGCCTCGAAGGCCGCGAGCACGCGCGTGTCCCGTACCCCACCGGCGTACAGATGTTCGACGAGTCGCCGGCGGGCGAGCGCAAAGCCCGCCGGCCCGGCCGAAAGGCCTGGCTGCATATCCCAATCACCCCCCGAGACGCAGCTTAGGCCGGAAGGCCCCGGATCGGCAACGCTCTTGCGTCGCGTGCGCCTCTAGGGCCGAGCCGGCCGCACCAGGAAGGGCGCTCCGGGCCTTTCCAGCTCGACCTGGGTCCGATCCCAGTCCAGCCGTCGCCACGCCGAGGGCGGGCTCTCGGCGCCCCGGCGGTCCACCGCGATCACGGCCACCCAGACGAATTCGTTCTCCGGAATCAGGAGGCTCCAGCGGTACACGCCCCCTTCGCGCAGCGGGAGGCCAACGTCGATTTCCTCCGCGGTCTCGACCTGCCCCGCCTCGGAGGCAAGAAGTAGTTTGAATTTCAGTAAGTTCGCCGGATCCGCGTGGCCCCACTTGAGGTCTGCGTAGGAAGGCCCAGCCAGCGCAGGAGAATTCGCTCCCACGATCATCCAAACGAGCAGGCTGAGGCTCAGCCCGGGGAGGGAG
>JAFDDH010000400.1 GCA_019310975.1 Deltaproteobacteria bacterium | reverse complement strand
CCAGGTCTGCGTGCGCGGCTGCTCGTCGGTGTTGAATGCCCAGGCCGAGACCTGCGTCGCAGGCGTCACTAAGGTCACTTGCGCGCCGCCCAGACGCAGCGCTTCGGCCAGGACCGAGCCCATATAGTAGTGATCGTCGTCGTAGATCACGACCCGCCCAGCTGGCCGGGCGCCGTCCATCACGTCGTCCGGCGTGAGAACGTGGGCAGATTCCGCTCCAGGCACGGCGGCGGCGTGCCACGGTCCGATACCATTCCTGCGCCAGCTCGCCCCCGTCGCGAGCGCCACGCGATCCGCCCCAAACTCGATGATCTGCGCTGCGTCCATTCGACTGTCGAGGAAGATCTCGACATTCGGCAACTTGTTCAATTGTGTGATCCGCCAGTCTCGTACACGTGCCCATTCGGCGAGGGTCGGCATTGCCGATTCACGAGACACACGGCCACCGAGCTCGGTTCGCGCCTCGGCCAGCGTGACCGCGTAGCCGCGCTGCCCGAGAGCGCGCGCCGCCTCGAGACCGGCCGGCCCGCTGCCGACGACGAGAATCGAGCGATCCGATGCCCTCGGCTCGATGCGCTCGGGATGCCATCCGCGCCGCCACTCCTCGCCGATCGCCGGGTTCTGGGTGCAGCGAATCGGAACACCGATCCGGTCGTAGGCCGAGCAGATGTTGCAACCAATGCACTCCCGAATGTCTTCCTCACGGCCTTCGGCCAGCTTTCGGGGCAGGAAGGGATCGGCGATCGACGGCCGCGCGGCCCCGACGAGATCCATCACACCCCCGCGCACCTGTCGAACCATGGTCTCGGGCGACGTGAAACGGCCGACACTGACGACGGGCTTCGTGGTCACCTTCTTCACCCAGCTCACATACTGCTCGAGGGAAGCCTCCTTGACGAAGCGTGAGCTCCCGATCTCGAACGCGTAGCTGCGCGCGTTGATGTCCCAGAGATCCGGCAGCTCGGCGAGGAGCTCGATCATTGCCTGCGGCTCCTCGTTGACCGGCGGACCATCCCACTCGCCGACATCCGCCGAGAATCGCACCGCGACCGCACAGCTGTCGCCAACGGCCTCCTTCGTGTCCTCGATCATCTCCCGCACGAGGCGGACGCGGTTCTCGACGGATCCTCCGTACTCATCGTTGCGCCGATTCGAGGGGTCGAGGAATTGTGCCAGGAGATAATCGTGCGTGGCGTACACGTAGACGATGTCGAAGCCCGCAGTCTTCGCTCGCAGCGCCGCCTCGACCTGCCATCTACGCAGATCGCGGATGTCCTTCTTGTCCATGATTCGACACTGCACCGGCTCCAGCCGCCAGTCACCTCGACTCATCGGACCGATCGGCTCCTCACGGCTATACAGATTCGGCGTCGAGCCACCACCGTGCCACAGCTCCACACCGGCCAGCGCACCGTGTCGATGCACGCCCTCCACCATCCTGGCGTGCGAGCGGACGTCCTTGTCGTCCCAGATCGAGGCCGAGGGCAGCGGCTCGTCATCCGACGTCGGGTGGATCGAGCAGTACTCGGTGCATACGACACCCCATCCGCCCTCGGCCTTGATCTCGCGCATGGCCGCCACCGTGTTCGGCTTGCGGTAGCCCATGCCGGAGCAATGAGGGACCTGATAGAAGCGGTTGGGCGCCGTCACCGGGCCGATTTGCACCGGCTCGAAGAGCACCTCATAGCGCGGATCGCAGACCATTCTCTCCCTCGAGGTGGTGCGGACAGCTGGCTGAAGCCAGTCGGAATCGGAGCATACAGCTACGAAGCTTCCGCAACACCTCCGTGCTCGTGCGAGAGCGGACTGGCTTTAGAGCGAAAGAGCGAAAGAGCGGCGCGCATCGCAGCTGGGCGGAAAGTGCGCCTGCCTAGGATCGCTTGCGGCCGACGATCGAGAGACCGAGCTGATTGAAGCAGAGGACGCTGTCCTCCTCGTAGGGAGCGAGCCCGGTTTTGGGTCCTCCGCTCAGCTCGGCTCGGACGGCGCGAAGGATCTCCTCACGATGCTCCTTCTCCGTGAGCGAGAAGTCCATCCACTCGATGAACTCGTTCTCCAGGACTCGGGTTCGCGCGGAGACCACCTCCAGTCCGAAGAGCGGAAAATAGATCTCGAACTCCCCGGGATTGAGGGCCCGGGTATGGGATTGATCGCACAGCCACTCGTAGTAGTTGGACTCGACTGCCGTGGACGCGTCGGGAACGATGATGTCGACGATGATGATATGACCGCCCACCCTGCAGACCCGAGCCATTTCCGAGATCACGGGCCTTGGATCGGAAAAATGATGAAACGCATAGCGCGACGAAACGATGTCGAAGGTCTCATCCTCGAAGGGAATATCCTGCACGACACCCTTCTGAAAGCTGATGTTCCGGATCCCGGCCTGCTCGATGAAGCACTTTCCCTGCTCGATCATCGCATCCGTGGCGTCGAGCCCGATCACCGTCGCGACGTGTGGCGCGATCGCGCGGGCGAACTCGCCTGTCCCGGTCGCGATGTCGAGGGCCCGGGCGTCTGCTGATACGGGGAGATCCTCCAGCATCCACGCGAGCTCTTCCGAATCCGCGTAGGTATCACCGTCGCTCGAGAATCCCTCCGATTGCCTGGTGAATGCCTTTTGATTCTTCTCTAGGGTGTCCATCGCTCGAGCCTCTTCGCCATCTTACCTCTGTCGCCAGCTCAGGGCCGGGGCTCGAGGTCCGTCCGCTCTTCGCCCGCCCTGGAGTCCTGGAGTCCTGGAAGAGTATCCGCAGTGTGGCGAATTGGCTCGCTGACCAGAGCTCTCCCGTCCACGCCAGCCTGGCTCGGAACAACGAGATAGGCGTCGCTTGTTCCCGCGCCGGTTCATGTGGCCGGCCGGGTGGGCACTTCGCAGACCCCAAGGCGTCGCACGAACGCGACGAGCACGCCGAATGATCAGGTGACCCGACCTCAGACGAGTCGATCCGCTCGCCCCCGCCCCAATGCCATCATTGCCGTGAGCAGGATCAGGCTCACCACGGCCACC
>JAFDDH010000399.1 GCA_019310975.1 Deltaproteobacteria bacterium | reverse complement strand
CGCGGTCCGAACATCCGAGTATTCCGATCACGCCTGCGGAGATCGCCGACGACATTCTCGAGTGTGCCGACGCCGGTGCGTCGATCGTGCACTTTCACGCACGCGACCCGGATTCTGGTGAGCAACGTTACGGATCCACGGGGCTCTATCGCGACGTCGTCTGTCGTGTTCGGCAAGCCGGGTCTTCGATCCTGATGTACCCGACCTAACCCCCGTTCTATTCGGATCCGCGCTGCTGCATCGACGAGCGCTTCGCACATGTGTTCGATCTCGCAGACGAGCAAGAGCTGGGAATGAAGCTCGGCCCGCTCGACATGGGTTCGCTGAATCTGGTTTTTGCTCAGGACGGCAAGCTGCCACCGAACGCTCACGAGATGCCCATGGACTGGAGTGTGTACCTGAATCCAGTCCCAATTCTCTGGCAAGTGGCCAAGGAATACGATCGTCGAGACATGATCACTTCGCTGGCGATTTTCGAGCTGGGTCATTTGCGTCTGGCGATGGCCTTTCTCGATGCCGGGCTCTGTAGACGGCCGATCCTGAAGTTCTTCTTGAGCGGTGGCTGGCTCCACGGCCCGCTTCCCAATCCAGGTGGCCTTGCCGTCTACATCGAGATGCTGCGCGGCCTGGGTGGGCAGCGATCGATCGAGTGGTTCTGTGCGCCCACTGGCATCCATTCGCCTGCGGAAATCGAGGCACTGCTTCGGGCTGCAATCGGGCAGGGCGGGCACGTTCGCGTCGGAATCGGCGACAATCCGTCAGCTTCCGCAGGCAAGACGAATCGAACTCTCGTCGCCGAGGTGGTCGAGATGGCGGCTGAGTACGATCGCAAGCCAGCACGACCCGATGAAGCCGTGGGGCTCCTATCCTGACATCGAGGTTGGATACCGAGGCATCCGGGGGCTCGCCATCCACATGAGCGAGGAGATCGATGAGGGAATCGTTCAGAATGAATTCGCTAGGGGGAAGAGTGGCCATTGTGACCGGAGCCAGCCGTGGCATCGGAAAGGGCTGTGCACTCGAACTCGCTGCCGCAGGGGCGACGGTCTATGTCACCGGACGGACGATCTTCGAAGCCTCGGATCGGCTCCCGGGAAGCTTGAAGGCCACCGTGGCCGAGGTCGAAGCCATCGGCGGGCAGGCCATTGCGGTGGCGTGTGACCACGCCGATGACGACCAGGTCGCAGAACTCTTTGCGAAGGTCAGCCGTGAAGCCAGAAGACTCGACGTCTTGGTCAACAATGCCTTTTGCGTACCGGCGAATCTCAATCCCAAGACCCCATTCTGGAAAACTCCGATTTCTGACTGGGATGTCATGATCGATGTCGGGACGCGCTCGTCCTACGTGGGGACACATTTTGCTTCGCGAATCATGGTCGCCCAAGGGAGCGGCCTCATCGTCAATATCAGCTCCGCAGGTGCAGTACGCTTCTTTCATCACCTGGCTTACGGCGTCGGAAAGGCCGCACTCGATCGCATCACAGTGGAGGCCGCCCGACCGCTATCTCGCCATGGCGTCGCGATCGTATCGCTATGGCCAAATCTCGTCAAGACTGAACGTGTGCTCGGCATACCTGGGTTTGACTTGAAAGGCGCTGAGTCGCAACGCTTCACCGGTCGGGCGGTCGTCGCTCTCGCAGGGGATTCCGGGGTCATGCACTACAGTGGGAAGGCTGTGACGTCGCGAGGCATTGCGGATGCTTACGGGTTCAAAGATGTGGATGGGCGTCTTCCTGACGATTCCCCGTGGCAGCCAGAGTCATGATAGGTCGCTGTAAGCCCGAGGGTAGCTTTCAATGACCTCTCGCGAGCGGGACGATGATGTCCTCGGCGTAGCTCTCCATTGCAGTACGTTTCTGCTCGATGCTCGAGCTCGGTCCGAGCAGATATTTGAAGGGCCAGTGAACGATGCCGGTCAGGCCTTGGTCCTCGACGCGTCTATACAGATCTCGATCGGGCATCGCAGTCAGCGAGACTCGCGTCTCAAAGTGCATATCCTCTCTTCCTGAATTGCTACGTAGCTCGCGAAGCGAGCCGAGAATCTCTGGAATCTCTTCGGGCGCGCAGCCTGTGCCAATCCAGCCATCCCCGAGGCGTGCGGCGCGTCGCAGTGCGGCGTTGCTGTGTCCACCGATCCAGATCGGGATGTTCTCGGTCGGCGCGGGTGAAATTTCGAGTCGGTCGAAGTCGAAGTGCTGCCCGTGGTATTCGGTCATTCCCCCACGCCAGAGCAAGCGTAGGACTTCGATCATCTCGTCGTAACGTTTCCCGCGATCCTTGAAGGGCATATTCATATGCGCATACTCCTCGCGCATCCAGCCCGCGCCCGCACCGAGTGCAACGCGGTTGCGTGAGATCACCGCAGCGGTGCCGATGCTCTTCGCTGCCTGGAAAGGGCTGCGAAGCGGGAGGATGTACACTGAGGTTCCAAATCGCAATTTCGAGGTGACTGCCGCCATCGCTGAGATGCTGACCCACGGGTCGGGCCAGACGTCCGCGGATTCGAAGCCCGGCTTTCCATCGGGTGTATAGGGATAGGGCGAATCGATCTTCTCTGGAACCAGAATATGGTCTCCCAGGAGGACGCCTGTGAACCCGACGTCTTCGGCGATGCGGGCAATTTCCGTGAGCTGCTCGACTTCGGTGAAGGCCAGGAACTGCCAGAACTCCATGGTGTCTCCTATTTCAAATGAAACTCGACTCTGCGCTGAGACCCAGGTCGGGGAATGGGCCCCTGACGATCGTCTGGATATTTCCCCAGCCCCGCCCTCCGCCTTCAGGATCCTCCACGGAGACGAGACAGTCGCGAAGCTGGTGAATACGGCGGGCGGTCTCGGGCTCGCTGCAGTCCGCCAGATACTCGCCGTCCAGATGAAACGTACCTCTCCACTCGCCGTGCCAATGATCGTCGAGGCCGAAGTAGAGCCCGGCGCCCAGGTGGAAGCCCGTGTCGCCCAGGGCCTCGATGTGAACGGTTCGGGCAGATCCATCGGGCATCCCGAAGTGGAGAC
>JAFDDH010000161.1 GCA_019310975.1 Deltaproteobacteria bacterium | reverse complement strand
ATCGCCGAGCAGTTCGCCGGCGCGGCGCCGGGCGGCGCGAGCCGCCAGCGCGCCGCCGAGCCGCGCCACGCGGCACCCCGCACCGCCGTGCTGCGCCGCCCCTTCGAGAGCCAGCGCATCGAGCTCGCCTGGCCCTCCGCGCGCTTTCGGGACGAGGACGCGACACATCTCGACCTGCTTGCCTTCCTGCTCGGCGAGTGCGAGTCGAGCCGCCTCGTGCGTCGACTCCGCGAGGAAGACGGGTTGGTCGATCGAATCGACGCGTCGTCCTACACGCCTCTGGATCGAGGGCTCTTCTCGGTCGGCTTCGAGAGCGATGAGGCGCGCTCTCGGCGCGCCGTGGAGGCCGTCGCCGAGGAGGTCGAAAGGCTGCGCGTCGAGCCCGTGAGCAGCGAGGAGCTCGAGCGAGCGCGCAACAACTTCCTCTCCAGCGAGCACTTCGAGCGCGAGAGCGTTTCCGGAATGGCCAGCAAGCTCGGCAGCTTCGAGGTGATCGGCGGCGACTGGCGCCGGGAGGACCGCTACTTCGAGACTCTGCGCGGCGCCACGCGCGAAGATCTGCTGCGCGTCGCCCAGGAGTATCTGGACACCGAGCAGATCGCCGTGGCCGCGGTCATCCCCGATCGCGAGGACCAGACCCTCGACGAGTCGGCGCTCTCGGAGGCCGTCACGGCGGGCGTGGAGCGAACCCGCTCGCGTCACAGCGCCCCGCCGCGCATCGGCCCGCACGCGCAGGCCAGCACACCCGCGCTCGCGCTGAGAAGCGACGCCCAATCCGATCGTGCAGGCGAGATTCACTCGTTCTCGTTGCCCGGCGGCGCAACGCTCCACGTCGCACCGCGCCGCAGCGTGCCCGTGGTCGCCGCGCGCGCCGCCTTCTCGGGCGGCCTGCTGGCGGAGACCAAGGAGAACTCGGGGCTCAGCTGCTTCACCGCGTCGATGTGGACCCGCGGCACGCAGCGGCATACCTCCACCGCGTTCGCCAGTGCAGTGGAGGATCTGGCCGCGGACATCAGCGGCTTCTCGGGCCGGAGCAGCATGGGCGTCACACTCGAGGTGACCAGCGACAACCTGCTCCCCGCCCTCGACCTCTTCTCCGACGTACTGCTGCGACCGGGGCTTCGCGAGGAGGACGTCGAGCGCGAGCGGCGCGAGACCCTGGCCGCCATCGAGCGACGCGAGGACCAGCTTGCGCAGCGCTCCTTCATGCTCTTCACGGAGACCGAGTTCCCCCTGCACCCCTACCGACTGCCGATGCTGGGCGATCGACCGAGTGTCGAATCGTTCACGGCCGAGCGGATCCGCGCCCACCACGACTGGCTGATCCGCGCCTCGAATATGGTGATGGCGGTGGCGGGTGACGTGGACCCCGACGCCATCGCGGAGGCGGTGTCGGCGCGCTTGGCCGATCTGCCGGCGGGTCGCTTCGACCCCCTATGCCCCGCCAACGACCCGACCGCAAGCGAGATCCGCGAGGCATACAGCCGCAAGGACCGCGCTCAGGCCCACATGGTGCTCGGCTTCCGTGGCACCACGGTGGACGATCCCGACCGGTTCGTGCTCGAGGTCATCAGTCAGCTGCTGGCCGGCCAGAGCGGGCGACTCTTCCTCGAGCTACGCGACAAGCAGAGCCTGGCCTACAGCGTCTCGGCGATGAATGTCGAAGGCGTGTCGCCAGGCTTCTTCGCCATCTACATCGCGACGGCACCCGATAAGGTCGACAGTGCGCGGCGCGGCATCCTCGAACAACTCGAACGCCTCGTACAGGATCCGCCAGGCGAGGACGAGCTGGCGCGTACGAAGCGCAACCTCACGGGCAACTTCGTGATCGACCAGCAGCGCAGTGCAGCCCGCGCGGCCCACATTGCGCTCGACGGCCTCTACGGGCTCGGGCCGAGAGCGCATCGGCTCTACCCCGAGCAGATCGAGTCCATCCGCTGCGACGACGTGATCCGTGTGGCTCGCCGGATCATCCGGCTCGACGCCTATACGCTGGCGCTGGTCGGCCCGGACTGATCCCTCGCACGGACGGCGCGCGTCCATGCCTGCAAGCTCAAGCGAGTGCCTCTTCGACGAAGTATCGTTATTCGCCTTGAGAACGTCCTTGACCTTCTGATCTTGAATGCGCTGAAGGAACGAATCGCCATCGAGGCCGGCCTTCTTGGCGATGATGCGCAGCGGCTCCGGATCTGCGATGTCGACGCCGTCGACCCAGGTCGCGCGGAATACCCCCGGATCGTCACCAGGCTTCGACGTGCGGGCGCAGATCCAGCTCGTGAGTCCATGCACTGCGGGGCTGTGCGTGCAGGCTCCAGTAGCTCTCTGCGATTGCGTCGGGGGAGAGCAACGCCTCCTCGCCGCGCGTTTCGATGATCTGCGGGAAGTTCTCGCGGATCCAGGGCATGTCGATCGCGCCGTCGATGACGATATGGCCGACGTGAATGCCCTCGGGCCCCAGCTCGCGCGCCATACTCTGAGCCAGCGCGCGCAGTGCGAACTTGGCGCCCGCAAAGGCCGCCATTCCTGGGCGTCCGCGCAGCGACGCAGTGGCACCGGTGAAGAGGATCGTGCCCCGACCACGCGGCTGCATGCGCGCTGCGGCCTCTCTTCCCATCAGAAAGCCCGAGAAGCACGCCATCTGCCAGACCTTGAAATAGACGCGAGTGGTCATCTCGCGAATCGGGAACGATACGTTGGCGCCGATATTGTGAACAGCCACCTCGACGGGTCCCACCTCGGACTCGATCTGCTCGAAGAGCGCCTCGATCTGCTCGTCGTCGCGCGCGTCCACCCCGAAGGCGCGCGCATTGCCGCCGGCCTTCTCGATCGCCTCTACCAGGCCAGCCAACTCGTCGCCCCTGCGCCGTGCCACGCAGGCCGTGTAGCCCTCACGTGCGAAGCGGCGGGCCACCGCTCCGCCGAGCCCGGCACCCGCACCCAGGACGAGGGCCACCTTCTCGTGCGCCATCTCTCTTCTCCTATGCCGCTCACTCCACTTACTCCACTTACTCCACTTAGGCGGCTCAGGCCGCCTGCGCGCCGAGCGCGCGCTCGACGAACTCGAGGCGGTCGTTGCCGAAGAACATCTCATCGCCGACGAAGATCGTGGGCGCACCGAAGACGCCTCGCGCCACCGCCGCCTCGGTCGTGATTCGGAGGGCGTCCTTCGCCGGCGCCGCTCCGGCAGCCCTGAGAATCGACGCCGCATCGAGCCCGGCCTTCTCGAGCACCCGTGTGATCACCTGGGCATCACCCATGTCCTGTGCGTCGCACCAGAATGCCGGGTACACCGCCTCGTGAAAGGGCGCGAAGACGCCGGCCTGCTCGGCGGCCACCGCAGAGCGCATCAGCAGCAGGGTGTTGATCGGGAAGTGGGGATTGTGGGTAAAGGGAACGCGAAGATGCGTGATCCAGCGGCGCAGCTCGACGGCGAAGTAGGCCCGCTTGGGCTCCACGGGCTCGACGAAGGGAGATCGATTTCGGGTCGCCTTGAAGACACCGCCCAGCAGCATCGGCCGGTAGACGACCTCGGCGCCCGTCCGCTCGGCCAGCGCGGCGATCTGGGTGTCGGCCAGGTAGCTGTAGGGGCTTCCGTAGTCGAAGAAGAACTCGAATCGGGTCATTCCAGCGATCTCCGATGCCAGTGCGGTTGCGAAATGAAACTTAATCGGTTGAGTTTCAAAATGCAACTAATGAACGAGCCATGCGAGTGCTCAGATTCTCCTCCCCGCGACTACCATCCGTCCGAAGGAGACACGGATGGCACGAGAGAGTGGCCTGCATCGCTCCGAGGAGAGGATCATCGCCGGCGTCTGCGGCGGAATCGCCGACTGGCTCGACTGGCCTCCGACCCGCGTACGGATTCTCTATGTACTGGTATCCGTGCTCAGTGCGGCCTTTCCTGGGATCATCGTCTACCTGATCCTGTGGTTCCTGATGCCCGGCCCAGGCGACTGAGGAAACCAGCCCCTCAGCACGTGCGCGGCCTGGATTGCGGATCGCCGGGGCTAGGCGCCCTCGACCTCGTGCTCGCGCATCCACGCACGGTGGTGGGGCAGATCGAGCTCGCGGTACGTCTCGGCCGCCTCGCAGAGCAGATGCGCGGCGCGCTCGCGGTCGATGCGGCGACCGCGCTTCCACAGGAGCCCGGCGAAGTCGCGTTGGGTGTGTGCGAGATAGAGCCGGGCGCCGGCGCGGCGGTGCAGATCGAGCGCCGCCTCGTAGTGGCCTTCGGCTGCGTCGACATCCCCGACCGCACGAGCCAGATCGGCCAGTCGGTGATCCACGCATAGATCGCAGGCCGTCGCGAACCCCACCACCCCCAGGCGACCCCGATAGGGCTGCAGGTACGTGTAGCAACGACGAGCGTGAGCGACCTGACCGAGCTGGGCACAGACCGAAGCCAGCACTCCAAACGATCCCAGCCAGTTCTGATCGGGGGGCAGATCCTCGAGACCACCGCTACACAGCGCCTCGACGATCCGGCCCGCCTCGCCCGGCCGCTGCGCGGCCAGCTGTGCGGCGGCCAGCGCCGCTCGAAAACCCCAGAACGTCGCGTTCGAGTCCGCCGCCTCCGCGAGGAAGGGTATCAGCTCGGTCAGCCTTCCCTGCTCGCGACGCAGCGCAAAGAGCTGGCTGCTGTAGACCAGCAGCACGCTGGGCGAGCCAAAGCTCTGGCCGAGCGCGAAGTTCCCGTGCATGCGCGTCTCGGCGGCTTCGAGGCGGCCGTCGAGCTGATCGATCATGGTCAGGTAGGCGGAGTGGAGCCAGCGGACAAAGGGCTGGCGCAACGCCTCGACGATGCGGCCATAGCGTCGAATGTACTCCTCGAGGCGCGCCCGATCGCCCATCTCGGCCAGGTCGGCGGCGGCCTCCTGCAGCCCGACCGCCTCCACGTCACCCGCACCGCTGACCTCGGCCAGCGCGATCAGGCGATCCGCGATGGCGAGCCGCGTGTGGGGCTCGACCTCCGGACGCTGCAGCGTATGGTGCAGCGCCGAGAGCGTGTAGCCGAGCGCGCCCGGATCGCCGACGCGCTCCGCCATCGCGACCGCCTCACGCGCGCGAGCCTGTCCGATCGCCGGATCGGGGTGGTAGTAGAGCTCCTTGCCGAGCCGTGCGAGCGCCTCGGCGCGCAGCACAGTGTCCTCATCGGGTAGGCGACCCAGCGCCTCTTCGATCAGACCGACGACACGCGCATCGAGTCCTGGGGTGGCGTCCGTGCGCCCCGCGTAGCCGAGCGCTGCATGCATCAGGATATTCGAGGCATCGATCTTGCGGGCCAGAACGGCCGCCTCGGCGAAGGATTGGCGGGCCTGCTCGGTGTGCCCGGCACTCCAGAGCCCACGCGCACGCTGCACGATCAACTCCGCGCGCAGCTCGAGACCGAACTCAGCCTGCGCGTCGGACCTACCGGCCGCCAGCACCTGGTAGCGCAGTGCCTCGTCGAAACGCGAAACGGCCTCATCGTATGCGGCCTGCGCGAACGAGCGCAGGCCGGCACGCTGGGCATAGGTGGTGGCGCGCTCGGCCTCGCCGTCCATGGCGGCCTGCCCGAAGTGACGCGCCAACTCGTCGACGTGCGCTTCGACATCGCCGCTGCGCAGCGACTCCGTCGCCAGCCCCACGGCGCGGTGCAGCGCGCGCCGCAGCCGACCCGGCACGTCGTCGTAGAGCGCGTCGCGGACCAGGATATGCGAGAACGCGAAGCGGGCGCCGCGGTCGGGCACCTCGCCGATCAGGCCGGCCGCCTGCGCGGCATCGAGATCCTCGCGCAGCGCCGGGGCGCCGATCTCGGCGCGAACCTGCGTCAGTACGTCCAGATCGAAGCTGCGGCCGGCCACTGCGGCGGCCGTGAGTGTTTCGACCACGCGATCACCCAATCGGGACACGCGGCTGCGAACCAGCTGGCGCACGCCCTCGCTCGAGCTGACCGAGGCGCGCAGCTCGGTCCCCGGCCCGGAGAGCGCACCCTCCGCCATCAGTGCCCGCACGATCTCCGTCGCGAAGAAGGGGTTGCCCTCGGTGCGCTCGTGGAGCTGGCGGAGCACGTCTTCGTCCGGCTCTTCGCCGCACAGTTGCGCGACGAGCCGCGCCAGCTCAGCCGGCGAAAGCCCCGATAGCGCCACACTGCGTCCGACCGTATGCAGCTCGGAGAGCACGGCCTGCAGCGGATGGTCGGCATCCACCTCATCGTCACGATAGGCCCCGACAATGAAAGTGCGCATGCCGGCGGTCTCGCGCATCAGATGGCGCAGCAGCAGTACGCTGGCCTTGTCGGCGCGGTGCAGATCGTCCAAGAGCAGGAGCCGCGGCCGCTCGACCGCAGCGCTGCGCAGCAGATTCGTGACCCCATCGAAGACGCGGAAGCGCGACGCATCGGCCTCGACGTCCGTGGACTCGGCCATCGGCCCGGACGCGTCGCCCCCGCACTCGGGCAGCACTCGCTTCGCCTCGGCGGCGGAGCTCCCATAGCGCTCGCCGATGCGCATGGGATCATGACCACCCAGCACACTGCGCACGATCTGCGTCCACGGCCAGTACGCCGGCGCGCCGGCCTCCTCGAGACATCGACCCAGGTGGATCACCAAGCCACTCTGCTCGCCGCGCCGTGCGATCTCGAGCGCGGTGTGCGTCTTACCGATGCCAGCCTCCCCGGCGAGGAGGAGCACCGAGCCCGTGCCCCGCGCAGCCGCCTCGGCTCGCTCCGCCGCTTCGGCAAACACTGGACGCCGCCCGACGAAGCGCCCACCGGTCGCGGACGACCCGGAACGCGGCTTGACCGGGTGTATGAATCGGTAGCCGCGGCCATAGACGGTCGACACGTAGCGCGGCGTGCGTCGCCCCTCCTCACCCAGGCAGCGGCGAAGATCCCGGACGGCACTGGTCAATGCCGCGTCGCTGACACTGGTGCCGGGCCACACGGCGGCGCGCAGCTCGGCCTTCGTGACGACACGGTCGCGTGCCTGCACGAGCATGCTGAGAACCTCGAACGGCTTTCGCCGGATTCCCACGGATTCGCCATCGCGCAGCAGCAGGCCACGTGCGAGATCGATCTCGAAGGGGCCGAACGTGAATTCGGTGAGCGATCCCTCGCTCATCGCCGCGCCACTCCCCGCCGTGCACTTCCCCGATTTCCGCCCAAGATTGCCTCCCGGCGACCTCGAGCCGCCCCAATCAACCAAATTTTCACATGATTTCCCATACTTGAAAAGCCTCAATGCGGCCTGGGCCGAATCCGGCACACAGCCGGGGGGAAACCGGGGCGCGCGCATCGATTCACCCACCAATTCCCAATCTTTTCCCACAGTCATACGGACGTGTATTAGGGAGAATGTGCCCACTCGACGATCGAACGTGGGCATCGGGACCGAACGGGTGGGCCGAGAGGATTCGACCACCTGTTGCGATACACATGAGGTCGTTTTCCCTCAACGTGACTACTCGGGAGTAGCCATGTTGAGGGCGACCGAGACGATCGTGTCGATCGTGTGAATGGCGCCGGACCGCGCGGGCTCGCTCAGCGTGCCTCGCGGATGAGCTCCCACTGGGGGATTCGCAGCACTTCGCCGCCCTCGGGCTGCGACACCTCCTCGAAGACGGCGCGCACGCGCTGTCCGATCGCCAGCTCGTCGGGGGCGGCGTTCAGCACGTTGCCAATCGCGTTCACGCCCGGCGCATCGTCGAGCGAGACCAGGGCGACCGCGTAGGGGATCCGGTCTTCGAGCGCCGGATGCACGGCGCGGTGCACCACGACGAAGCTCTCGATGCGGCCTGCTTCGCCGCACTCCGCAAAGGAGAGCCGATTGCCCTGACAGCCGCCGCAGATTTCGTCGGGCGGGTGCTGCCAGGTCCGGCAGTCGTCGCAGCGCTGCACCTTCAGGCGTCCGCTGGTGAACCAGGCACGCGTCGCATCGTTGATGCCAGGCAGCGTCCACTCGTCGCCGAGGTAGCGCGTCATGAGCTTCCTCCTCCCCGTCTCTCACCGATATTCGCCAACCGCATGAACTGCATGCGCTCTCCCTCCAACAGAGGCCCCTACACAACCCCTACAGAACCCCAAAGAGCACCGCACTGCCCGGCGCATAGCCGGGGCCGGCCACGACCAGCGAGAGACTCACATCGCTCACCTGGCAGGTGGACTCGCCACGCACTTGACGGACCGCTTCAGTGACCAGCTCGAAGCCGTGAATGTAGGCCTCGCCGATGTTGCCGCCGGCCGTATTGAAGGGGAGCTTCGCGTCGGGGCCTTCCAGTGCGCCGTCGGCCACGAAGGACTCGACCTCCTCGGGTGCACAGAAGCCCATCTCGCAGAGCGTCATCATGACGGGACCGGTGAAGTTCTCATAGAGCTGCAGCACATCGATATCGGCCGGCTTCGCCCCAGAGCGCTGCCAGATCGCCTCACCGACCGATGTGTAGAACATCCCCGGGAACCATCGCCCCTGGAAGGCCGAGAATCCGTATTTGGGCCCGAGCCCCTGAGCGGCGGCCACGATCGGGACGGGCGTATTCAAGAGGTCGCGTGCGCGCTCGGTGCTGGTCACAATGATGGCCGCGGCTCCGTCGTTCTCGGGGCAGCAATCGTAGAGGTGGAAGGGCTCCACGATCCAGCGCGATGCGTGGTACTTCTCGCGCGTCAGCGGTTGGCCGTAGCGGATCGCCCGTGGGTTGCGCTGGGCGTTCGCGTAGCAGGCCAGCGCAATGTCGCAGAGCGCCTCCTGCGAGATGGCGTGATCGTGCATGAAGCGCTTGGTGTGCAGCGCACACTCCTGCGCGGGCGAGAGCAGCCCATAGGGCGCCTTCCACGCCATGTCGCCCTCGGCGCGGCCCCCGATCCCGCGTGGGCGACCGAAGCGCCCGAACTGCCCCTGTGCGAGCGCGCGGAACGCGACCACATGCTTCGCGTATCCAGCGCACACGGCGGCGTCGGCAATCTGCACCGCACCCGCCGCGTTGTTGCCTCCGCCGGCCCACGTGGTGGCGGCCCACCGCAGCTCCTTCAGCCCCAGGGCGTGCGCGAGCCTCAGCGGGTCGTTGCGCTGGTCCATATACGAGACGAAGCCGTCGATGTCGGTGAGCTCGAGCCCGGCGTCGGCCACGGCGTTGCGGATCGCCGTGCAGGCGAGTTGAAATTCGCTATCGGGCGACTTCCCACGCATGTAGTAGACGGACTCGCCCACACCGGCGACCGCAGCGCGTCCCTGCATGAAGGGCTCCTCTGGCCAAGATTGAACGGTCCCCGACGCTAATATCCCTGTCGTCATCCCACCAGTGGCTAACCACGCCACCACGTGGACGTGTGGAGTAGCTGGAACGACCGGCTCGGCCCCGTCTAGTGTCCGACCGCCGCTCCCTGCGTCCTCGGATCACTGCCACCCAGGTGAAAGCCGGTTTCCGGGTCGATGACAATGGCCTCGGCCGCCGACCAATGCCGCTTGGAAACCTCCACCGTGTGTCCGCGTCGACGCAGCGCCTCGACGACGTCGCGCGACGTCTCGGGCTCGACGCGCAGCTTGTCGGGAATCCACTGGTGGTGGTAGCGGGGGGCAGCCACCGCCTCCTGAACGTCCATCCCGAAATCGAGCACATAGAGGAGCGTGAGAAGCACCGTGCTGATGATGCGCGGGCCACCCGGGCTACCCGTCACCATGAAGACCGCGCCGTTCTTCTCGACGATGGTGGGCGTCATGCTCGAGAGCGGACGTTTGCCGGGGGCGATCGCATTGGCGCCTCGTTTGTCGACCAGCCCATATGCGTTGGGAGTATCGGGGGCGACCGAAAAATCGTCCATCTCGTTGTTGAGCACGATGCCCGTGCCCGGCACCGTGATACCCGAGCCGTAGCTCGTGTTGATCGTCATGGTCAGAGCCACGGCGCCACCCTGCCCGTCCGTCACCGAAAGGTGAGCGGTGCCCGCATCGTCGGGTGGCGCGCCCGGTGCCGCCACGACCGTCGCCTTCTCGAGGTCGATCCGGGCGCGTTGGGCGCTGGCGTAGTCCTTGGAGACGAGGCGCTCCATCGGCACGTCGACAAAGTCTGCGTCGCCCATGAAGGTCGCGCGATCCGCGAAGGCGAGCTTCATCGCCTCGGTGACGAGATGAAGACTCTGCGAGCTGCGCGGGCCGAGGGGCGCGAGCTCGAAGCCCTCGAGGATGTTGAGTGTCTCCAGGAGCACTGCACCACCGGATGAAGGCGGCGGAAACGAGTGCACGCTAAAGCCGCGATACGTGCCCGTGACGGGCTCGCGCAGGCGGGGCGCATAGTCGCTCAGATCCTTCAGAGTGAGAATGCCCCCGAGTCCCTGCACGTGATCGACGATCTTCTGCCCGACCTGGCCACCGTGGATCACGCCGGCACCCTGCTTGCCGATCGCGCGCAGGGTGGCGGCCAGATCCTTCTGTACGAGGAGGTCGCCGGGCTCGGCTCGACCATCGGCGGCCGGCGCGAACTGGATCCGGTACGTCTCCGGAAAGCGCTCGGGCGTGATGTAGCGCCGCATGAACTCGATGCGGCTCGCCTGATAGGGGGCGAGCGCGAACCCTTGCTCGGCCAAGCGGACGGCGGGTACGACGACCTGTGCCAGGGTCATCGTCCCGAAGCGAGTCAGCGCGAGCTCCATACCCCTGGCAAAGCTCGGCACGGCCACGGCCAGCGGGCCCTGCACCGAGGCGCGCTCGGGCACGCCTGCCTTCACGTACATAGAAGGGCTGCGTGACGGCGACCGCGAAGGCCGTGGCCACGGCCGCGTCCACCGCGTTGCCGCCCGCCACCAGGATCTCGGCGCCAGCTGCGGCGGCGTGCGAGGACGAACTCACCACCATGCCATGGCGAGCGTGTACCGGCTCCGGTGAGGCCGCGAACGCCGTGGCGGGCATGAGAAGTGCCGTGGCGGGCATAAGAAGCGCCGTGGCAGGGGCGATCAGAAATGCCGTGATGGGCGCTATGAGAAGCGCCGCGGCGGGCTGGGTAGAGAGCGCCGCGGCGGACTGGATGGAGACCACCGCGGCGAGCACGACTCGCAGCCCCGCGGCGAGCACGACTCGCAGCCAGCGAGCGGAAGCGCTCAGCTTCGGGGAGCGGGGAGTCGATGCATTCTGCATGCGGACGACGCTATCACACGCACTCGAGCAAGCCGCCGGCCACCCCCTCCTTGCGGCGCTGATCGTCGCCCTCACACTCGGCATCGGCCTCGGATGTGGGGACGAGCCCAGCGCGAGAGCGGCGGCGACACCCGCGGCCGCGGAGGACTTCGTCTGGCCCGCAGGCCCGAACCCGCGTGTCACGCTGCACGTCGCCGGCAAGGGAGACATTGTCATCGAGCTCTATCCGGAGCTCGCGCCGAAGACCGTGGAGAACTTCCTGATGCTGGCACGAAAGGGCTTCTACGACGGCACGACCTTCCATCGCGTGCTGCCGGGCTTCATGATCCAGGGCGGCGACCCGCTCTCGCGGGATAAAAATCCGGCCAACGACGGCATGGGGAACGCCAAGCACAAGATCGACGATGAAATCAGCGATGCGCCCCACGTACGCGGTGTGGTCTCGATGGCGAACAAGGGAAGTCCGAATAGCGCGAGCTGCCAATTCTTCGTCGTGCACGCCGACAGCCGACACCTCGACGGGTCGTACACGGCCTTCGGGCGCGTCGTCGATGGCATCGAGGTGGTGGATGCAATCGCCGCCGTGGAGACCGATCAATTCGGCCGCTGGGGAACGCGCGCCCGGCCGCTCGAGAACGTCGTGATCTCCGGGCTCAGCATCTCGGGGACGAGCGAGACCGCGGCCCGACCCGGCACGCCGCCAGCCGCCTCGTAGAACACCAAGACCGACGCACCCGCGGCGGCTCACCGGACGGCGACGGACCGGAGCCAGCGATGCGATCGCACCCCGGCGGGGTCGAATCGACCGGAATGCGCTCTGGGCCCGGCTCCGCTCCGGTTCACTCTGGGAAATTAGGGGCGGGGGGCTATGATTCGCGGCCCAGCGGTGGCCCGGTAGCTCAGTTGGTAGAGCACGTGACTGAAAATTACGGTGTCGACAGTTCGATTCTGTCCTGGGCCACCATGGAAGGGCCCGGCGCAGCTGCGGTAATCGCGTAGGGCCCGTTCAACGTTGCAGTGTCATCCGGTACAAGCGAGAGCGCGCTCACGGTGGCCAGTGGCGCTGCGCCAATCGACAGCCCCCGAGACCAGTGGCTGATTCCGAAGATTGCACGCTACGAGATCGACGCCGTCGGTCTAAGATCCCGGGGTCATAGAGGACACGAACCGCGGGAGGGCAGCATGGTTCGACTCTACACCTGGTTCGCGTTCATGGGCCTGATGGTTGTATCGGCGTCGGTGCTCATGGGGTTCCGTCACGAGCCCGGGGCGCCCGCCGGCAACTATGTCTTCAACGGTGTGCTCTACGCCGCCTACATGATGATCCACGTCGTCATGATGTCGCCCTGGTACAAACGCCTGACGACGGGGGCGCCCGAGGGCAACCCGAAGGAGCGTCGGATCTATACGGTCGTGGCGGTGCTGACCTGGCTCTTCGTCTACGGGATTCACCGGCCGCTGCCTGGCCCCGCTCTCGAGCTGCCAGACTGGATCACATTCCTCGGCCTCTGCGGATTCCTGCTCGGCTCCTTTGCCTTCAGCGAAGGCGGGACATTCGAGTCGTTCAAGGGCTTCTTCGGAGTTCCCGGTTCCGAGGCCTCGCACTCCGCCACGGCGGAGACTCCGCTCCAGATCGACGGCTCATACGCCAGCGTCCGCCATCCCATGTATCGCGGCTTCACATGCCTGGCAGCCGCTTCGCTCCTCATACACCCCAACGCGGCGCAGCTCGCCTGGGGCGTGGTGCTGTCGCTGACCTTCATCGTCTTCATCCCCATCGAAGAGTCCCAGCTCCTGCATGCCCGGGGTGAGGAGTACCGCGCGTACATGCAGCAGACCCCGCATCGGCTCTTCCGCGGGATCTGGTGACACTTCGAGGCCCCATGGGCCCTTCCGACACCTCGGTGACCTCGCGCCATCTGGCGGCGACGCCGCACAGGCGAGAGGCGCTGGCGGGGCTGCCTGGACCGGGTGGAGTGGAGTAGGAGCGCAGCGAGCGGCTGAGGTGAGCTACCAGTGTGACCGCAGGAGTCAGTGCGAAACTGGCTCACCGCTTGCCGCCCCGGGCCCCGCCCAGAGCCTCACCGCCACGAGCCCCACCGGCGCCCCCGGCATTGCCGACTCGAGAGACAATTTGTCCACCTTTCCCAGGAATTACACAATTCAAGGTATGGCTTGTAGTGGTCTCGCAGCTTGAATCTTCCAGATCCTCAGTAGGATATTGGTTGACGTGGCTCCAGCTGAGGACGCAGACTGAACGCACCGCCCGGTGAGGCCGGGCACCGCCGCCCCTCCCCATCTCGGTAGCACCACGCTGGCTCGCACGTTCTCTGAGACGGGGGAAGTCGCGGCCCTGCTGACCTCCAGCCGGTGGTTCGCGGAGGTTGGCCATGAAGCGCACAACCTCCAAGAGGAGGGATGTGGTGCCTTCGAAACGAATCAGCGCGTTGGCATTGTGGGTTGTCGTAGTCTTTGCGATGGCGAGCGTGGTCGGAGCTCAGCGTGCCACGGCACAAGGTCGCAGCTTCTTCGATGACTTCAGTGATATGGATGTCAGCAACTGGGGTTCAGAGGAGGCTGTGATCCGTGATGCGACCAGCGGTGATCTGATCGTGACATCAGCTCCGCCCAACGGCGCTGCTTGGCCACCGTTGAGCGGGGGGTTCGATGCGGATATCTCGATTCAAACACAGGTTCGGCTCATAGAGGGCGAACTCGGCGGCGGGACCGAGGAAGGCCTCGGCCTCTTCGCCAGGTTTAGCGGTGGGATGGGCTATGTCGCGGTAATCACGCCTGATGGAGAAATCGCCATTACGCTTTCACTCACCGACCTGCCATCCGAAGATGTCGTACTGGCTTCGATGATGACGGGTCTTGATGTGTTCAGCACAGACATCCATCTCCAATTCGACCTGTTTGGAGATACACTCTCCTTGACGGCCTGGGCCGAGGGCACTCCCCGGCCAGTGATTCCGCAGCTTAGGGTGGTGGACACCAGCCAGCCGCTGTCCGGAACTCCGGGGCTCCTGGGACCACGGACGTCTGCTTCGAGATCTGCCTTTCGGTTTTGGCGGGCAGGGCCGCGCAGGCCAGTCAATCTCAGCGACACGACCGGCCGAAACATCGGGATCCATGTCGTCGCCAACGACTGTGCGGCGCCGACGTTCGCGAGCGTGGCGCCGGAGCTCACCGACCCGAACATCGACAACTTCGGTGGAGGCGGCAGAGACCACCGCGCCTACTACAGCCCCCACGCTCCCGAGCGGGATGAGCTACACGTCTTTCTGCCGGGCACGGACGCGGGGCCGGGGTACGCAAACGCTTTTATGCAGCAGGCGGCCAGTCACGGCACGAAGACCATCGGACTGCAGTACGTCAACGGACCGAAGCATGATTACGAATTGTGCTGGGCCGACTGGTTCGCCAACGCACCGCGCGACACGAATTGCATGGAGAAGGTGTTGATCGAGCGCACCTACGGCGACGACGTTTCGCCGCTGGTCTTCGTGAACCAGCCGAACTCGATGGTCAGCCGTCTCGTGAAATTGCTCGAATATCTCGACGTCGAGCAGCCCGAGCGCGGTTGGGGCCAGTACTTGGACGGAGGTGCTCCAGACTGGGGTCGCATCGTGTTCTCGGGCCACTCCCAAGGCTCCTCGGTCAGCGCCCTCCTTGCGCGCGATCACGAGCTGATGCGTGCGGTCATGCTCGGTGGCCCGTATCAAGTTACCCCGACGTTCAAGGCGGCCTCGTTCCTCGTGGATCCGAGAGCCACGGCGCTCGAGCGCCAGTTCGGCTTTCGCCACGTCGATGACGAGCCGTTCCTTCACGCGTTGTTGTGGCACGCCATGGGACTGATCGGGCCGCCGGTCTTCGTCGAGAACAGCTCGCCGCCTTACGAGGGGAGCCACTACCTGATGACCGACATCGATGTGTCGCTTGCGGCCGCGCACGGCTCGGTGATCACCAACAGCCTTCGTGAGCCCGACGGCACCCCCATCTTCAAGGACGTGTGGCTCTACATGCTTGGCATCGAACCCGGCACGCCGTGCGGTGGCGAGGCGGTCTATGCGAGTAACGTGAACGCTGCCTTCGTCGAGGTTCCGGGAGGGGCCGCGCTCACGTTCGATCGCTCGAACGACCAGGCGGTGATCACCATCCCGGGACCCGCCTGGGCGCTGGTCCTGGCCGAAGACTTGGGTGGATGCTCGGTGGCCGGCAGTGACGGCCTCATCTGCGATTCCGTGAGTGACTACACGATCGCCATCGATCTGAGCGACGGCCTCGCCGTTTCGGCCCAGAGCTACTGGACCGCGCAGCTGGTCGCGGGCGGCTCCACGCTGGACGTGCTCGCGCGAGAGCCCGACGTCGCCGCGGATGGATTCTTCTACCAGGAGGTTGCTGGGCAGACGATCGCCGTCGCATGTTCCACGGCCGAGAGCATCCCAAGCGGAGAGTGCCTGCCGACGGACCTTCGCCCGCCCGATGCCTACGATCCGAGAACCGAGACCTTTACGTACCTCGGTGTGGTCGACGCATTCGCAGATCCGATATACGGGTTGTCTCGCTTCGCCCTCGAGGAGCTGCCCGCGCTCCCCACGGAGATCGACATCCGGCCGAGGAGAGACTCCAACTCCATCTACCCGTTCAGCCACCTCATCTTCTCGGTAGCCATCCTCGGATCGGACACGTTCGATGTGGCGGATGTGGACGTGACCACGCTCGCCTTCGGCCCAAGCGGCGCGCCTCCTGCGTTCGACCTCACGAATTTCTGGGTGGCACTCTTCGCCTACCGGGATTTGGACGACGATAACGTGACGGATCTGGTCGTCTATTTCCGAACCAATCAGACAGAAATTGCCATGGGAGACCCCGAGGCCTGTCTAACGGGCGAAACACTGGACGGCACGTACTTCAAGGGCTGTGATGACATCACCACGAAGCTGTTCTGCGGCCGCGGCTTCGAGGCCGCGTTCGTGTTTCTGCCGCTGGTACTTCTGCGCCGGCGACGTGGCCGAAGGAGGAAGGGCGCTTCCATCGAAGCTTGACGTTGTGATCGGCCACTTCACGCACGCGACCGTCGACGAGCGACTGAGACGGCGGAGCACGCGCTCGCACTTACTTCGTTGCCTGGTTGGAGATTCAGGCCGCTTTCTCCGAGGCGGACGTCAAAGCGAATCGCCCCCCGAACCCCGGTGGCTCCACCCAGCAGCTCGCGCTCCGCGCAGCCCACCGTCGGGCTAGCCGGAGGTCGACATCCCGCTGGCCGAGAGGTCGGCTTCCGTGTTGCGTGCGGGCTTCGCTTTGACGTGGCGCCTGTGTTGGCCGGCGGTGGCGAAGCCCTTGAGGTGGGCCGCCGGGGGGCCGCGGAACTAACTCACCACCTGCCGTGTCCGCCAAAGCACCAGCCCGCTCGCCGCCACCCGCTCGCGCGTGTCCTTGATCCGCTGCCGGAATCCCCGTCGCTGCTCACTCATCGCTCGCTCCTTCCTCGTCTTCCCCGGTCTTATCCCACGGCTCGCGCGCACTGAACAGGGCAAGCACCACGGCCGCCACAGCGACGACCGCCAGGGACCTCCCCCAGCCGAGGCCAAGGAGCGCACACGCCACGGCCACCGCGATCACGACCTTGGGCGACGCGTCCCTCACCTTCCCCATCGCTCAGTCCCCCTTCGCTTCCAGCTCCTCGATCCGCGTCAGCAGCTCCGCCCGTTCCGCCACCAGGGCGGACACGCGCGCGTGTCGAACGTGGAGGCCATCAGGAAGTTCACGATCCTTGCGCAGGACTTCTCCCAGGAAACCGGCGAACTCACTCCGACGCTGAAGGTCATGCGCCACGTCGTAAGCGAGAAGTACGCCGACCAGATCGAGGCGATGTGCCAGTGACCAGGCCCAGCAGACTCACACAACGCGTAGGCTGCACATCTCTGCAGGCTATTCAAAGGGCTGTTGGCCCTCAAAGGGGCCGTGGCCCGATAGATTGAGGGAGGCGGTGATGCCGCCGTCCACGACCAGCGCCGTTCCCGTGATCGCCGAGGCGTCTTCGCTGCACAGGAACGCGACCGAGGCTGCGATTTCTTCGGGCTGGATCAAACGTCCGAGAGAATTCAGCTCGGCCATTTCTTGTCGCGAGCGAGGTGCAAACCTTGCCATGGTGTCGAACATCGGGGTATCGACGATGCCGGGGCAGATTGAATTGGCGCGAATCCCCATGCGCCCGTATTCGATGGCGACGTTTCGCGTGAAGCTGACGACGCCTGCCTTGGCAGCAACGTACGGGGAGGCCAGCATCTCACCACCAAAGGCCTCGATGGACGCCGTATTGACGATGGCACCACCGCCGCGCTGCAACATCGCCGGGATCGCTGCCCGACAGCCATAGAAAACCCCCGTCAACATGATGCGGATGCTGCGCTCCCAGTCGTCGGGCTCGATGTTCGCTACCCAGCCCCCGCCGGACCAGGCTGCATTGTTATGCATGATGTCAAGCCTGCCGTAGCGCTCGACAGCGGTGGCCACGGCGGCTTCCACCTGTGCAAGTTCGCTGACATCGCACTGGGCAAAGGTGGCCACAGCGCCTCCGCTCGTGAGGTCCGCCACCAACTCTTTCCCCTTCTCCTCGTCGATGTCGGCGCAGACGACTTTGGCGCCCTCACTCACCAGCCGTCGCAGCGTCGCCGCACCAATGCCTGAAGCGCCGCCCGTAACGACAGCCACCTTGCCTTCGAATCGACTCATTCTTGGATCCTCGCCTCGTTTGCTCCGGGTTTGCGCGCTGGCACTCGCCGCACTCATGAACAATAATCGTTCTTCTCGATGCTGACCGGCCGCGACCGACAATAGTCGACTGGCATCGTGCCGAGGGAAAGCAGAATGAGCGCAATCTCCAATGATCTTCGTATCGAGATCTACCGACGGATGCTCCGCATTCGCTTGTTCGAAGAAACGGTGGTCGACCTCAAAGGCAAAGCCGAGATTCCGGGAGCTGCACACCTCTGCATCGGTCACGAGGCGACGCAGGTAGGCGCCTGCATGGCGGCCGGTGAAGGCAGCTTCATGACCGGAAGCCACCGCTCACACGGGCACCCCATCGCCAAGGGAGCAGAGATCCGCCCGCTCATGGCCGAGCTCATGGCACGTGCGAGCGGCGTGTGCGCGGGCAAAGGGGGTTCGCTCCACCTGGCCGATTTCTCAGTCGGCAGCCTGGGCGAGTCAGGCATCGTTGGCGCTTCCATCCCCGTGGCTGTAGGGGCCGGCCTCTCGAGCAAGCTGCGCCATAGCGGCGAGGTGACGCTCAGCTTCTTCGGCGATGCGGCGAGCAACACGGGTGCCTTCCACGAAGCCGTGAACATGGCCAGCATCTGGAACCTGCCGGTCGTCTTCGTGTGTGAGAACAACGGCTACGGCGTGTCGATGCTCACCGCCAATGTGATGAAGGTGAAGGACGTTGCCGACCGCGCGGGCGCCTACGGCCTGCCCGGTGTCGTCGTCGACGGCCAGGATCCCATCGCCGTGTACGAGGCGGTCACCGAGGCCTGCGCGCGTGCGCGAGCCGGAGACGGGCCAACCTTGGTGGACGCCAAGACCTATCGTTTTCGTGAGCATGCCGAGATGCTCCCGGTCTCCGAACCGTACCGCCCCGAAGAAGAGGTGAACGACTGGATCGAGAATCGTGACCCGATCAAGAACTTCCCGAGACTCCTGATCGAGCAGGGAGTTCTCGACGAATCACAGATCGAGAAGATCGTCGCAGAGGAGCGGCGGATCGTAGAAGACGCTGTCGACTTCGGGCGAAAGAGCCCGCGCTGCGAACCTTCGGCGGCCTTCGACGACCTCTATTGCGAGACGCCCGCCGATCGGAACGCGATATCCACTTTTGCGGTGGATCGACCCGAGCCGCAGACGCGACGGGAGATCACCTACCTGCAGGCGATCAACGAAGCACAACACGAGGAGCTGTTACGCGACGAGAGCGTCATCGTCTTCGGTGAAGACGTGCGATGCAATCTGTGGGGCGGCACCGGATTCGCAAAGGAGTTTCCCGAGGAGCGCGTCTTCGATACGCCAATTTCCGAGGAGGGCTTTGTAGGTGCGGCCGTCGGTGCGGCCATGACCGGCTTGCGCCCGGTGGTGGACATGACCATCGCGAGCTTCCTCTACGTGGCGATGGATCCGCTGGTGAGCCAGGCCGCCAAGAGCCGTTACATGTTTGGCGGACAGGCGACCATTCCAGTGACGTACCGTGCCACCATGATGTATGGAACCAGCGTCGGTGCCCACCACTCCGATCGACCCTACCCCATGTTCATGAACGTGCCGGGCCTGAAGATCGTGACACCGGCAAGTCCCTTCGATGCCAAGGGGCTGATCAAAGCCGCCATACGCGATGACAACCCGGTGCTGGTCTTCGAAGACATCTGGCTCTGGTTCACGCCGGGGCATGTGCCCGATGAGGACTACATCGTGCCGCTGGGCGTGGCCGACATCAAGCGCCGCGGCAGTGATATCAGCCTCGTCGCGATCTCTAGCGGTGTTCCAGCCGCGCTGCAGGCGGCAGAAGAACTCGCAGAGCAGGGGATCTCGGCAGAAGTGATCGACCCACGCACTCTCGTCCCGCTCGACACAGAGACGATTCTCACGTCCGTGGCGAAGACGGGCCATCTCGTAGTGGTCGATCCGGCCCACGGGACCTGCAGCGCCGCCAGCGAAATTTCCGCCATCGTGGCCGAGCATGGCTTCGGATCGTTGCGAGCGCCCATCGCGCGTGTCACAACACCCGACACCCAGATCCCGTTCGCACCTGAGATGGAGACCCCGCTCTTCCCCAACAAAGACCGCGTGGTCACAGCCGCGAAAAAGGTACTGGCAGCCCGTTGACGGGATGCAGTCCGCTACAGCAGCTCTGGGGCACGACGCGCGACATTGCGGCGGGGTGATGTTGACGGTCATGGCACCGGATACACCATCCGCCTCTCTGATAACCCACGACCCAACTGGGGCACCGAGAACATGGCGATGGTCGCCACGCGAGTCGAGATGATCTCGGGACATCGGAGCGGGGCGTCGGCCAGCA
>JAFDDH010000039.1 GCA_019310975.1 Deltaproteobacteria bacterium | reverse complement strand
AATCGAGAGCTCGTCGAGCTGCTCCGCCACAACCGGCGACGGCGCGTCCATCAGCAGATCCTGGCCGCGCTGGGTCTTCGGGAAGGCGACCACATCTCGCAGGCTCTCGGCGCGCGCCAGCACCATCGCCATGCGGTCGAAGCCGAACGCAAATCCACCGTGGGGCGGCGCACCCGCCTCGAGTGCCTCGAGCATGAAACCGAAGCTCTGCTCCATCTCCGTCTTCGAGTAGCCCATGATCTCGAGGATGCGGCGCTGCACGCCGGCGCGATGGTTGCGCAGGCTGCCGGAGCCGAGCTCGACGCCGTTGATGATCACGTCGTAGTGGGTACCGCGCACCTTCTCCGGCTGGCTCTCGAGCAGGGCAATATCCTCCTCGAGCGGGGCCACGAAGGGCTGATGGACGTGGGTGAGCCCGCCCTTCTCGTCCTCCTCGAAGAGCGGGAAGTCCACCACGAGCAGTGCGTCCCAGTCGCGCCCGTCGCTGCGACCGAGCCGCTCACCGAGGTCGATGCGCAGGCGCGCCAGGATCGCGTTGGCGCGGTCGAAGGTGTCGGCCTGGAAGAAGAGCAATGAGCCCGCGCGCAGCTCGCAGCGCTCGGCGATGAGTCCCCGCTCCGCGTCGGAGAGGAACTTCACGATCGGCGAGCGCCACTCGCCGGACTTGTCGACGCGGATCCAGCCCAGGCCCTTGGCGCCAAGCTCCTTGCGGACGAAGCGCTCGAGGCGGTCGACGTCGCCGCGGGAGAGGGCGTCTGCCTCGTGAACGGGCAGGCACTTCACGATGCCACCCTGCTCTACTGCGCCACGAAAGGCCTTGAACTCGCTGGTCGCAAAGACATCCGTGAGATCGACGAGCTCCAACGTGATGCGCGTATCGGGCCGGTCGCAGCCGAAGCGCGCCATCGCCTCCGCGTAGCTCATGCGCGGGAAGGGACGCGCCAGATGGACGCCGACCGCCTTCTGACAGCCAACCGAGGTCACCTCCTCGAGCACCTCGAGCACGTCCTCGACCCCGACGAAGGACATCTCGAGGTCGACCTGCGTGAACTCGAGCTGGCGGTCGGCGCGCTGATCCTCGTCGCGGAAGCAGCGCGCGAACTGGAAATAGCGCTCATAGCCCGCCACCATCAAGAGCTGCTTCATGATCTGCGGAGACTGCGGGAGCGCGTAGAACGAGCCCGGATGCAGGCGGCTGGGCACCAGGAAATCGCGCGCCCCTTCCGGCGTCGAGCGCGCGAGCATCGGCGTCTCGATCTCGAGGAAGCCCAGCTGCGAGAGCGAGTCGCGCATCGCCCGGGCCAGCTCGTGGCGAATCGCGAGCGCCCGCTGCAGCGGCGGCCTGCGCAGGTCGTGGATGCGGTGACGCAGGCGGACCGACTCGTCGGCCTCGGTCTCCTCCTCGATCGCAAAGGGCGGCGGGGTGGCGGTGTTGAGGATGCGCAGCTCGTGAACGTTCACCTCGATCTCACCGGTCTTCATCTTCGGATTGATGGTGTCGTCGGAGCGCGCCTCGACGATGCCACGGACCAGGATCACCCACTCGCTGCGCAGCGCACCGGCGCGCTCATGCGCGATCGCGGAGGTCTCGGGGCGAAAGACGACCTGGACGATGCCGTCGCGGTCGCGCAGATCTACGAAGATGACCCCGCCGTGATCACGCCGTCGGTGCACCCAGCCAGCGACGACGACCTCCTGGCCGACGAGACCGGCGAGAATCCGTCCACACGGATGCGTGCGGCGAAGCGTTCCCATCCCGTCGAGCTCTACGTGCGCCTTCATCGCCTCGCGTCCTCGGATGTCCATGCGCGGGCCTCGCGCGCCGCCCTGGGTTGGCTCTGCAGGTCACACGAGACATCTTCCGATTTTTCTCTTTGCGGGATCCCGCTCGGGGTCGATGCCCTCCCCGGGACGGCCGGATGCGGCCATGGATGGGGGAAATCCGAACGAAAACGCTGGGTTGGATAGCAGTGTGGCGTGGCGCTGTCAATTGCCGCCGCGCGCCCTTCAGCCGAGGTCGCCGGCCGAGCTGACGCGATTGCGGCCCTCCGACTTGGCTCGGTACATGGCCTTGTCGGCGGAGTCCAGCAACTCCTCGCGGGTGGTTCCGTGGACCGGGCAGGTCGACACCCCGATGCTGATCGTGAGGTGGATGCGATCCGCGGGGCCGACTTCGAAGGAGTGATCAGCGATCGTGCGTCGGATGCGCTCGGCGATCGACATCGCCGCGTCGTGGGCCGTATCCACCAGTAGGATGGTGAACTCGTCGCCCCCATAGCGGGCCAGCGTGTCGACCTGGCGGACCGCCTGAAGGAGCAGCTTCGACAGACGCCGCAGGGTCTCGGAGCCGATCAGGTGGCCGTACTGGTCGTTAACCAGCTTGAATCGATCGAGATCCAGGAAGAGCACCGAGAGGGGCGTTCCATAGCGCTCGGCACGCTGCAGCTCGTTCTCGCAGGTCGAGAGCAGATAGCGGGCGTTATAGACCTCGGTGACGTCGTCGATGAAGGCGCGCTCCTTGGCGAGCGCATAGCTGTCGGCGTTGTCGAGGGCCGCCATGCTGTGGCGCGCCACGACGTCGGCACGCTCCACGTCCTCGGGTGTGAACGTCCGCCCCTCGTCGAAGAGACAGACGACGCCGGGCTCGCGCCCGTCGCCGCCCAGCGGTAGCACCAGCAGGGATCCGACCTCGATCCCGGCCGCCCGCAGGCCGTCGTGCAGAGCACCGCGGTCCAGGACGTCGGTGCCGTCGAAGGCCGCCACATCCACCGGCTTGTCTTCGAGCAGACTGCGGCAGACCGCGGAGGCCTCCGCGTCCGAGAAGCCCCGCAAGGCCACGGCATCACTATGCGGCACATTGGCACGCTTGAAGACGGTCACGCCGCGCTCGCGATCCAGTGCGCGCAGCAGCAGATCCAGGGCCATCGGGTAGAGCTGCCCCGGCTCCAGGCAGTGGGCCAGGGGCCGACAGTCCTCCATGATGCGGATGTACTCGCGCAGGCGGCGGTTCTCGCCGCGCAGGCTACGCGCTTCGAGCACGCGCGTGACGGCGCCTCGCAGGCCCTGGTCGTCGACCGGGGCGTGCAGCGTCTCACGGGCACGCTCGGCGATGGGCGGCGAAGGAGCGCCGGTGTCGGCCTCGGCGCGCACCAGGATCCAGTCGGCGCGGCCACCGCCGGAAATGATCACATCCTCGACTGCGTCCAGCGCCGGCTCCTCACCATGCGCCTCGGCGATCACCAGATCGGCTCGCCCATCGACAAGGCGTTCGCGCAGGGCCTGCCAGTCCGAGCAAATGTGGACATCCCCGAGCTCGTCCAGCGCCCGCCGTGCGGTCTCCGCCAGATCGTCGGTGACACCTGCCAGGAAGATCTGAGCACGCTGTGTCGTGGCCCATACCATGACTTCCCGAACCCACCCTCCCCAGCGATGGCGCCGTACGAGTCCTCAGAACCCCACCCAGTCGGCCACACGGCCCGACACAAGGACACACGTCTTCAGCACATCGATCGGCTGTTGGAGTTGCCGGCTTGAGAGAGTCGACACGTCCCCCAGGGAATTAATCGCCGCCGTCGGGCGGAAGAATAACGGATCTGGAGCGAGCCTGATCCATCGGGCTGGCTCGGCTCCGCGGCCGAGGTCCGCCCCATGCCGAGGGCTCTTCGCCAACCCCGCCGAGGGCTCTTCGCCAACCCCGCTGAGGGCTCTTCGCCTACCCCTCGGTCGGCTCCGGAGGCAACACTTGCTCCCAGACGTAGCCGGCGTCCACCGACTTCAGGATCTGGCCCGCCTGGCCCACGATGAAGCCGACCTCTCCACTGGACTCGAAATCGACGTCCCGCATGAAGGTGAAGACCTTCGGGAAGGAGCCCTCCGAGGGCGGAGCCCAGGAGCGGCCATCGTCAACGGAAACACGCACCAGCCCCTTTTCGCCGACGGCGATCACACGGGCCGTCGTGGAGCCCACCGAGAAGACGGCCATCTTCTGGTCGATCTTGCTGTAGCGCCAGTTCCGGCCACCGTCGCTGGACACGAGCACCACCCCGCCGAGACCGGAGATGAGGCCATGGTTCTCGTCGCGAAAGCGCACCGTGAAGAGGATCGGATTCTGGATCACGCGCACCTTGACGCCGGGATATGCGTACTCGCGCCCGTCGAAATAGCGCTTGAGAAACTCGGGATCGTCGTCGAGGTAATCCTCGTAGTCCCACGGCGGCTGCGCACGCAAGCGCACGCGCTCGTAGGCGAGGCCGGTATCCTCGAGCACGGAGCGCACCTCCTGCATGCGCGCCTCGAGGATCTCGAAGAATTCGAAGGGATCGCCCTCGACGCCGAAGTTTCGAATCTCCTCACGACTCGCCACCGGCTCGATGGCGACGTTGAGATGCGCCTCGTCCACGATGCTGCTCGCGAACTCCTCCAGGATCGGCACATACGACTCGTCGAACTCGACCTCGTTGTAGCCGAGTCGAATCGCATCGAGCTCGACCGAGCCCTCCATGTGGGAGCGCTCCCAGGTCTCACCCGCGTCGTCGGAGTGGAAGATGTAGCCGAACTCACCAATCAGCCAACAGCGCCGACTGGGCACACCGAGGCAGAAGACATCGTTCAGGCCCACGTCCTCGAATACGGTTTCACCGCGCCGGATCTTCTCCTGCTCGAAGGACGAGAGCCATTGGAACATCGGGTGCGCCTGATCAACGGTAAACGAGTTGTCGACCCAGGTTTCTCCACCATCGCTGGTGCGCAGCCGGGTCCCCCACTCGCCGATGGCGAGCGCCGTACTGGCGTCGATGGCTGCGACGCCGAAGAGGTGCGCGCCCTCCTTCTCCTTGTTGTTGGGCTGCCGCACCCACGTATTGCCACCGTCCTCGGTGCGCAGGATGAGCCCACGTTGACCCACCGCCCAGCCGTACTGGGCGTCTGCCATCGAGACATTGTAGAGCGACTTCAGCGTGTCGGTACGGCCTTGGCTCCACGTCTGGCCACCATCCGACGTGACGTACACCGACCCGTAGTAGCCGACCGAGACGGCATGATCCTTGTCGACCACCGAGATCGAGTAGAGGTCATCGAAGAGAACGATGTCGTCCGCGTGAAGGTCATAGTCGAGGTGGATGTCATGGCACCCGAGGGCGGCCGCGCACAACAACGCCCCCAGCAACGCGGACAGTGCTGCTTGACTTCGATGCATCTCTCAGCGCCCCTTCGTCAGGCGGCCGACATCGATGTAGCGGCGGATCTTGCCCTTGCTCTTGAAGGGCACACCTTCGGCATCCCAGAACTCGATGCGGTTGCCCGTGCCCGTCTGGACGTTGGTGATGATGTCGCTCACCAGCGCCAGCGAGCGCGGGTTCGGCACTCCCTCCCAGCCGGGGTAATAGCCCTCGGTCAGTTCGTCCTCGCTCCAGCGCTTGTTGTGCCAGATGATCTTCCAGAGCTCCTCCTTCTGGTCGTACGCGAAGGAGTAGAGGGCGCTCAGGGTCTGCTTGTCGATGTAGAGATCCTTGTGGTGGTAGGGGTGATCGGCGTTCTTGGGGACCATCCGCACCTTCAGCACCCGCCTCATCTCCCACCGATCGTCCGCGAAGGAGAGTCCGTAGGGGCCGAAGTTGTGCTCCTTCTCGTAGGGGTAGCCCTTCACCTTGGTATTCGAGGGCGCGATCATCTCCAGCTCGCCGAGGCACTCCCAATCGTACTGCGGCACGATGCCAGCGAAGCTGCGCAGATCGTCGAAGGTGAAGTCGGTGCCGGAGATGGAGTCGGTCCGCTGGGCGGTGGAGATGCGGCGCACGCGTCGCAGCGTCGGGACGTAGACCCAGGTGTCGTCGTTCTTGGCCTCGCTGCGCGCCTTGTCGGTGGACTTGTAGCGGTACGACATCAGCATGATGCCGCGCGCATCGAAGGGTGCAGTCACATCGACCCCGAAGGCATTCTTGCGCTTCTCATTGCGGAAGACGTCGCCGGCGGTCTTCTCGTACTGGGGCTCGATGCGATGCGAGAGCACGACGGTCTTGGAGACACCCTCGTAATAGAGCGGCAGCTCCTCACCGCGGTCCCAATACGAGTAGTAGAAGCTGGCGTTGCCACCCGCGCCGGTCCAGGTGTAGTCGAAGTTCCACATGATCTTCACGCCGGCCTGGGGATCGCCCGTGCAGTCGATCTCCTCCATCGGGAAGGGACGTCCGACCGTATAGCTCTCGAGGCTGTTGTCCGGACCAATCCGGGACTGCCCCTTGAATTTCTCGGTGGCGGTCTTGTAGGCGTCGGGACCCGAGTAGTCACGGTGGAATGGGCCGATCTCGAGCTGCATCCCCTCGTAGAAGAAGAAGTCCCGGTTGTTCCAGAATTCGTCCGGCAGGTAGGGCCTCAGGGCCGCGAGGCCGTCGTAGGTGATGATGTCGCCCTCCTTGAAGCTGGGCCCCATCCCCTCCGCGTCCTCCTGCGCGTGCGCAGCGAGCGCCGCGCCCAGGAGTAGCGCCATCGCCACCCCGAGCGACGCGCTCTTCATTCGCCTATTCGACATCTCGTCTACCCTCCCCGCTCGGGCCTTCGCCCGAGTCGATCGAATCCTCGCATCCACTCCGCGCACCCCGACGCGACCGGTGATCGCATTCGTGGCGGCGTGGAGGCTCGGCTGAAGTGATCTGGCTCTCTGGACGCCGGGCCACACATGAGGCTACTGGGATCGGCCCGGAAATTTGGCCTCTTTCTTCTAGAATAGGGCTGCGCTCCTTGTCAAGGCGAGGGTTCGATCCCGCTGCGGCAGCGGGCGCGAGAGAACAGGACGCCAGAATGTCCCCAACCTCTTCGTCTCGTGACTCACGGTCGTTGGCGGCCGATGCCTCGACCTACGCCGCGTCGCCCCACGAGGGCGGCGCGCACCGACAGGCTGACGCCCTGCGGCCCCGCGCTGCTCCCACGGGGGATCAGACACAGCAACGATCGCCGATTGGACGCGCGGGCCATCGAGTCCGATTCTGGCTTCGTGCCTCGGGAATCACGGCCACGCTGGGGCTGCTGCGATGGGGGGGGGCGACGGGCCTCGCGCTCGGGTGGTCGAGGATTCTCGGGCTCTTTCGGTCCGAGCCGGAACGCCGGGCGGATCGAGAGCGCGTCGTCCACCGGTCCATCCGCCGGCTCGTGGCGCTACTCGGTGAGCTGAAGGGTGCATTCGCGAAGGCCGGCCAGTTCGCCGCCACCCGGCACGACGTGCTGCCACCCGGCGCCAGCGAAGCGCTGGCGGCCCTGCGCGATCGCGTCCCCCCCCTGCCCTTCGCCCTGGTGCGAGACGTCGTCGAGGAAGAGCTCGGCCGGCCGATCGATCAGGCGTTCGTCTCGTTCGACCGCGAACCGATCGGCGCCGCCTCGATCGCCCAGGTGCATCGCGCTCAGCTACCGGACGGCGCTGAAGTTGTGGTGAAAGTCCAATACCCGTGGATCCGCGACTCACTCGAAAATGACCTCCTCGTGCTGAGTGCCGCCGCGCACCTCTGGGTCTGGCTGCGCGGCCACGAGCGCTGGGGCGTCGATCGGGGTCGTTTCTTCGACGAGTTCGCGTCCGGACTGCGCGAGGAGCTCGACTTCGTACGCGAGGGCGCGGTGGCGGCAGAGATCGCGAGCAACCTCGCCGCCGATCCACAGGTCGTCGTGCCGCGGGTGGTGGCGGAGCTCACGCGGACCCGCGTGCTCACCATGGGCTGGCACGACTGCGTGAACATCGCCGACCGCGCCGGCCTGGCTGCGCTGGGCGTCGAGCCCGCCGTCGTGCTGGAAGTGCTGACTCGCGCCTATGCGAAGCAGGTCTTCGTCGACGGCCACTTTCACGCCGATCCCCACTCCGGCAATCTCTTCGTCCTCGACGAGCCCGGCGCCGCCGAGCGCCCGCGCGTACTCTTCGTCGACTTCGGCCTCTCGAAGGCGCTCGACCCCGAGCTTCGCCGAGCCATTCGTCAGGGCATCTACGCCGTGCTGCAGCGCGATACCAGCACCTTCGTCGCGCGCATGCGCGAGATGGGCATGATCGCACCCGGTGCCGAGAACGGGGTGCGCAGGGCCGTGGACGAGATGTTCGGACGCATAGCCGGGCAAGCCGGAGAGGGCGGCGTGCTCGGCGCGTCGGGCGCGCAGGTGCTCGCCCTCAAGGACGCGGCCAAGCACCTGCTGCAGGAGACGCCCGGGCTGCAGCTCCCCAACGAGCTGCTCCTCTACGCCAAGACGCTCTCCTACCTCTTCGCACTCGGAGAGGAGCTCGACCCGGAGACGGATCTGATGAAGATCTCGACTCCCTATCTGCTGCAGTTCCTGGCCGGACGGGACTGAGGTGCGCGCCTACTTCGGCCGGGCGGCCAGACGCAGGCCCTGCAATCGAATGAACCCGCCGGCGTCCGCCTGGTCGTAGGCCCCGTCGTCGTCCTCGAAGGTGACGAGCTTCTCCGAGTAGAGCGAAACCGGGGAGCGCCGGCCGAGCACGTCGACGTTGCCCTTGTAGAGCTTGAGCCGCACCTCACCCGTCACGTTCTCCTGCGAGGCGTCGATGGCCGCGCGCATCATCTCCATCTCGGGCGAGAACCAGAATCCATTGTAGATCAGCTCGGCGAAGCGTGGCGCCATGCGGTCGCGCTCGTGCATGACCTCGCGGTCCATCGTGATGGACTCGATTGCGCGGTGCGCGACGTGCAGCACGGTTCCGCCCGGGGTCTCGTACACGCCGCGCGATTTGAGGCCGACGAAGCGATTCTCCACCATGTCGATCCGCCCCACGCCGTTCTCGCCGGCGATGCGATTGAGCCGCGCCAGCAGATCTGCGGGCCCTAGCCGCTCGCCATCCAATGCCACGGGGTCACCGCGCTCGAACTCGACGACCAGCTCGCGGGGCTCGTCCGGCGCCGCCTCCGGCGCGACAGTCGTGATGAACATATCCTCGTCGGGCGCGCGCCAGGGATCCTCGAGCACACCGCCCTCATACGAGACATGCATGAGATTTCGGTCGATCGAGAATGGCTTGTTGATCGTCGCCGTGATGGGAATGTCGTACTTCTGCGCATAGCTCATGCAGTCGGTGCGCGAGCGCAGGTCCCACTCTCGCCAGGGCGCAATGACTGCGATTTCGGGCGCCAGTGCGCGGAAGGTGAGCTCGAAGCGCACCTGGTCGTTGCCCTTGCCCGTGGCGCCGTGAGCGACGGCATCACAGCCGGTGGCCCGCGCCACGTCGATGTGGTGCTTAGCGATCAGCGGCCGGGCAAGCGCAGTACCGAGCAAGTAGACACCCTCGTAGATCGCACCGCCCTTGATGGCGGTATAGACGTAGTCGCGCACGAACTCTTCGCGCACATCCCTGACCACGCAGTCGACGGCCCCGGTCGCCCTGGCCTTTTCGGGCAGGCCGGAGAGCTCCTCCTCCTGACCCACATCCGCACAATAGGCGACCACCTCGCAGTCGTACTCCTCGATCAGCCAGCGAAGAATCACCGACGTATCGAGGCCGCCGCTATACGCCAGGCAGACGCGCTTGACCGATTCCCTCGCAGCCATGGGGGGAGACCTCCTGCTCTGCTCTCGCGGCCCGGTGGGCGGAGAGCACGCGGGACGCGGACCCGAGTAGGATTCGGCGCGCCCGATGGAGGGCGGATTCTAACGGCTCGCAGAGAATTTTCAGTGCACCCCGCCGCGCGGGCCGCTCAAGAAGTTGGCGCCAGACCCAGGCGGATGGCCGTGACACGACCCACACTGGGCTCTTCCAATGTGCAGATTCGGCCCCCAAGGGCCGCGACGGTGGCGCGCACGACACGCGGCTCGGGCTCGGAGCCCTCTCCGTCTTCAGCCTCGGACGCAGCCGACTCCGTGGCGGCCGGTCGGTCGATCACCGAGAAGAGCACACCCCGTCCCTCGCCCTCACCCACCAGGCGCGCCGAGAGAGTGATTCGACCGTCCAGCTGGGCCTCGGCGGCGCGGTGACGCACCAGCCGCATCAGCGCGGACTCGAGCATCGAAGCGTCTCCTCGCGCCGCCACGAGCTGGGCCGGAGCGAGCAGCTGCACCCCCACCTCGCTCTCCTCGAGCTCCGCCGAGACGCGACCGACGACCTGGCGAACCACCTTCACTGGATCGAGAGAGGCACTACTGGAACTGGAGGTCGTGCGACCGCAGAGTGCACCGTGCAGCTCCTCGTTCCATTTGCGGGCGCGCTCGAGGGCCGACATGCCGCGCTCCACGAGCACTCGATAGCGCTCTCTGCGGCGCCCTCCCGTCTGCTCCAGCAGCTCCTCCATGGCATCGGCGATATCGTCGAGCGGCTCGGCGATCTCGCCCTGAAAGACCAGCAGCCGTTGGTCGAGATCGGGCTCGTCGGTCAGCAGGATCACCACACCCACACGGTCCAGCTCAGCCTCGATCGGAGAGCACAATCCGAGATAGGCGGCGTCGCCCTCCTTGAGGCGGAAACTCACGGTTTCGCCCCGGGTGCAGACCTCGGCCACGGCGCCGAGGATGGCCTCGCGGCCTCCACCGCTGAAGAGCTGCGCGAGCGCCTCGCCGCGAGCGGCGTCGAGGGACGTCTTGAAGGAGCGCTCGAAAGCAGAATTCACATAGACGCATCGGCCCTCGGGATCGCCCACCACAACGGGCGCTCCCAGGAAGCTCAAGAGTGACGACATGCCTTCCATCTGAACGCCCTCAGTCCCGCATCTCGACGATGCCGGCCTCCATCAGACTCGAGAGCGTGTGGAGCGCCTCGAAGGCGTCCATTCCCGAGACAGAGATCAGATCCGCGACCGAAGTGGTGCCGTCGACCATCGAGAGCATGAAGCCCGCATCCGAAGGAAGGTTGAGCTGCTTGAGCGAGCCCGGTGAGGACTCCACGTGCGGAATGCGCGAGAGATCCCCGACCTGCTCCGTGTAGCAGGCGTAGAGGCGACTGCGCGTGAGGTCCAGGGTGGCCTCGAATTCGATGCCGCCGAAGCCGGGCCCAGACGCGCTGCGAAGCACGTCGAGTGCCGCCCCGAAGTCCTCCTGGCGCAGCAGTGCCTGCGCCTCCTGGAGCACCGCCGCCACGGCCCCCGCCATATTCGCCTTCCTGGGCGGACGCGGATGCTGGCGCCGATCGGCCGTGCGGATGTAGTCGAGCGCCTCGGAGCTGCTCGGGTCCAGCTCGAGCACCTTCTCCCAGGTCACGATCGCCGCAGAGACTTCGCCGAGACCATAGAGGTCCAGGCCTTCACTCAGCAGACGCTGGATGCGATCTTCTCTCGATTCGGCCATCTCGCCCTAGCCCTTCAGCTGGACCTCGTAGAGCTCGTTCTCCTCGATGATCTGCTCGATCTCGTCATCGGAGAGCGTGCTGGTGGAGTTCACGGTGATGGACTGCTCCTTGCCAGTGGCCAGGTCGCGCGCCGAGACGCTGACGATCCCGTTGGCATCGATGTCGAAGCTCACCTCGATTTCTGGCTCGCCCTTGGGCGCAGGCCGGATGCCGGCGAGCACGAACTCACCGAGCAGGTCGTTCTCCGCTGCGATGTCGCTCTCGCCCTGAAGCACTCGGATCTTGACCGCCGACTGGTCGTCCCGCGTCGTCGTGAATATGTGTGCCTTGGTGACCGGCACCGTCGTATTGCGCTCGATCAGGCGCGCGAAGTGCCCGCCATAGGTGCTGATGCCGAGCGAGAGCGGTGTCACGTCGAGGAGGAGCACGTTCTGTTCCTCGTCGACGAGCGCCGATCCCTGCACGGCGGCACCGAGCGCCACCACCTCGTCCGGATTCACACCCTTGTGGGGGCGCTTGCCGAAATAGTCCGTGACAGCCTGCTGGACCAGGGGCATGCGCGTCTGACCGCCCACCATGACCACCTGGTCGATCTCACCGGGCGTGAGCCCCGCGTCCTGTACGCACTGCTCGACGCTCTTCAGCGTGCCCTGGATGACGTCATGTACGAGTCCCTCGAGCACATCTCGGGTGAGCTCGTAGTTGAGGTGCCGCGGGCCGTCGGCATCACTTGCGATGAAGGGCAGGTTGATCTCGGTCGCCTCACGCAGGGAGAGGTCGCATTTGGCCTTCTCGGCTGCATCCTTGAGGCGCTGCAGCGCCATCGTGTCGCTGCGCAGGTCGATTCCCTCGGCCTCCTCGAACCAGGAGACGAGATGCGCGACGATGCGCCGATCCAGATCTTCGCCGCCCAGGAAGGTATTGCCCGCAGTGGCCAGGACCTCGACCACGCCGTCGGACATCTCCAGGATCGAGATATCGAAGGTGCCACCGCCGAGGTCGTAGACCGCGATCTTCTCATCACCTTGGCGTGCCATCCCATAGGCGAGAGCCGCTGCCGTGGGCTCGTTGATGATGCGCAGCACCTCGAGGCCCGCGATCTTGCCGGCGTCCTTGGTGCACTGGCGCTGGGTGTCGTTGAAATAGGCGGGAACCGTGATCACTGCGTCCTGGACCGGCTCGCCCAGGTACTCCTCGGCCACGCGCTTCATCTCACGCAGAATGATCCCCGAGATCTCTGGACATGTGAAAGTCTTTCCGCCGATCTTGATGCGCGGATCCTCGTTGGGGCCGCGCACGATCTCGTAGGGGCAGAGATCGATGGATCGCTGCACCTCGGACGAGTCGAAGCGTCGTCCGATCAGCCGCTTGGCCGCGAAGACCGTGTTCTTCGAGTTGGTGATCGCCTGGCGCTTGGCCAGGTGTCCCACAAGGCGCTTTCCGTCCTGCGAGATCCCGAACATCGAAGGCGTCGTCTTGTAGCCCCCAGAATTGGGAATCACCGTCGGTTGGCCGTTCTCAACCACCGAGACACACGAGTTCGTGGTCCCAAGGTCGACTCCGATCACCCTTCCCATTTCACCCTCCTTGCGCGGCAGAGACACGGCCAAGTCTCAACGAGGCCAGTCCCTTGCGCGCTTCCACATCGTCCGAATCGAGCTTGAGCGCTCTCTCAAACTCCTTCTTCGCGTGCCCCACGTCCGCCGTCTCCTTGTAGACAAGGCCGAGCATGGTGTGATATTTGCCAACCTCTGGGCTGTGCTCCACCGCAGTCTCCGCGTACTCGAGCGCGGGTTTGTACTGCCCGAGCATGAGTGAAACGGCGGCGGCACGGTCGTTGATACCCGGATCGTGCGGTCGGTAGAGGAGCACGTCCTCCAGGATTCTCAACACCTTCCTGAGCTGGGTCGAATCCGTCGAGTAGCTCGTTCCCTCTGCGAGCAGCTCGTTCGCCTTCTTTTCCGCGATCCGCGCCTGCAGATCCACAAGCATGCGGCGATACTCGGCATTCGTCGAATCAAAGCTGATCGCCACGCGCACGGCTGACGCCGCCTCGACGAGTTGGCCCGATCGCTCGGAAAGATGCGCCGCCTTGAAGAGCTCCTCGGCCTGGCGCCGCCGCTCGACGAGCACCTTCTCGGGAATCCGGAAGGGCATGCGCTGGCGCAACCGCTCGAGCTTGGTGAGCGGACGCTGCGGCCCGGCGGGCTCTCCGCACGGCGACGAAAAGGGTCCTGCGCTCTGCGGCTCTACCTTGACCGCCTCAGCCTCGTCGAGACCAGCGCGGAGATCCGGATCCGACAGGATCTCGTAGCCCTCGAGTACCTTCTTGAAAATGCGTTCGAGGCGCTCCGCATACGCACCGATATTGCGACGGAAGTAGCGGTCCGGATGAAACTCCTTGGAGAGCTTGAAGTAGGCGCGCTTGATATCCTTCGTCTCGGCGCTCTTCTCGACGCTCAGCAGCGAGTAGTAGTCCTGCTCGAGCCCGAGTTCGAAGCTGAGGATCCGCCGCTGCACGTCGATGTCGAGATCGAGCTCGGCATCGATCAACGACTCATCGAGTTCCGTTCGTCCCGCGCCGACATCCCGTTGGCGAACGGCGCGCACCTTGGTGCCGTTCCTGCGCTTCTCCTCCGATGCCAGGCCCGCGACCTCCACCAGACCGTTGGCCAGCCAGCCCTCAAGACAGAGATCGGCCTCGTCGGCGTCCATGCCACCGATCTCGCGCAGCAGTCGCCACGGGGTGGCCCCATCGATGCGCGAGAGCAGGAAGCCCTCCTCCGCGGTCAGAGCGAGCGAAGTCGGATCGCACTGCGGCGCAAGGCGGATTATCCGCCTGAGGTCTCCCCCCAGTCCCTGATCAGCTGCCATGGGCACTCCGGCCGAGCGGACACATATGTGGCGCTCTACCGCACTCCTCATCGGTGAACACAAGCAGAAAGCTGAGGCGACACCGGCCGATTCGACACACTTCGCCGGTCGAGGAGGGAACCGGAACCCCCTCGGGGTCGCTCTGCATCCGAATCTGGGATCAGGGTGCGCTCGAGGTCAGCATCACGGCCTCGAGGACCGCCTTTTGGGAGTGGAGGCGGTTTTCGGCCTGCTCATAGACGAGAGAGCGCGGGCCATCCAGCAGCTCGCCGGTGATTTCCTCTCCGCGGTGGGCGGGTAGGCAGTGCATCAGGCGGGCGTCCGGGGCGTGCTCGATGAGGCCCTGGTTGACCTGATAGCGAGCGAAGATCTCCCGACGCTGCTCCGCCTCGTCCTCTTGCCCCATGCTCGTCCAGGTATCGGTGTAGATGAAATCCACACCCTTCACGGCCGCCAGGGGGTCGTCGGTCCAGAAGATCTCGGCACCGCTCTCGGCGCCGAGATCCTCCGCCTGGCTCATCACGCCGAGATCCGGACGGTGCGAGGCGGGCGTGGCGACGCGGATTCGCATGCCGAGCACCGCGGCGAGCAAGATCAGCGAGTGCGCGACGTTGTTGCCGTCTCCCACATAGGCGAGCGTGGCTTGCCGTGGGTTCATTACGCCGGCGATGGTCTGCAGGTCGGCCATCGCCTGACACGGGTGCAGCAGGTCGGTGAGACCATTGATGATCGGGATCGTGGCGTGCTTGGCCAGCTCGCACACGAGGTCGTGGCTGAAGGTTCGAGCCATGATGCCGTCGACCCAGCGTGAAAGGTTCAGAGCCACATCCCTGGGCGTCTCGCGCGTGCCGATGCCCACCTGCTCGGGGCGCAGCAGCACGGCGTGGCCACCGAGCTGCGCCATACCCGCCTCGAAAGTGACATGCGTGCGCAGGGACGGCTTCTCGAAGTACATCGCCAGAGTCCGACCCTGCAGGGTCTGGGGGCGCTTGTCCGCACGATGCAGACGGCGCAGCTGCTGGGCGCGCTCCAGCATGCGCAAGAGATCGTCGGCCGACCAGTCGGCCACGCTGATGAAGTCCTTCGGCATCCCTCGCTCCCTCGAGGCGAAAGCAATCGTGGATCGGCGGGTCTAGGGGACGAGTATCGTCCCGACCCCGGAATCGTCGGTAAAGATCTCGAGCAGGATCGCGTGCAAGACCCGCCCGTCCACGATGTGTGTACGGGTCACGCCGGCCGCGAGCGCGCTGATACAGCACTCGACCTTCGGGATCATGCCGTCGATGATGACACCCTCGGCGATGGATTTGCGCGCCCCATCCACGCTGAGCTGCGAGAGGAGGCGGCCCTCGGCGTCCATCACACCGGACACATCGGTCAGCAACATCAACTTCTCGGCCGAGAGAGAGCGCGCCAGGGCACCGGCCGCCTCGTCGGCGTTCACGTTGTAGGTAAGACCATCCGCGTCGGAGCCCACCGGCGCCACGACCGGAATGAAGCCCGCCTCGGAGACCGCTCTGATCACTGTCGGATCGACGTCGATCACCTCGCCGACGCGACCGATATCACGCCCGTCCAGCAGTTTGCGGCGCACCCTGAGCAGTCCGCCGTCACTGCCCGTCAGCCCGACCGCACGCCCGCCGCCCTGCTGGACGAGCTCGACGATCTCGTGGTTGACCTTGCCGCCGAGCACCATCTCGACGACCTCCATGGTTTCGTCATCTGTTACGCGGAGCCCCTCGACGAAGTTCGACTCCTTGCCAAGGCGTGAGAGCGTGGCGGCGATCTGCGGGCCGCCGCCGTGCACGATCACTGGCCGCAGTCCGATGAACTTGAGCAGCACGACATCGACCGCGAACGAGGCGCGCAAGGTCTCGTCCGTCATGGCGTGTCCGCCATATTTGATCACGATGGTCTTGCCGAGGAAGCGCCGCATATAGGGCAGCGCCTCGGTCAGCACCTTCGCTTTGTCCACCAGAGTCTGCATCAAGGGTCCGCTCTCCGATTCGAAGCTGTCGACGCCCATGGTGGCCGGGTCCGGGCATCACGCCTGCGCGTCACGGCCAAGGGTCGGAGGTCCGCGCCCGGGTGCGAAACCGGCGACCCGCCGCGGGGCGGCTATTGCCGGGCCGCGCGCCTAGCCTCCGCGACCTCCTCAATGCTCTCCAGCAGACTACGGTACAGGAGCGCGTTGCGAACCGCCGCCGAGAGCGCTGCCGAGAGCACCTCGGCGGTGCGGGCCGACGCGGCGGTGCGCTCGTCGAGGAAGGCTCGAAAGAGGCCGACCACCTTGCCGCGGAGCCGAATCGGCGCGCAGAGGAAGGCGCGCGCCTGCCCGCTCTGCGGCGTGTCCACCAGCGGATCGAAGCGCGGATCCGCCTCCGGGTCATCGGTGGCGATCACGCAGCCGGTCTGGAGCACTGTGCCGGTCAGGCCGAGATCGCGCACCAGCGCCTCGCGATCGCTGTTCACGCCCCCGTCGCACTCGCCCTCGCGGCGCAGCTCACCACTGCGCGCATCCAAGAGATAGAGAGAAACGGGCGCCGCCGGCAACATGCTGCAGACCGGCTTGAGGGCGGCCAGGATGACGCGCTCGGGCTCGACCTCGTCGACGATCGCCAGACAGATCTCGCGCGCGAGGTCGGCATCGCGGTCGACCTCTTCGTCGTCGGGCTTCGGCTGGCTGGCCGTCACTGGCGCGCTCATCGGCTGGAACTCCTGCGTACGCATTGCGTCGAGGGAGATGTCGAGATCGGCGGACGCGGGTGGGGCGACGAGCTCGGCGATCTGCATCGCGAGCAGCCTCAGCAGCGCCAGGTCGTCGCGACCGAAGCGGCCTCCATCGGCGCGATCCGTCGCGCAGAGCACGCCGAATAGGCTGGACCCGCGCCGCAGCGGGGCGACCACGAAGAACGGAGAGCGATAGCGATCGGGGCGTATGAAATCGGCGTAGTTGACGGTATCGGCAACGGTATCGGGGACGGTATCGGTGGTGGCGGCGTCCGCATCGCGTGAGACGTCGTCCACTACGAGCGGCTCGCCACGCTGCAGTGCCAGCCCCGCGATCCCCTCGTGCAACGAGACGGCGACCATCTCGTCGGGCTTCATCTCGTGGCCGACGCTCGCCACCACCCGCATCCTCTCGCCGTCGGGCTCGATCATCAGCAGCGACGTGCGCTCGGCCTCCAGCACCTCGGAGGCAGCCGTGGTGACGCCCTCCTGAATCAGCGCCAAGCGCTCCTCGGCCGGAACCGTGCATGCCCGCGCGGCCAGCTCTTCCATGCGCACGACCAGCCGATCGAGCCGTCCGCGCAGCCGAGTCCAATCGGTCGCCACCGAGTAGCTCTCGAGCGCCCGGCGCACCGCGAGCCGCAACTCTTCGTCGTGGATCGGCTTGGCGAGGTAGTCACTGGCGCCGAGTCGAAGCGCATCGAGAACCAGATCCTGATCGGTCGACGCCGAGAGTATGATGACGCGCAGACCCGGTCGCAGCTCGCGCAGCCGCTCCAGCACCTGGATGCCGTCGACGTCCGGTAGGCGGATGTCCAGCACCACGACGCCGACCTGGGTGTCGGCAGCGAGATCGAGCGCCTCCTCGCCGTTCTCGGCAAAGACGAGCGTCAACCCGTCCAGCGAGAGCGCGTCCCGGATGGCCTCGCGGAAGAAGATCTCGTCATCCACCACCAGGACGCTCGCGTCGTGCGCTGCCATTCGCCCTCCGTCCAGCATTTGCATTCGTCAGAGAATGTACTGCGAGAGATCGGGATCCTCGACCAGATCGCCGAGCCTCTCTTCCACCATGTGGGCGTCGACCACCACGCGGCGAGCGGATAGATCCGGCGCTTCGAAGCTCAGATCCTCGAGCAGGCGCTCCATCACGGTGTGCAGCCGGCGCGCGCCGATGTCGGCACTGCGCTCGTTGACGGCGGCGGCCACATCGGCGATGGCCTGAATGCCGTCGTCCTTGAACTCGAGCTCGATCCCTTCGGTCGCGAGCAATGCCGAATACTGGCGAACCAGCGAGTTGGTGGGCTCGGAGAGGATTCGCACCAGATCCTCGCGCGTCAGACTGGCCAGCTCGACCCGAATCGGGAAGCGGCCCTGCAGCTCTGGGATGAGGTCCGAGGGCTTGGCCACGTGGAAGGCACCGGCTGCGATGAAGAGGATGTGGTCCGTCTGCACCGGCCCGTGCTTGGTCTGCACCGTCGAGCCCTCGACGATCGGCAGAAGATCGCGCTGCACGCCCTCACGCGAGACATCGGGGCCCTGCCGGCCGCCGCCGCCGCCGCCCACAGCCACCTTGTCGATCTCATCCACGAAGACGATGCCGGTCTGCTCGACCCGGCGCACGGCGGCCTCGCGCACCTCGTCCTGGTCGACGAGATTGGCCGCCTCCTCGCCCTCGAACGCCGTGCGGGCATCGTGCACGGACATGCGGCGCTGCTTCTTGCGACCACCCATCATGCCGCCGAGCAGATCCTTGAATTGCACGCCCATCTCCTCGACGCCCTGGGGCGTCATGATGGACATGGAGGGGCCACCGCTCTCATCGTTGAGCTCGACGTCGATCTCACGATCATCGAGCTCGCCGAGACGCAGCAGCTTGCGCAGCTTCTCGCGCGTCTCGTTTCGCGGCTCGGGACCGATCGCCTCTGGCGGGCCCGCCACGGGCTGTGGGAGCAGCGCGTCGAGGAGGCGCTCCTCGGCGCGCTCTTCGGCCCTGGCCACCACTCCGCGCTTCTGCTCCTCGGTCACGATCCCGATCGCGAGCTCGGTCAGGTCGCGGATGATGGACTCGACGTCGCGCCCCACATAGCCCACCTCCGTAAACTTCGAGGCCTCGACCTTGATGAAGGGCGCCTGGGCGAGCTTGGCGAGGCGACGCGCAATTTCCGTCTTGCCCACGCCGGTGGCCCCGATCATGATGATGTTCTTGGGCGCGATCTCGTCGCGCAGCTCTTCGGAAACCTGCTGGCGCCGCCAGCGGTTGCGCAACGCGATGGCCACCGCTCGCTTGGCCTCGCCTTGGCCGACGATGTAGCGGTCGAGTTCGGAAACGATCTCGCGGGGTGTGAAGGTGGGGAGGTCTCTCATGGCAGGTTTTCGACCTTGATCGAGTCGTTGGTGTAGATACAGATGGCGGCGGCGATGCGCAGTGCCTCGGTGGTAATCTCCTCGGCGCAGAGCTGGGTATGATTGGCCAGCGCGCGGGCTGCGGCCAGCGCGTAGGAGCCACCGGAGCCGATAGCGGCGATGCCGTCATCGGGCTCGATCACATCGCCGTTGCCGGAAACCACCAGCAGGGTCTCGGGATCGCCAACCAGCAGCATCGCCTCGAGGCGGCGCAGCATGCGGTCGGTCCGCCAGTCGCGCGCGAGCGCGACTGCAGCCCGGCGCACGTTGCCCGGCGAGGCTTCGAATTTGGTCTCGAGGCGCTCGAGAAGGGTGAGCGCATCGGCGACGCCGCCCGCAAAGCCGGCCAGTGCTTTGCCCTTGGCGATCCTGCGGACCTTCTCGGCTCCCTGCTTCATGACCATCTCACCAACGGTCACCTGGCCGTCGGCCGCCATGGCGATTTTCCCGTCCCGGAGTACGGCCACCACGGTGGTGGCGCGAACCCGGGGACTCAGCTCGCTCATCGCCTCTTCCCCCTGCCGCCATGCTTGGAAGAATTCTTGGAATCGTTCTTGGGCCGGCTCTCGGCTCCGGCCCGTCTCGCGGCGCCGGGCCCGCGCGCGCGGGGGTGGGCACTGTCGTACACCTGGCGCAAATGTTCCACCGAAACTGCGGTGTACTTCTGGGTCGTCGAGAGGCTGACGTGCCCGAGCAGCTCCTGGATCTCGCGCAAATCCGCACCCATATCGAGCAGATGCGTAGCAAAGCTGTGGCGCAGTCGGTGGGGGTGCACTCGATCGCTCAGCCCGCCCTCGCGCGCGCGCTTGTCGAGCACCCGGCGCACATCACGGGCGCCGAGTCTGCGCGGCGTCTCCTCGTTGCGCGGCCGCAGGGCGATGAAGAGCGGCTCCCCCATCACGCCCGGCTGGCGGCGCTCATCGAGCCACGTGGCCAGCGCACCACGCGCCTCGGCGGGTAGGGGCACCACGCGCTCCTTGCTTCCCTTGCCCAGCACCCGCACGTCTCCGCGGTACAGGTCCACGTCGCGTACATCCAGCCCGACCAGCTCACCGACACGGATACCGGTTCCGTAGAGAAGCTCCACGATCGCGTGATCGCGCAGCCGCGCCAGCCTGCGCCGCGCGGTCTCGTGGCGCCCGACGACAGGCCGCCCGCCCTGCTCGGCGAGGACGAAGCAATCATCAACGGAGAGCGGACGCGGCGCACGCCGGGGCTGCTTCGGCGCGGGCAGGCCCGCGGTTGGATCCAGCTCGATGCGCCCCTCGCGCTGCAGGAAGCGATAGAAGGCGCGGACTCCGGCCAGCCGCCGCCCCAGCGTGGCGGCACTGCGCACGCCGTGCAGACCGGCCAGCCACTGCCGCACGCCGTCGGCGTCCACCTGCTCGGGCGCGAGGTCGTGGGCAAACTCGGCCAGGGCGGAGACGTCGGACGCATACGCGCGCCGGGTGTGGGGCCCAAAGCCGCGCTCGGCGCGGAGATAGCGGTCGAAGTCGACGAGGGCACGCTGCCAGCCGGTTGCGTTCATCTGCCTGCTTCGCGCGTCGGCGCAATCGCGTCTCGCCACGGCTCGAGGCTCTCCAGGGCCCGGTGCGCGAGCGCCTGATTCTTCTCACGCTTGCTGCGCTTCCTCGTGCGCCGCTGCCCGGGCACCGGCTCGGGGGGCGGCAGCGGCGGAAAGAGACCGTAGTTCACGTTCATGGGCTGGAAGTGCTTCGGGTTGGCGTCGCCCAGGTGCGCGAGCAGCGAGCCGTGCGCGGTCGCACGCGGCGGCAGGACCGGCTCCTCACCGCGTGCGGCACGCGCGGCGCCCATGCCGGCAAGGAAGCCGAGCGCCGCCGACTCCACGTATCCCTCCACACCGGCTATCTGGCCGGCCAGATAGAGGCCCGGCCGCGCGCGCAGCTCCAGGGTGGGTCCAAGCCGGCGTGGCGCGTTCACGTAGGTGTTGCGATGCACGGAGCCATAGCGGGCGAAGATTGCCTTGCCGAGACCGGGCAGCGCCCGGAAGATGCGCTGCTGCTCGCTCACCCGTAGCTTCGTTTGGCAACCAACGAGGTTGTAGAGCACGCCCCCCTTGTCCTCCTGCCGCAGCTGGACGACGGCGTGCGGGCGCTTGCCGCTACGCGGATCCACCAATCCCACCGGCTTGAGGGGCCCAAAGGCCAGCGTATCGCGCCCACGCCGCGCCATCTCCTCGATCGGCAGACAGCCCTCGAAATAGAGCGCGGCCTCGAATTTGTGGAGCGGGACCGTATCGGCGCCAAGCAACGCCTCGACGAAGCCCTCGTACTCGTCGCGCGTGAGCGCCACGTTGAGATAGTCGCCCTCACCCGACTCGTCGTAGCGCGACGCGCGGAAGACCACACTGTGATCGATGGAGTCGGCGTAGAGGGTCGGCGCGATGGCGTCGTAGAAGTAGAGATACTCCTCGCCGAGTAGCCGCTGCAGCGAGCGCGCGAGCTCGGGCGCCGTCAGCGGGCCCGTGGCGAGCACCACGATGGAATCGTCCGGGATCTCGCTCACCAGCTCGCGCCTCAGCTCGATGCGCGGCTCGGAGGTGATGGCCCGCGTCACGTACTCCTGGAAGGCCACTCGATCGACGGCGAGCGCTCGCCCCGCCGGCACCGCAGTCGCATCCGCAGCCTCGATGATCAGTGAGCCGACCGCGCGCATCTCTTCTTTCAATAGGCCCACTGCATTGGTGAGCCCACTGGCGCGGAGCGAGTTGCTGCAGACCAGCTCCGCGAGGTCCTCGGAGGTATGGGCCGGCGAGAGGCGCACGGGCTTCATATCGTAGAGCGTGACGTTCACGCCGCGGCGGGCCGCCTGCCAGGCGGCCTCGCAGCCGGCCAGGCCGCCCCCGACCACGACGATGCGCGGCGCGGGGTTGCGCGCTGCGGCGGCCGGCTCTTCCCGATGCTGCTCCGCCATGGCTCCTCTATTTATCCGGTTACCCGGTTACCCGCTTGCCCGGTCGCGCCCGAGCGCCCCGGGAACGATCGCCCGACCACGCCACCCGGTGTGGCCCGGACGCCTGCGAATGGGTCGCGCAGGAGGCGCTCGGCGATGTTGGGGGGCTTCGCCCCGTGGACAGATGGGCGACGACGGCCAGCATAGCTCATCCCCTCTTGCGCCCGGTCGCGGTCCGCGGGAAGCCCCCGGGTCGCAGCCTGAGCCGGCCATCGCGATCCTCGACCAGCGCGCCATCGAGCTCCAGGACGGACAGGAGTGCCGCCAGCTCGCCGGCCGCCAGGCCGAGCGTGCGCACCAGCTCATCCCGCGTGGCCGGCGCATCCCGCAGCCGGTCGAGCACGCGGCGCTCGTCGGGCGTCCAGGCCCGGCGCTGGCGCGGTGCCGCCGGAGCACCGCAGGCAGTGGCACCGCCCATCCATCCGATCTGCTCCAACACGTCGCCGACCTCCAATACCGGCCGCGCGCCATCGCGCAGCAGCGCATTCGGTCCGGCACTGGTCGGAGCGGTGACCGGACCCGGCACGGCGAGAACATCGCGCCCCTGGTCGAGGGCGTGACGCGCGGTGATCAATGACCCGCTCCGCGCCCGCGCCTCGACGACCACGACGCCCAGACAGAGTCCGCTGATGATCCGGTTGCGCATCGGAAAGTGGACCCTGCGCGGCTCGGCGCCGAGCGGCAGCTCGCTGGCCACCGCACCCTGGCCAGCGATGCGCAGCGCGAGATCCCGATGCTCGGGCGGGTAGATGCGGTCGAGGCCACAGGCCAACACGGCCACGGTCTTCCCGCCGGCCGCGAGCGCACCGCGATGCGCCGCAGCATCGACGCCGCGCGCCAGCCCAGATACCACCACGAGACCCGCGCGCGCCAGCTCGGCACCGAGCTCGTATGCGAGCGATGTGCCGTACGTGGTGGCCGCTCGCGCCCCCACGATCGCGACGGCCGACCGGGCCAACGCGCTGGCTTCTCCCCTTACACCGAGCAGCAGCGGCGGATCGGGAAGCGCGCGGAGCGGCGCCGGATAGGCGCCGGCGGTGCACGGCACGAGCGTCGCTCCAAGACGCGTCAGCGTCCGGCGCTCCGCTGCCCGGGGCTCCACGCCGAGCCGCCCCGGCACGCCGCGCGACGAGAGCACGGCCGCGGGATCCCCACGCATGCACTCGAGCAGCCGGCACGCCAGGACGGGCTCGAAGCAGAGCTGCCGCTGCAACTCGAGCCAGTCGTCGACGCGGCGCGCCGCCTCGGGATCACGATCCGCCGGATCGAGCAATCCCTGCGCGAATTCATTCCGCGCACATTCCTCGCTGGGCTGCGGCAAGGATAGAGCTCCCCGGGACCGGGGAGCTCCTGCATAGCAGACGCCGATGAGCGGGCCAACGTGCGGCCCGGCGCCACTCCGACCCGTCGAGACAGCGAAAAGGGGCCGATCCGTCTGGATCGCCCGCTTCGACTTGCTTCAGCTTCGCGGCTCTCAGCGCTGGACGAACTCCCGCGTGGACGGCCGTACACGATCGCCCCGCTCGAGCTCGGAGTTCGCGCTGACCACGAAGGCCACGCTGCTCTCCGGCTTCACTTCCACGAGCACCATACGGCTCACGATGCGATCCGACGTCATGACCCGGTCACCCGAAACGCGCTCCTTACGCAGCGCGCCGGGGACGTAGACCTCGACCTCCGAACCGACCTCGAAGCCGTGGACTGAGCCACGATTGATGTAGACGTGGTCACCGTCGGCCATGTGGTTGCGTGAGTCGGGCGTGAAGACGATCTGGCCCTCGATGGCATCGGGCGTGGTCTTGACGTCAACGGTGATGCCCTTGTTGGGGCGGCGGATCACACGGTCACCACGCCGCATCTCGGACTGCGACATGCGAATTTCGGCGAGTGCGGTCTCGCCGGTCACTTCGCGCACCACCGCCCAGCCGAGAATATGCACGTGGTAGCCCAGCAGACGACCATCCTCGATGTCGTAGACCGGCACGTAGTTGCGAAAGACGGTGAACTCGTCTCCCTCCTCGACGTCGCCCTCGCCAATCCCGAGGTCGACGACATCGCCGTCCACCAGCCAGATACGCGGGCTGGGGCTATCGACGATGCTGGTCGCAGCCTCGATGTCGTTCGTGGTCACGAAGCCCATGGCCTCGAGCTCCGCGACGTGAACC
>JAFDDH010000160.1 GCA_019310975.1 Deltaproteobacteria bacterium | reverse complement strand
CTCCCCGGTCTTTGGGATCGCCTCCGCGACCTTGCGGAAGAGCTCCTCGACCGGCTCGCGGTGCCCGGGCCTCACGATCGCCGTGGTGACGACGGCCGCCAGCAGATCGCTGCGACCCTCGTCGTCCGGATAGGCGAGCTCGGGTCGGTCGCGCAGGATCGACGACTCGGCACCCAGGATCGAGCCCGACGTGTCCGCCATGATGCGCATGGCCTCCTTGCTATCGAAGAGCCGCGCGATCAGAGCGGGTGCCGGATCGCGGGATGCGGCCTCGGCGACGCTCTCGCCGGGCAGCACGATGTCGTAGCAGCCGAGCTCACCACCCTGCACCTGTGCACAGAAGTAGCGGATGGGCTCGCTCTCCTCTTGGGCGCGCTTCGCGATATCGCCGAGGGCGCTCTCCCAGACGGGAATCCGGTCCGGTCGGACCCGATATCTCACGACGGTGTTGATCGCCATGAAGGTTCCTCCAATGGAGTTGGAATTGAGAATGGGGATGGGATGGCGTGGATCTCCGCACAGGAGGATCGCAGTGGAGCCCGGTGAGCGTTACGCGGAGATAATCTGCTGCGGGCGGCGGCGCGGGAGGGCCGCGCGGATGCCGAGCAGGGATGGCGCCATGGCCGCCTGGGGGGTGGGCGTGCCACACGATGGTGTCCCCTCCCCCGTATGTATTCCACAGATGTGCGGCTTCGTCCATCCGAATCGTACCTGCTTGCCCAACTGGATCGACCCACACCCGGTTTGGGGTGCGAGGCGATGGGGCGGTGCGCCACGTCAGCGCATCTCGGACGGCGTCTGTACCTCCATCACGTGCTTTGCCACATGCACCACCATCGGCCCCGGCACGAGCCGGGAAGCAACATTGGCGCGCAGCCAGTTGAGCCAGCCGGAGATGACCGAAGGCTGCTGGCCGAGGGCATCCAGCGCGACGGCCACGACCTTGTCGGGCGACTCGCCCGCGTGCGTGATCTCGCCAGCGGCCTGCTGGAACTCGGTCTCCGTCGAGCCGGGCTCCAGGACCAGCACGTCGACACCCTCACTGCGCATTTCGACGAAGAGCGCCTCGCCGAGGTGCAGGTCGAACGCCTTGGTGGCGCTGTAGACGTTGTGGAGCGGAAGCGGCTGCCTTCCGGATACCGAGCCGACAATGATCACGGCGCCGCGCCTGCGCGCCTGCATGCCGGGCAGGAGCTTGTGGGTGAGCAGCATCGGCGCCATGCAATTCAGCATCACCATCTCACGCAGCCGCTCCGCCTCGAGCTTGTCGAAGCGCCCCGCGTAACCGAAGCCCGCGTTGTTGACGAGGATTGCGATCTCGAGGTCCTCGACGGCCGCCGCCACAGCATCGACACCCGCCTGCGTCGACAGATCCGCGACCACCACACGGGTCGCGATGCCGTTCTGCTTCTCGAGCTCGTCGGCCACCTCGCGCAGCTTCTCTTCGCGCCGCGCGGTGAGCACGATACTCATGCCCTCGCCCGCCAGCGCACGCGCGAACGCGAGCCCGATGCCCGACGACGCACCGGTCACCACCGCCCAGTCCCCGTACTTGTCGCGATGCGCCTGCCGCTCATGCGCGAAGTGATCGCGCGCATTCCAGAACGCCACCGTCAGACCCGCGAAGGGCACGGCCGCGATCACACCGAGCACCAGGCCCAGCAGCGATCCGTACTGCAGGATCGGCCACAGGAACATGCCGAACGCCACCTGCGCGGTATAGATCGGCGCCGCGACGCCCATCCAGCCACGGCGGCGCCGAAATCCGTAGACGGCCGCCGAGTAGACGATCCAGTGCGGGACCGCCAAGAGCTTCGCCGACCAGCCCGTGAAGATGATGCCGAACCACACCTCCTGGTCCTGCGAGACCGGTTTCCAGAAGATGTCCCAAGGCATGTAGACGAAAGCCATCCAGGCGCAGAACACCATGACGGCATTCATCCACCAGGGGCGATCGCGAAAGAGGTCGTGCAGCCACTCGTTCATGAGCGTTCTCCCTCGCCGGAAGTCTAAGCCGTTCGCATGCCGGCGCGCTCCCGGGCCTGGCGCGCAAATTTGCGCTGGGGCCGGCGCGGCGTCTGGTGTGCGAAGGCGATCTGGTCATCGATCATGGCATCGAAGACGCCGAGCAGCGCAGCGATGCCCGCCGTCGCGGGCTCGAGGATGCTGAGCGCCTCCACGATGGCCTCCAGGGTCGACACATAGCTGCGGCGCGGCGATCGGCGGATCCGGTAGCGGCTCGGCTCCCTCGGCTCGAGGCGAAAGTGCGGCAGGCCACGCAGCCAAGCGTTCTCGCGATACAGAGCGCGGGCTTGCGGCCACGTGCCGTCGAGAACCACCAGCGCAGGCGGGCGCTCTTCCGGCGCGAGGTCCGCGAGCGAACGAGTCGGGGCGTCGAAGTGCCCGGGAATGCCCGGGAAAAGCAGCCCCGCACGCTGCGGCGCGCAGGGCGCCAATGCGAGGCGCTGGGTGACCGGGTTGCGGGGCCGCTGGACCGTGCAGCCGATCAGACCCAGAGCCGCGATGCGCGCGGTGCCCAGCGGATGAAAGCGCTCGCGGGGATGCTGGATGATCACGATCTCGGTGCGGTTCGCAACCGCACGCAGCCGTGCGCAGAGGCAGAGCGTCCCGGGCTTCCAGCAGCGGCGGCACAGCGCCCGACCAGCCGGGCACTCGCCGCCGGGCCGCTCCGCGTCGGCGCGCTGCAGGGGTCTTTTCGGCACGTGGCCAGAGTAGCGGCCGAGACCGGCGCGGGGGCGCCGAGATGGCATTGCGGGTACTCTAGGCGCCCAGTCCCAAGGGGCCCGGTTTGAGCAGCACATTCGGAAAAGTCTTCAGGATCACGACCTTCGGCGAGTCACACGGTGGCGGAGTCGGAGTCGTGGTGGATGGCTGCCCGCCACGGCTGCCGCTCGAGGTGGCCGAGATTCAAGCCGACCTCGAGCGCCGCCGTCCGGGTCAGAGTCGCCTCACGACGCAGCGTCAGGAGGCCGACCAGGCCGAGATCCTGTCGGGCGTCTTCGAGGGCCGGACCCTGGGCTCCCCGATCGCGATCCTGGTGCGCAACCAGGACGCCCGGCCGAGCGCCTACGAGGATATGAAGGATATCTACCGGCCCTCCCACGCCGACTGGACGACCGAGGCCAAGTACGGGATCCGAGCCTGGCACGGCGGTGGGCGCGCCAGTGCGCGTGAGACCATCGGCCGGGTCGCGGCCGGCGCGATCGCCCGCAAGCTACTGACGACGCTGGCCGGCACCGAGATCGTGGCCTGGGTGCAGCGCATCCAGGAAATCGATGCCCAGGTGGACAGCCTGGCGGTCACGGCCGCACACGTGGATGAGAGCCTGGCGCGCTGTCCCGACGCGGACGCCTCGGCCAGGATGGTCGAGCGCATCGACGCAGTGCGCAAGCAGGGCGACTCGCTGGGCGGCGTCGTGGCCTGCGTGGCGCGGGGCGTTCCGGCCGGTCTCGGCGAGCCGATCTTCGACAAGCTCGACGCGGACCTGGCGGCCGCGATGCTCTCGCTGCCGGCCTGCAAGGGCTTCGAGATCGGCAGCGGGTTCGCCGGCCTCGAGCTCACGGGCAGCCAGCACAACGACCCGATGCGACCGGGTCCAGACGGCCGCCCGGTGATGCTCAGCAATCGCTCGGGCGGTGTGCAGGGCGGCATCAGCAACGGCGAGCCTCTGCTCTTGCGTGCGGCCTTCAAGCCCACCGCCACAGTGAACATCGCGCAGCAGACCGTCGATCGCGACGGTCGGGCTGTCACCCTCGAGGCGACGGGTCGCCACGACCCCTGCGTGCTGCCACGCGCCGTCCCGATCGTGGAGTCGATGGTGGCGCTGGTGCTCGCCGACCACTGGCTGCGCCAGCGGGCTCTCGACGTCCTGCCGCGCGACTGACGCCGGCCGACACGCGCAGAGCTCAGGGCAGCAGCACGAATCCAGCGACGGCCGCCACCGCGGCCACCAGCATGCCCAAGAGCCCCAGCCAGCCGTGCGCGTCGACGGCACGCGATTTCCCTCTGAGAATACGGTGCCCCATGACACCGGCCGAGAGGAAGAGCGCGGCGGCCACCACCCCGAGCCCAGCGTGGAACGTCCGTCCAGGTGTCCAGCCGCGCAACCACCACGCACTCAGCGGTCCGCCGAGGAAGCCGGCCGCAATCATGTACACGGCCGGCTTCGCGAGACGCAGGTGGCGCGCGACCAGCTCACGCCCGCGCCGCTCCCCGGCGTGGCGCCGCCTGCGCATCTCGAGTCCCGCACGCAACGCCAGTGCGACCAGCGCGAGCGACACGAGCATCCAGGCCGGGTGCGCGTAGGCGAGCCAGCGGTAGAGGGGATCGTGGCCGGTGGGGTCCAGGGGCCCGTCCTACTCGATCCGGTGGATCACCGCGGCGGTCAACCGCTCGCAGAGCGAGCGGGTGGCGCGCTCGAGGTACGCGTCGTCGCGCGACTCGAGGGTGAGCATCACGCGGTAGTCGGGCTCGCCAATTCGTGGGTACGAGCCGAGCATCAATTCAGGAAACTCGGCCAGCAGGCCGTGCAGGTCCTCCGCGATATCGCTCTCGTATCTCGTCACATAGATCCGCGTGAGCTTGACGGGCACGCCGCTGAAGCGATCGCGAATCGAGTGAAACTTCTTCTCGAAAAGCTGGGGGATGCCCGGGAAGACGTGCACGTTCTCCATCACGATCACGGGGAACCAGAGATCCCCGGCGTCGATGACCTGCGCCCCTTCGGGCAGCATCGCCATCTTCTTCATGGCCGGGTTGAGCTGCTTGCCGACGGCGCGTTCCATCCGCTCGACCAGCGAGTCCGAGACGACAGACGGCTTCCCGAAGGCCGCCGCCACTGATTCCATCGTGACGTCGTCGTGGGTCGGCCCGATTCCGCCCGACGTGAACACGTAATCGTACGCCGCGCTGAAGCTGCGCACCTCCTCGGCGATTGTCTCGACCACGTCGGGGATGGTGAGGATGCGCTCGAGATCCACGCCGAGGCTGCGCAGCTCGCGCGCCAGGAAGGGCGAATTGGTATCGACCACCTTCCCGGAGAGGATCTCATTGCCGATGATGAGCAGACCCGCGGTGGACATGAAACGAGCGTAGTGGAGAGGGCTCGGAAACGCGATTCGTGGATGGAGAGGGGGCTCCGGAGCTTGTAATCAGGGTGCGAGCCCGGCATGGCGCCACGCGACACCTCGCTTATGCTTCTCAGACCATGGAGTGCGTGATTCGCTTCGTCCCCGCAGAGCGCGAGGTGCGCGTCCCGAGTGGCACCAGCCTGCTCGAGGCCGCCAGGCTCGCTGGTCTGCCCGTGGCCCGCTCGTGTGTCGGTGAGGCCACGTGTGCGCGCTGTGGATTGCAGATCCTGGCCGGCGGCGAGGCGCTGCCGCCCGAGAGTGAGGGCGAGCGCCGGGTCAAGCAGCGCAACCGGATCGACGCCGAGCTACGTCTCGCCTGCCAGCTACGCCTCGACCGCGACCTCACGGTGACCGCGCCCTATTGGTAGGCACTTGTGGTAGGCGCTTGTGGTAGACACCTGTGGTAGGCACTTGGTCGGCATTCAATCGCGCGTCATTCGATCGTCGCGAGTCCGTTGATGGATTGAAGAGAAAGAGGAGGAGAGCGGGAGCCTCCCATGAGCACACGCCGCGCTCTGCTGATCATCGATCACGGCAGCCGTCAGCCCGCCGCCAACGAGCTCGTCGAGATCGTCGCCGCGCGCGTGCGCGAGCGGCGTCCAGGCGTGATCGTCGAGCACGCCCACATGGAGATCGCCGCCCCCTCGCTAGCCGATGGAGTCGCGGCCTGCGTGGCGGCGGGTGCGCTCGAGATCATCGTGCACCCCTACTTCCTCGGCAGCGGTCGTCACACGCGCGAGACGATTCCCAAGCTCGTGGCCGCTCTCGCCGGGCAGCACCAGGGCATCACGATTCAAGTCAGCGAGCCCCTCGGCCTGCATGACAAGCTGGTCGACGTCGTGCTCGAGCGCGTCGACGCACTCCTCGAGTGAGCGACGCTCAGTCGGTCGCACGCTCCAGCTCGAAGCGATAGAGCGCGGCGGCCACCAGCGCGTGGTCGATCGCGCCGCCCTCGAGCAGCCCGCGCACGGCGGCGACGGGGACCAGCTCGACCACTGTCTCTTCGGTGGCGCTGTTCTGGATGGCGGCCACGCATGCGGCATCGCGGATCACGAAGCTGTGGCAACGGTTGCCAAAGAGGGCGGGATTTGGGTTGAGAATGCCGAGCGGCGTCGGTGCGGCGCCCGAATAGCCGGTCTCTTCCAAGAGTTCGCGCGCCGCGGCCCGCGCCGGCGACTCGCCGGAATCGACCAGCCCGCCCGGGATCTCGAGCGTCACCCCGCGCGACCCGTGTCGGAATTGCCTCACCATGACGATCTCGTCGGCCGCCGTGACCGGCACCACGTTCACCCAGTCGGCCGAGTCAATGCGGAAGAAGGTGTGGCCGGCGCCGGTATGCGGACACACGGCCTCGACGCGGCCGACGCTGAAGACCCTGCAGTCCTGGAGGCGCTCGACGGGACCGTGTCGCCAGTCTCGGGGGCCGCTCATGCGGTGAGCCTACCACGGCCCGCCGGACTCGGACCCCAAGGCAGGCTACGCTGCGGCCCGCCGGACGGCCCTGCGCTCTCGACTCCACCAAACCCGTGACCGATACCCACCACGACCGCCCTCAGCTCTTCGAACGCGGCGGCCACCTCTTCATGGTGGCGGCGGCCATCTTCACCGGGCTGGCGGGGGCGATCGGCGCAGTGCTCTTCCGCCTGCTGATCCGCAGCGTGCAGACCGTGGCGTTCGGCGGCAGCGAGGGGGTCGGCGACCTCATCGAGGCGGGCCTGCTCGCCGAGCCCGAGGACCCGATTCACCTCGCTCGCGAGATGACCTGGTACGCGAAGATCGCCATCCCGGCCGCCGGCGGTCTGATCGTGGGTCCGCTGATCTGGTTCTTCGCCCGTGAGGCTCGGGGCCACGGTGTGCCCGAGGTCATGAAGGCCGTCGCGGTGCGCGGCGGCATCATCCGCGCGCGCGTGGTGGGCGTGAAGGCGCTGGCCTCTGCGGTCTCGATCGGGACCGGGGGCTCGGTGGGTCGCGAGGGGCCCATCGTGCAGATCGGCTCGGCGTTCGGCTCGTGGCTGGGCCAGACGATGCGGCTCAACACGATGGCGATTCGCACGCTCGTGGCCTGCGGCGCCGCGGCGGGCATCTCGGCCACCTTCAACGCACCCATCGCCGGCGCGATCTTCGCGGCCGAGATCATCGTTGGGCATTTCGCCGTCATTCAGTTCACCCCGATCGTGATCTCGTCCGTCGTGGCGACCGTTATTTCACGCTGGGCACTCGGCAATCACCCCGCGTTTCTCGTACCCGACTACGAGATCGTGAGTCCCTTCGAGCTACTGCCCTATATGGCGGCCGGCGTGCTCGCGGGCCTGGTTGCGGTGGCATTCATCCGCGCGCTCAGCGCCGCCGAGGACATCTTCGACAAGGTCCCGATGCCGGAGTACCTGAAGGCCACTGTGGGCGGCGCGCTGGTCGGCGTGATCGCCCTGCGGCTGCCCGAGGTCTTCGGCGTCGGCTACACGACCATCGACCATGCGCTGGCGGGCTCGCTCTCTGTCGGACTGATGGCGGCGCTCGTAATCGCAAAGATCGTGGCCACATCCGTCACCATCGGGTCCGGTGGCTCCGGGGGCATCTTCGCACCCTCGCTCTTCCTCGGCGCCATGTCGGGCGGCGTCGTGGGCATGCTCGTCGAGCGCTACTTCCCTGGCGCGACGGCATCGTCCGGCGCCTACGCGTTGGTCACCATGGGGGCCGTGGTGGCCGCCACAACACACGCGCCGATTAGTGCAATCATCATCATCTTCGAGCTCACGCAGACCATCGATATCATCCCGGCACTGATGAGTGCATGCGTGGTGAGCAGCCTGGTCTCACAGCTGCTCAACACCGAGTCCATCTACACCGCCAAGCTCAAGCGCCAGGGCATCGATCTGAATGAGACCGAGGACCCCAATGTGCTGCGCGGCCTCTATGTGCGAGACGTGGTCGACCTCACACCGGAGGTGATCCCCGAGTCGGCCAACTTTCAGACCATCCTCGATCTCGTGGTTCAGAGCGATCACGACCAGTTCTTCGTAGTAACCGAGAGCGGGGCCTTGATGGGTGCGATCTCGCTCTCCGAGGTACGAAGGCTCATCTACGAGCAGGAGTCGCTGCAGCATCTGGTGGTGGCGCGCGATCTCGTCGAGACGCAGCGACCGACCGTCACCCTGGATGACGACCTCTCCGTAGTGATGCAGATCTTCTCCGGCAGTCACGTCGACGAGGTGGCCGTAGTGGACATCCACGAGCCCACGCGCCTGGCGGGAACGGTACGCGAGAGGGATGTACTCGAGTCCAGCCACCGCGAGCAGCTGCGCCGTGACCTGGCCGGCGGCTTCTCGACCAGCATGACCACAGTGGGACGCGGAAAGACCGTCGACCTGGGGGACGGCTACTGGCTACGCGAAATCATGACGACGCCGCACATCGTTGGGCGATCCCTGCAGGAGCTTGCGATCCGCGAGCGCACCGGCGTACAGGTTCTACTGGTCCGCGGCCGCTCGGGCAGCGCGCAGGCCCGCACGGGTGTGCGCGTGCCGAGCGCAAGCGACCGCTTCGAGGAGGGCGAGACGCTCGTCGTCGCCGGCACCGCCGAGGACCTGCGCGCCTTCGAGCGAATGACCGCACACGCCATCTGACCGGCCCGACCCTTGACCACTATTGGAGCATCAGCTCCACACCGAGAGTTCCCGGTACGACCGCGTCGGGGGCGGTCGCACTCGGGTCGGATGGGTCGCGCGTAATCGCGTTGCCGTCGGAGTCGAGGCGCGCGGTCAGCGTGAGCGCGCCCTCGAACTTCATGCTCGGGACCATCACATTGTCGGGGCCGATCTCGAAGTCCAGCGGGAAGCTGGGCTCGGCGATCCGCAGCACCGCCAGTGGCGGGCCCCCGACGGTCCCCTGCGGCCGCGCAATGATGAAGAGAACTCCGTTGCGGCCGGCTGCCGCCTCGGCGAGATGTACCGTGCCGCGCACGGCGGCCCCGGCCCGACCGGCCGCCGCGCGGGTCGCCGCCGGCCGGGCCGAAGCGCCGGCG
>JAFDDH010000159.1 GCA_019310975.1 Deltaproteobacteria bacterium | reverse complement strand
GACGTCCCTCTTCGATATCGAAGATCCGAGCTGCGCAGCACTTCCGACGGGCTCCAGACCGTCTGCGCCGAGCTGTGGATCATATGGGACGAGCTCGTACCATTGGCGAACCTCCCTAGCCTCTGATGCGAGGAGCGGCTTCTCAGATGCATATCCCCATGGCGAAGGTGCTGGCCCACCATGCCCAGCCGGGTGCAACCGCAATCGCCTGCGGCGACGAGGTTACGCCCGGATCGATCGTGGCCATCTTGCTACCGAACGGCATCGAGTTCTTCGTCGCCACCTTCGCGACCTGGAAGCTCGGTGCTACGCCGATGCCGCTGTCGCATCGCCTGCCGGAGATCGAGCGCGAGGACATGTTGAAGCTCGCTCGACCGACGCTCGTCGTCGGACTCGATGCTCGATCCACGGGGGCCTGGACGCGCATCCCAGCAGACTTCCATCCCACCGGCGCCGGCGACGCACCGCTCCCCCGCGCCGAACCGAAACAGCCCTGGAAGGCGATCGGGTCTGGTGGCAGTACCGGACGGCCGAAGTTGATCGTCGCCGGCCGCCCGGCGGTCGTCGATCCGGCGCAGCCTCAGTACACGATCCTGCCCGGTGACATCGTCCTGGTGCCTGGCCCGATGTACCACCAGGGCCCGTTCATCTTCTCGACCGGCGGGCTCTTCGTCGGTGGCAAGGTCGTGGTCATGCCGCACTTCGACCCCGAGGAGACGCTCGCCCTCATCGAGCGACACCACGTGACGTGGACCTACTTTGTCCCGACGATGACCCATCGCATCTGGCGTCTGGACGAGGACGTACGCAACCGCTTCGATCTGTCCAGCCTGCGGATCGTGATGAGTACGGGCGCGCCGTGGGCTCCCTGGCTCAAGCAGGAGTGGATCCGCTGGATGGGTCCGGAGAAGATTCTCGAAGGCTACGGCGGCACCGAGGAGCAGGGCGGGCTCCTCATCACGGGTCTCGAGGCCCTCGCCCACCCCGGGTCCGTGGGAAAGGCACACGACGACCTGCGTGTACTCGATGAGGATGGCAACGAGGTCGCGGCCGGTACGCTGGGAGAGCTGTACTTCCAAGCTCCCGCCGACGAGCAGCACCGTTACATCGGAGCCGACGACCATGACCGCGACGGGTGGCGGAGCTACGGCGACCTCGGACACATCGGTGAGGACGGCTACGTGTACCTGTCCGACCGGCGCACCGACATGATCGTCAGCGGTGGGGCCAACATCTATCCCGCCGAAGTCGAGGGAGCCCTCGAAGCACATCCGATCGTTCGCTCAGCGGTCGTGATCGGATTGCCCGACGACGATCTCGGCCAACGAGTGCATGCCATCGTCGATATCGCGGAGGATCGTTTCGTGTCCGACGACGATCTCCAGAGCCATTTGCGGGAGCACACCGCCAGCTTCAAGATTCCGAGGACCTTCGAGCTCGTGCACCAGCCGCTGCGCGACGATGCCGGCAAAGTCCGACGGGCCGCGCTGCGCGATCAGCGGCTCGTCGCCAACCCGGCCAGCCAGAAGCAGTCATGAGTGTTCGGGCCGATCGACGCGACCGGACCTTCTGCGTCGTTGTGTCTCGAATCTGGTCGGGCTGGAACGAGAACGGACGACATCGCCCGGGTCTGGGGCCGCGATCTACCACACTGTATGGTGTAGGACGAGACATCTCCCCGTCCGAGGCCGCTGCGACGATCGCGCTACCCGCGCGGCATCGCGTCGCGACAGGCGCGCCGCACCATGTCGCGGAACCAGCGCTGCGCCGGGCTGCGGTGGCCGCGCTCGTGCCAAGCCAGCCATACCGCCTGGGGTTCGAGCGGCAGCGGCGGTTTGAGCGCCCGGATCGGAATGCGGTGAGGGCTCGTGTGTCCCAGGGGCATCGGCACGGTGGCCACGAGATCGCTGCTCGCCACCAGCCACGGCACCGCCAGGAGAGAGGGCACGTGCACCACCACGCGGCGCTTCAGCGAACGCGCCTCGAGCAGGCGGTCGAGCTCCTCGTCCGCGATGGGCGCGCGCGAGATCGCGATGTGGCCCAGGCGCGCGAACCGGCGCAGTGTCATGCGGCGGCCGACTTCGCTGTGATCGCTGCGCACCAGACAGACGTAGGGGAGCTCGAAGACGGGCTCGGCATGGAAGCCCGGCGGACAGCTCGGCGACGTCGAGAAGGCCAGATCGACCTCGCCCCGCCGGAGTGCGTCCCACTGCAGGCCGGCGTCGCGGGGGGAGATCTCGAGCTTCGCGTCCGGCGACTCGCGGCGCAGCCGCCGGACGACGAAGGGCAGCGTTCCGCCCTCGATGGAGATCCGGAAGGTGTCCGAGCAGCGCTCGGGCTCGAAGGTCTCGTCGGGTGCGAGCGTGCGGTCGATGTCCTCGAGGATGCGGCGCACCGGCGCCGCGAGCCCTTCGCCCCGCGCCGTCGGGAGCATGCCTTCGCCGGTGCGGACCAGCAGCGGATCGCCGAGCAGATCGCGAAGGCGCGCCAGCGCGTGGCTCATGGCCGGCTGCGACAGGCCCACCCGGCGGGCCGCGCGCGTCACGTTCGACTCGCTCAGCAGCGCGTCCAGGGCGACGAGCAGGTTCAGGTCGACCGCGGCGAGCTTCGTTCGAGGTTCATTCACACGATGAATATAGCCTATGCAATCTATTCATTTGATCGATCTTGCGGCCCCTGCCAGGCTCGGGAGGTCGCGCCGAAGTGCGAGACGCTGGCGGCCTCCGTTGGGGAGGACCCGCCCGGGAGGTCATCATGCCCATCGAAGAGAATCCGATCGCAGACAGCGACATGCACGTCATCGAGCCCCCGGACCTCTGGGAGCGCTACATCGACCCCCGCTATCGGCACGCGGCGCCGGTGGGGCTCACGTCCATGAAGCGCGATCTGCGCGTGATGGTGAAGTCCCGGGTGCTCCTGAAGACCGGGCCCGTGCGACCGCAGAACACCGGCGCCGATCGGGGTTGGCGCCCGGAACACGACTCCGCCTATGCGGATTCGGAGGCGGCCGGCTGGGACGCGAAGTCGCAGCTCGCCGCGATGGACGTCGAGGGCCTCGACCTCGCGCTGATGTTCCCGTCACGCGGCCTGTTCGTGTTGGGGCTCGACACGGTCGAGATCTCGGGCGTCGACGGCCTCGAGCCCGACTTCGCCGCGGCGATCGCGCGCGGTTACAACGACTGGATGCACGACTTCTGCAGCGTCGCGCCGGATCGGATGTTCGGCGCCGCCATGATCGCTCCTCACGACGTGAGCTCGGCGGTCGAGGAGCTGCGGCGTTGCGTCACCGAATACGGGTTCAAGACGGCGTTTCTCGCCCCCGGCACCGTCGGTCGCCGCCCGTGGCATCATCGCGACTACGATCCGCTGTGGGCGGAGTGCGAGCGGTTGAACGTACCCATCGCATTCCACGGCGGCGGTCAGAACGAGCTGCAGCCCGACTTCTCGCTCCAGGTCTTCGACCAGCTCATGATGTGGCACACCTTCTCGCAGCCGCTGGGCATCATGACGGTGGCCGTCAGCCTGTGCGCGGGCGGTGTTTTCGAGCGCTTCCCCAAGCTGCGGGCGGCTCTGCTCGAGGGCAACTGTGCCTGGGCTCCCTGGTTGATGCACCGGCTCGACGAGCACTACGAGTGGGTCGGCGCCGTCGAGGCGCCCGACCTGACGAAGAAGCCCTCCGAGTACTTCTTGTCGAACTGCTTCCTGTCCCTCGAGGTCGACGAGGAGCCGGGACGCCAGTACATCGAGTGGTTCGGCGACGACAACCTGGTGTTCTCGACCGATTACCCGCACGGCGACTCGAAGTACCCGCACTCGGTGGCGAACTTCGACAAGCTCCAGATTCCCTACGACTCCAAGGTCAAGATCCTCGGCGAGAACTGGAGCCGGCTCTACGACATTCCGCTGAAGAAGTTGGCCCCGCGCGGCTGAGCCCGGAGGTCGGACTCCTCTCCCAGGTCTGGGGTGCGATCTCCCGCGCGGGCCGGCTCCGCTCGCGGGCCCCCTCCGCTTCAGAGATCTGCGGGATTCCGCTTCGCTCGAAGAGGGATCCCATCCCTGAATTTGCGCCCGGCGGAGGATGGGATGGATAGCCCGCGTTTCCGGAGCTGTCGCCACACGGTACAGATGTCCGATCATCTCCAGGGTTAGAGTAAAGAGTAGAAGAGTAGAGAGGTCCGCTCTCCGCCCTTGAGTCGGTCAAAGTGGGGCCCTGGGGAAGGACCCCGTTGCGGTCCGCTGCGGCGCTGCGGCGCGCAGCAGACTGGCGTCCTGACGGGTCGTGGGTGGCTTGCTAGGATGCAGCGACGAGGAGGCCCCATGAGCATCGACTTCAACTTCGACACGAGCCGCATCGAGTGGACCCATATTGTGGACCCCGAGGCCGGCTATCTCTGCGACTACGAGATGGCGGTCCTGGGCGCAGACCCCGAAGCGGGACGCCTCGACTTGATCGTGAAGTGGCCGGCGAACTCCCACTGCCACTTCCACCGGCACGTCGCCGACACCGCGATCCTCGTGATCGAGGGCGAGCAGCACATCACCGTGATCAACGACGACGGCAGCGAGGGTGCCCACAAGGTGCGTCCCGCCGGCACCTACGTATTCAGCCGGGCCGGCGAGGCCCACATGGAGCGCGGTGGCCCAGAGGGCGCGATCGTCTTCTTCGCGCTGCACTCGGCGGAAGGAAAGCTCTTCGAGACCCTGGACAAGGACATGAACGTCCTCGCGGCGTCGACGGTCCATGAGATGGGGAACCCTTTCGCTCCGGCCTGACCGAGCAGGATCACACTGCACCGATCCCATCGCGGATCGGCAATTCAGGTTGCCTTCTTCGTTCATACCACGGCTAACGTGCTGATCTGACGAGTAGGCTTCGGATGCGGCGCATTGGCCCGGTTACGGGAGCGCGCTCGACCGCGCGTTCGCGTCCAGCCCGGCATTGGTTGCCCGCGCCGATGGCCGTGATCCCGTCCACGCCTCGCCACAGCATCGACACGGGCGTTGGACCCGTGCGCCAACGAGAAGTGATCCGACGGCAGCGGGTGCACATGCGACCGCCCATCCGCAGTGATCGCTCGGGACTCCAATTCTCGAAACAGACGCCCTGTAGCGTCTCCACTCACCTGCACTAGAGTATGAATGCCTACACAGACAAGACTCACTCGAGGGAGTCGTGAAGATCGGAGACTTCAACCTCCACACCGTGGGTGAGGGCGCGCGGCTGCTTGCGCAAGGCGAGCGCCGACTCATCACGGCCGGGGCCGTGATGCCGCAACTCTCCAGCGCACGGGCGAGCTGAGATGGCGACGACGCAGCCCAAGGGCAAGCGGGTCCGGCGAGCGCGCGGCTCGCTCAGCCGCGAGGAAATCCTCGCCGGAGCCAGCGAGTTGATCGAGCGGCACGGCTTGCGCCCCCTCAGCATGCCCGGTCTGGCGCGCCACCTCGGCTCCGGCGTCACCAGTATCTACTGGTATTTTCGCAGCAAGGACGAGCTGTTGGTCGCGCTGGTCGAGCACGTCACGAACGAGCTCTGCGCCCGGCTTCCCGCCGTGAGCAACCGGCCGTGGGACGAAGAGTTCGAGGTCTATTTCCGGGCGTTTCGCGACGAGGCGCGGAGGACGCCGGTTTTTCTGGAGCTGTTCGCCCACCACCCTCGCTTTCTGTTCTCGCCGCCGGCGGTGGCAAGGACCCTGGTCCAGCGGCTCGAAGACGAGAAATTGGTGCTCGTGCGAGCGGGACTCTCAGCCGAGCAGGCGTCGCAGGTCCATAGCATCTGCTCCACCTACACCGGGGGCTTCGTGCTGCTCGAGCACCGCCTGGTCGACGAACATCCCAAGGGCAGCGTGGACGAGCAGGCCGATCCCCTCGTCGCAGGGCTCGATCCGCTCGCCTCTCCGACTCTGACCCAGCTCCAGTCCTTCGAGAACACCCCGTGGCTCGACGATGCGCACTTCCGCCTGGGCCTTCGGATCCTGATCGAAGGGATCCGCGCCGAGTTCGACGCGCTGCGTTCCTAGCAATCAGCGCGCACGCCACTCCTTGCGTGGCATTGCCTGAAGCGGATCAACAGCGCCATCGACGCGGGGCCATCAGGATGTCGTCCACGGCCAGGCCGAGGTCGATGCTTCCGATCGAGAGTGAGAACGTTCCGAGGGGAAGCCCGATCCAGCCCATCACATTTGACCCCCATATTCGCTACGGCTGGGACTTCTCGAGGCGCGGGGTTACCCTCTCGCTCGCCGCCTGGCGCTGGCGCCGGTGCAAAGCGAGGGGAGAGCTGTGGACTCAGCCGTCGTTCGTGAGGCTTCTTCGGATGAACTGGAACGGGTCATCGCCGTGGAGGTCCTGGCCTTTGCGGCGGATCCTCCCATGCGTTTCCTTTTTCCCGATCCACAGGCCTACCTGGAGCATTTCCCCGCTTTCGCCGAGGCCTTTGGTGGCGCGGCCTTCGAACATGGGACTGCGCACGTGGCGGGGGAGTTCAGCGGGGCAGCGATGTGGCTGCCACCGGGCGTGCACGCCGACAACGAGCGGATCGGGGCGGTCGTGGCCGAAGCGCTGGACCCCGACATCGCGGGCGACGCCTTTTCGGTCTTGAAGGGAATGGAGGACTACCACATCGAGGAGCCGCATTGGTACCTCCCCATGATCGGCGTCGACCCCGCCCAGCAGGGCCGGGGGATCGGGTCGGCGCTGCTCCGCCACGCGTTGGCGAAATGCGACGAGGACCATCTCCCCGCCTACCTGGAATCCTCCCGGCCCGAAAATATTCCCCTCTACGAGCGCCATGGCTTTCGGGTGCTCGGGCAGGTCGGGGGCGACTCCTTTCCGGTCATCACCCCGATGCTCCGGCCGGCCCGTTAGTGATACTCGGGATGAACGTCTGTCGGCGTAGAACAACCCGTCAGACCTAACTCATTACGGAATCGTTATGCAGTCTGGATGCGAGTGACCCTGGCGAGTCCTGGGTCCTCCTATGCTCCGAACGAGGCTCCTTTGACCCGTTCCGGGGCTTTCTCGAAGATCGTCTGCACGAGGACCTTCAAATAGGTGAGTTGGGTCTCCAGCCCCGCTGAGTTCGGTGCAAGGCGGTCCGCGATGGCGATGGCGCTGAGCGTGGAGACCACGAATCCGAACAACTGTGTGTGATCCTCGTCGCTGATCGCGAGATCGTGGAAGATCGATCTCCACAGCTCCTGGGCCTGGGCGGCCGTATCGATCAGCGGCGAATTGCTCCAGTGCTCGCGGCTCCCGCGGATGTCGCTTCGGATTGCCAACAGGATCTGAATGGTCGATTGATAGGCGGGGCTGCTGCAATGAAGCCATGCCCGATCGACGAAGATCGAGATGCGCTCGTCGAGCGGCAGGTCGGGCAGCCCCTCCGCCGGCAAGTCGCCAAGACATCGCGTGAAGTGCTGAAAGGAGTTCTCGAGCACGGCATTCAGCATCTCCTTCTTCGACGCGAAGTAGTGCTGCACGGCACCCACGGTCACGCCCGCCTCCCGGGCGACCCGCTGGAAGGTCATCCCCGGAAAGCCGTCCGCGTCGACACAAGCCACGGCCGCGGCGACGATGCGAGCCCGCGTCTGCGCACTGCGACTCGCCTGCTTCGTCTGCGGCTGATCCGCGTCCAAGGTACTGGAATCGGGAATGGTCTCTCTCCTCAGTTCTCGAGCTCGAAGGCCTGGCGCGTGCAGAGACGCCGAGCCTCCGCGAGCTTTGCGTGCAGCCTCCGGGATTTTGGCGATGACCAGCGTCGATGTGTCGTCTTCGTCTACCCGGAACAGCTCGGGGCGGCTCGTCTGTCAGATGGCATTGGCCTCACAGAGATCGGAATCGACGATGATCTTCACGGTATTTCCTTCCTCTTCGTGTTCTTCATTGCGATCGATGGGAGCGAGTCATCCAGGCTAGTAGCGGATCGGAACCGAGGAATAGCCGGCCACATTGGTCATGTGGACCCGCTCGCACTTCTCTTCGTCGACCTCGTACTCGGGGATGCGGGCGAAGAACTCCTCGAAGGCGACGCGTGTCTCGAGGCGTGCCAGATAGGAGCCCAGGCATTTGTGGACACCGTGTCCAAGGGCGATCTGGATCGCGATCTTTCTATTCATGTCGAAGCGATCCGGATTCTCGAATTCGCGCTCGTCGCGGCAGGCCGAACCGGTGAGAAGCAGAACCCGGGAGTCCTTGGGAATCACGCAGCCGTGGAGCTCGACGTCGCGGGTCGCCGAGCGTCCCTGGATGTGAGAAGGCGGCCAATAGCGCAGCGCCTCTTCGCAGGCGTCGGGAATGCGGGAGGGATCGCGCACCATCGCCGCACGCACATCCTGGTGGCGCCAGAAGAGCACGGCTGCGCTGCCCAGAAGCTTGGTCGTGGTCTCGTTCCCGCCGCCCGCCACCAGGCCCACGAACCCGAGCAGCTCGGGCTCGGTGAGCTTTCGCCGGCTGCCGTCTTCCTCCGTCAGCTCCGCCGCGATCAGCTGGCTGATCAGATCCTCTTTCGGGCGTTTGCGGCGCTCGTCGATCAAATCGGTGAAGTAGGCGTTCATCTCGGCCATCGCCTGCAAGGCCGCCGGGGGCAGGCTCGGGCTGCCGGCGTCGCGAGTCAACGAGGCATCGGCCCGCAGGCGCACCTCGTTGCGGTCCTCATCGGGTACACCGAGCAGGGAGCTGATGACCTCCATCGGAAGCAGGGCGGCGTAGTCCTTTACGAAGTCGCAGGAGCCGCGATCGACGATTTCACCCACGAGGCGGCGCGCGCGCTCCCGGATTTCGGGTTCGAACGCCACGCTCTTGCGCGCCGTGAAGGCCTTGCTGACCAGCTTGCGCAGCCGGGTCGCGCGAGGCGGGTCCATCATGATCATCATGGGCCTGGCTTCGAGGGCTTCCGGCGGTAGATCCTCGATCAAGATGCCTTTGGCAGAACTGAAGGTCCTGTGGTCCACCGATGCGTCGAGTACATCGTGAAAACGAGAGAGTGCGTAGAAGTTGCGCTTCTCGTTGTGGTAGACGGGGGCGTGTTCGCGCAGCTGTCGGTAGATGTCGAACGGATCGTTGAAGAACTCATTCGAGTAGGGATCAAACTCCATGGTGGGCTCCTCGGGCGCGGGGATTGCTGAAGATCATAAATTACCAATATAATAATATTGTTGTCCAGTGTTCTTTTTGCGAGGGGCCGCCGCAGCTCGGTGATCGACCTAAATAGTTGATTTATATTACGAATTATTGCATCGCCCATCGATTGCGCGCGCCGCGATCGACATCCTGCGACGTCTCGGGAGCTCGCAACTCAGTTCCAGCTGAGCGATTCCAGCCCCGTGAACTCCCGCCCAGCTGCGTTCTGAGACATTCTGGAGTCGAGGCCTTGCAACTGCGACGTCTTGAAAGCACAG